>JALYVZ010000023.1 GCA_030852965.1 Actinomycetota bacterium | reverse complement strand
CGCCGAGGTCGAGCGCCTCGCCGCGGCCCGGGACGAGCTCGCAACCCGGCGGTCCGACGCCGAGCTGGCCGTCGCCGAGGCCGGCCAGGAACTGATCGCGGCCGTCCGAGAACACCTGACCGTCCTGCGCGAACTGCGGGTTCCCGACTCGGCCGCACTGCTCGCCGAGCTGGAGTTGTGGGTGGAGACCATGGACGGCCCGGATCCGGCGCGAGCGGGCCTGGAGGCCGCCGGACACACCGCGTCCACCGTACTCGGCCGAGTGGAGGCAACCCTGGACCAGCGCGAAAGCACCGCTCTGGCACAGGAGGACGAGCTGGCCACCGAGATCGCGCGGCTGGAGGCCGGGGAGGACGGCACCCCACAGATCCCCCACACCCGTGACCCCGACACCCGCACCAACCGGCCGGGCGCCCCGTTCTGGCGGCTCGTCGACTTCGTCGAGGGCGTCGTGGACACCGATCGCGCGGGGCTGGAGGCCGCGCTGGAGGCTGCCGGCATCCTGGACGCGTGGGTTACCCCTGACGGCACACTTCTCGCACCCGGCACCGACGACGTGGTACTCACCGCGACCCAACCGGCGGTGGGCCACGCGCTGGACACGGTGCTGCGCCCCGCCATCGACTGCGCGGATCCGCGGGCCGCCGTTGCGGAATCCACCGTCGTCGCGTTGTTGGCCGCAATCGGGCTGCACAACCGGGACGAGCCCGCGGCACGGGCCGATGCCTGGGTCGACGCCGACGGCCGGTTCCGGGTCGGTGTGCTCACCGGGGCCTGGCGAAAGTCGGTGGCGCAATACATCGGGCGCGGCGCCCGCGAGGCGGCCCGGCGCGCGCGGTTGATCGAGTTGCGCGCGGCTGCGGAGGCGGTCAGCAAGTTGATCGCGGCCATCGCCGCCGACCGGCAGGCCTTGGCGGGGCGTCGGAGCACTCTCGCCACCGAGCTGGCCACCACGCCCACCGCGGATGCGCTGCGCACCCGACACGCATCCGTCAGCGAGTTGGCGAAGGAGTTCCTGCTGCTCAGCGGCCGGCTGCGGGAGGCCGACGAGCTGCTGTCGGCGGCCGCGGACACAGCCACCAGCACGCGGGAGGCCCTGGTGGAGGGCGCCGCCGAGGTCGGGCTGCCGGTGGACCGGGCTGGGCTGGACCAGGTCCGGGCCGGGCTGACCGACTACCGGCTGGCGCTGTCCGAGCTGTGGCCGGCGGCCCGGGCGCTCGGCGAAGCGCTCCGGGCGGCCACCGAGTCGGCCGAGGAGCTGGCCACCGCGTGCCTCGTTCAGACCGAGCGTGCGGAGCGCGCCGAAGAGGTGTCCAACGACGCTCTGGTCGCGGCCGAGGAGCACCGCACCCTGGTCGAGACGGTGGGGGCAGCAGTGGCCGAGATCGAGCGGTTGCTCGCGGCGGTCACCGCCGACCTCCAGGCCAACACCCGAGACCGCAAGAGTGCCGACGCTGCGCGTGAGCAGGCCCTCGACGAACGCGGCCATGCGCAGGGCCGTCGCGACACGCTGGCCGGCGTGGTCGCCACCACCACGACCGAGCGTGCTGAGGCGGCCAGCGCGCTACAGCGGTTCGCCGCCACCGGGCTGCTCGGCATCGCGCTACCCGAGCTGGACGTCCCCGACCCGGCGCAACCCTGGGCGCCGGACCCGGCCGTCCGGCTGGCCCGCCAGATCGACCGCGAACTCGCCGAGATCCCGGACGACGATCCCGGGTGGGAGCGTGCCCAGCGCCGGGTGACCGAAGAGTTCAGCGCCCTCACCGCGACCCTGACCCGGCACGGGAACTCGGCGTCGGCGCAGCTGCGTGAGGACGGCATCGTGGTCGAGGTGACCTTCCGTGGCCGGCCGGCCACGGTGCCGGAGCTCAGCGCCGCACTCGAGTCCGACGTTGCCGAACGCCAGCGGCTGCTCGACGAGCGGGAGCGGGAGATCCTGGAGAACCACCTGGTCAACGAGGTGGCGAGCACTCTGCAGGAGCTCATCGCGGAAGCCGAACGGCAGGTCCAGCTGATGAACGCCGAGCTCAACGACCGACCCACCAGCACCGGAATGCGCCTGCGGCTGGAGTGGCGGCCCCGTGAGGACGGCCCGACGGGGTTGGCTGAGGCCCGCCGGCGGCTGTTGCGTCAGAGCTCCGACGCCTGGTCCGTCGACGACCGCGCGGCCGTCGGGGAGTTTCTGCAGGCACGGATCGCCGAGATGCGCGCACGCGACGAGACCGGCACCTGGCTCGATCACCTGACCGACGCGCTGGACTACCGGGGCTGGCACCGCTTCGTCATCCAGCGCTACCAGAACGGGCAGTGGCGGGCGGCGAGCGGTCCGGCATCCGGCGGGGAGCGGGTGCTCGCCGCGAGCGTGCCGCTGTTCGCGGCGGCCTCGGCGCACTACGCGTCGGCGGGCAACCCGCACGCCCCTCGGCTGGTCACCCTCGACGAAGCGTTCGCCGGCGTCGACGACAACGCCCGCGCGAAGTATCTCGGTCTGCTCGCCGCGTTCGACCTCGACGTGGTGATGACCAGTGAGCGCGAGTGGGGCTGCTACCCGGAGGTTCCGGGACTGGCGATCGCACAGTTGGCCCGCACCGACGGGATCGCCGCCGTGCTGGTGACGAACTGGCGGTGGGACGGGAACCGCCGCACGCCGGTACCCCGCCCGCTGGCGCTCGCATCGGCCGAACCCACGCGGGTCACAGCCGACCGCGAACCTGAGCTGTTCGATGAGCCCTGATCCCCGGCTCGCCCGGCTGCTCGGTGGCGACGAGCTGGACTGGCTGGTCCAGCGGGCCCGTCACCGTCTCGAACGGGGCAAGCCCCTGACCGGCCTGGTCACCCTCGCCCAGGCCAGCCCGCAGCAACGCGACGCGCTCGCCCGGTTGCTCGGGCGACGTCCCCGCCCGGGGGCCGGACTCACGGTGCGCTGGGACGCCGTCGACGACGTACTGCGCCGATCCGGGATGCACCCCGACGGATTGGCCTCGGCGATCGTTGCGCTCACCGGCCCGATCCGGGACCGAGCCGCCGAGGCGCGAACTGCCGAACGGGCCTGGAGTGCCGCATTCACAGCTCTTGATGCCGTCATCGCCGGCCGACCCGTGTTGGCGGAGTGGGCGACGAACCTACGGACCGGCGGACTCATCCGCCGGCTCGCCGGCACCCCGGAGACCGCCGCCCCGCTGTTGGCCGAGCTGTCATCGGTACTGGCCGCGCTGCCGGCCGAGGCCGAACCGATCGGCCGGTTCGCCGAGCGGGTGCTCGGGTCAGCTCACGCCCTCGACCAGGACCGACCACTGGCCACCCTGGTGTTCGGAGCAGCCAAGGTGCTCGGCGCCACTCCCGAGGGCAGCGGTGCGGCATGGCGTCGGGAGGTCTGGGCCGGTGTCAGGCTGCTCCGTGACGACCTGTCCAACACTGTGTTGGTGCTCGGCCTACCCGGTGACTCCGCAAGCGCCACCGGTCGAGTGCTGGCGACCATGGGCGCGGCCGGCCAGCCCACCATTCTGACCCTGCGCCAGATCGTGGCTGACCCGCCACGTCTCGACCTCACCGGACGGACGGTCTCGATCTGCGAAAACCCGGTGATCGTCGGGCTGGCCGCGGACCGTCTTGCCTCGCGGTGCCCGCCATTGGTGTGCGTCGGCGGTCAGCCGGGCGCGGCTGTCATGCACCTGCTGCGGCTGCTCGGGTCGTCCGGCGGGCAGCTGCGCTATCACGGCGACTTCGACTGGGGCGGAGTCCGCATCGGCAACGTCCTGTTCGGCCGGCTGCCGATGCTGCAGCCGTGGCGCTTCGACGCCGCCTCCTACCAGGCTGCAATGGCGGACGGCGGAGGGCTGTCCGGACCGCCGGCCGAGCCGCTCTGGGATCCCGACCTGGGCGCTGCGATGCGCACGGCTGGCCGGGTGGTGGAGGAAGAACGGGTCGCCGACGTCCTGCTGGCCGATCTCGCCGACCTCAGTGCTTGACCGGGTGCAGTTCCAGCTCGAAGTCGGCGGTATGGAACGTGACCTCGAAGAACCGGAAGAACGCGAGCTGACCGAGCAGGCCCCAGCCGCGCGGCCACGGATCGCAGAACCCGATGTCGGCCTCCCAACTGTGCTCGCCGATCGTGAGCAGCGTGGTCACCATCCGCGCGGTCGTGCCGGTGCCCGCGACGCCTAGTGACTTTGTGGGCGCATCGGCACAGTCGATCCCGGCGAGGTCTGCGACCCAGCCGGGTAGCAATGTGTTCACGGCGCCGCTGTCAGCGAGGCAGCGCACCCGGACCTCCTCGGCATCCCCGACCGAGATGTCAATCAGCGGGCGTGGCCAGCGCCCGATCTCGTGCGGCAACTCGCGATAGGCGACCCTCACCGAGACGACAACTCCACCTGGTTCATCGAGCCCGCCTCCTCAGAAGTCGCCGGCACCCGCCAGACCGTGGCGCGCAGGCCGTTCTGACGCAGCCAGCGCACCACCTCGTACGGCGCGGTCGAGGCCGGTCACGAGCGCGAGCACCTGCTTCGGCGGGTACCTGCGCCGGCCGATCACCACGTAGTGCTCGCGGACGGGCTCCGGATCGACCTCCGCCACGGCTCGCTCGATGTCGGCGGCGTCGAAGTCGAAGTCTTCGCCGGCAACGGTGGCCCTCGTCATCACCAGCTCCTCTCTGTCGAGTACTTCTTACAGCGTACCCAACAATCAGACTGCCGGCTCAGGATGACACGTCGCAGCCGCGCGGGCCCTTAACCGCCCCGGATCACCCTGCGCAGCCGCTGCACCCGGTCGGCCACCGCACGCTCCGCGCCGTGACCTGTCGGCCGGTAGTAGTCGCGGCCGACCAGCTCGCCGGGCGGATACTGCTGGGTGAGCACGCCTTCCGGGGTGTCATGCGGGTACCGGTAGCCGATCGCGTTGCCCAGTCGGGCGGCACCCGAGTAGTGCCCGTCGCGCAGGTGCGCCGGCACCGCGCCGACCGCGCCACCCCGGACGTCGGCCATCGCGGCGTCGATCGCCATGATCACCGCGTTGGACTTCGGCGCGGTGGCCAAGTGCACGGTGGCCTGGGCCAACGCCAGCCGGGCCTCCGGCATGCCCACCAGCTGCACGGTCTGCGCGGCGGCCACCGCCACCGGCAACGCCGTCGGGTCGGCCATCGCCACATCCTCGCTGGCATGCACCATCAGCCGTCGCGCGATGAACCGAGGGTCCTCGCCCGCCACGATCATCCGCGCCAGGTAGTGCAGCGCGGCGTCCACATCGGAGCCCCGGATCGACTTGATGAACGCGCTGATCACGTCGTAGTGCTGGTCACCGGCCCGGTCGTAGCGCACCGCGGCGTCCTCCACCACGGTCTTCAGCGTCGCGGCATCGATCTCACCCGTGTCCAGCGCGGACGCCGCGTCGGCGGCCGCCTCCAGCACGGTCAGCGCCCGGCGGGCGTCGCCGGCGGCCATCCGCACCAGCTGCGCCCGGGCCTCAGCGGTCAGGATCAACCGGCCCGCCAGCCCGCGCGGGTCCACCAGCGCTCGATCGAGCACGACCGCGATGTCGTCGTCGGCGAGCGACTCCAACTTGAGCACCAGTGAGCGCGACAACAGCGGGCTGACCACACTGAACGAAGGGTTCTCCGTGGTCGCGCCGACGAGCAGCACCAGCCGGTCCTCCACCGCGCCGAGCAGCGCGTCCTGTTGGGTCTTGGAGAACCGGTGCACCTCGTCGATGAACAAGACGGTGCGCTGTCCGGTCCGATCCAGCCGCCGGCGGGCGTCGTCGATCACCGCGCGCAGGTCCTTCACCCCGGACGACAATGCGGACAGGGCCACGAAGTGCCTCTCACCAACACCCGCCATCAGCCGCGCGATGGTGGTCTTGCCGGTCCCGGGTGGCCCGTAGAGCAGTACCGACGCCGGCGCGGCGCCCTCAACCAGCCGCCGCAGCGGGGCACCGGGAGCGAGTAGGTGAGCCTGTCCGACGACCTCGTCCAGCGTCGTGGGCCGCATCCGCACCGCCAGCGGCGAGCCGCTCACCGGCACCGGTTCCACTACCTCATCGGTGTCCAGATCGAACAGCCCGTCGCTCACACCTGCGACGCTACGCCAGCCGCCGTCCCACGGTGCGAGTCCGGTCACTCGGTTAGGGTCGAGCCGTGCGCGAGATCCTGGACATACTGACCCGCGACGGGCACGCCACCGTCGACCGCATCGCCACCATGACCGGATTGCCCGAGGCCGAGGTCGCCGAGCAGATCAGGGCGTGGGAAGCCGCCGGCATCATCCGCCGCTACAAGGCGGTCATCGACTGGGACCGTTTCGAACACACCGAGCCGCACCCGAGCGAGGAGATGATCACCGCGTTCATCGACGTGTCGATCGGCCCGGCCCGAGGGGTCGGGTTCGACGACGTGGCGGCCCGGATCTGCCGGTTCCCCGAGGTCCGATCGGTATACCTGGTCTCCGGAAACCAGGACCTGCGCTGCACGGTCACCGGCCGTACGTTGCGCGAGGTCAGCGACTTCGTCTCGCAGAAGCTCTCCACGATCGACCGGGTGCAGTCCACCGCCACCCACTTCGTGCTCAAGACCTACAAGCGTGACGGGGATGCGTTCTTGGAACCGGAGCCCGACCATCGGCTTCCGGTGATGCCGTGAAGCCGCTCAACAGCGTCATCTCGAACTGTCCGCCGTCCGGGATCCGCCGGTTCTTCGACATCGCCGCCCTGATGGACGACGTCATCTCCCTCGGGGTGGGCGAGCCCGACTTCGTCACCCCGTGGCGGATCCGGGAGGCCGGCATCTGGGCACTCGAACGCGGCGCCACCACCTACACCTCCAACGCCGGCCTGCGCCAGCTGCGCGAGCTGATCTGCGCCGAGCTGGCCGGCCGTTACCAGGTCGGCTACTCCCCCGACACCGAGTGCGTGATCACCGCCGGGGTCTCCGAAGGTCTGGACCTGACGCTGCGGGTGCTGCTGGAGCCGGGTGATGAGGTGATCGTCCCGGAGCCCTGCTACGTGGCCTACCAGCCCTGTGTGTCGTTCGCGGGCGGCCAGCCGGTACCGGTTCCCACCTTCGCCGACGACGGCTTCCGGTTGCGGTTGGACGTCATCGAGGCGGCGGTCACCGGGCGCACCAAAGCGATCCTCATCGGCTCGCCGGCCAATCCCACCGGCGCGGTCCAGACTCGCGACGACCTGACCGCCCTGGTCGCGCTGGCGGAGAAGCACGACCTGTACCTGATCTCCGACGAGATCTACGACCGGCTCACCTATGTCGGCGTGCACACCTGCCTGGCGTCGCTGCCCGATGCCAGGGAACGCACCGTGGTGCTCGGCGGCTTCTCCAAGGCGCACGCCATGACCGGCTGGCGGGTGGGCTACCTGTGTGCACCGACCGCCATCGCGGAGCTGGCGCTGCGGATGCACCAGTACACGATGCTCTGCGCGCCGCACGTGTCCCAGCTGGCCGCCGTCGAGGCGCTGTCGGCCGCCGGTGACGACGTGAACGAGATGGTCTCGGACTACGACCGGCGGCGGCGGGTGTTCGTCAAGGGCCTGCGCGAGATCGGGCTGGACTGCCCGGAACCCGGCGGCGCCTTCTACGCGTTCCCGTCCATCCGGTCCAGCGGGCTGGACTCGGAGGCCTTCGCCGAGCAGCTGCTGCACCGCCACCGGGTGGCCGTGGTACCCGGCAGCGTGTTCGGCGCCCCAGGTGAGGGCCACATCCGCTGCTCCTACGCCACCGCACTGCCGTTACTGGAGGAGGCGCTGGGGCGCATGGCCCAGTTCCTGGAAGAGTGTTCGGCGTAAGCTCGGTGTGATTGACCAGCGCTTAGCCCGGAACGGCCAGCCGGCCCCGAAACGCCGGGAACAGTGGCAGCTCGGTCGGCCCGTCACCGAGCTTGCCCCGCAACGCGGCGACCACGGCAACGGCCAGCTCAACGGTCGCCGGCCGATCTCCCTGCTCGGCGTCCACCGCCAACCGGGACCAGTAGTGGGCGAGCGCGAGCAGCGCCCTTGGCGACCGGGTGGCATCCCGACCGACCGGCCCATCCACCGCCAACCCTGGCGGGAGCAGCAGCATGGTACTCAGCCATACCCAGAGCAGCTGCGCGTCGAGCAGCCGACTGGCCAGCCGCCCGGGATCGTCCAGGTCCGGCCAGACCCGGCTCACCTCGGGGCGCCACGCCGCGAGCATCGCCTCGGACATCCCGGCCGGCAGCGCGAAACTGCTCTCACACGCCGGAAACGGCACCCGGGTGTACGCCGCGTCCAGCACCACGTCCCGGAAGCAGCCCCACTCGAAGTCGACGAAGCGGATCCCCTTGCTGGTGACGAGGATATTGTCCGGGCAGCTGTCCGACGGGCTGAAAGCTCGATATCGGGTACCGCCGAGCAGTCGGACCACCCCGCGCGCTTCGGTCGCGGCCGCCGCGCTCACCGTCACACCGAGCCCGCCGGAGACCAGTTCGGGCACCACTGCCAGGGCATTGCGGGCCTCGTCCGCCATCGGGTCGCGCCAGGCTCGCACACCCAACCGCCGCAGCAGCGCACCGAAGTCGTTCTCCCGCCCCGCGGTCACCGCGTGTACCTTGCCCAGCGCGCGCGCCCAGGCGAGCAGGCACCGCTCGGCTGCCTCCGGGTCGTCGGCGAACAGCTTGTCGGCCAACGTCGAAGAGCGCCCCAGATCCTCCAGCACCAGCAGCCGATTCTGCGGGTCGTGGGCGAACAGCACCGGGCTCGGTCGGCAGTCGACCGGCAGTGCGGTGAACAACTGGCAGCTCGCCGCCTCGAACCGGAACCGATCGGCCAGCCCCGGCTCCGCGTCACCCTGGTAGTGCTTGATCACCAGGTGTCGTGGCAGGCCGAAGGGATTCTCCGCCACCCGTGCCCGTAGCACCACGGAACGGGCGCTACCGCCCAGATCTTCCGGATCGGCCAACGTGACGGTGGCGCCGTGCCTGCGGGTGAGCAACTGCTCCGCCAGGTTCAGCGCACGCACCACCGCCGCCGGCGGCAACGCCTCGGCCGATCCGCTGTCGGTGATCGGACGCGTCATCACATCCGACACTACCCGCGACCGCACACTCTTATGCAGCGTCGAGCGCCCCGAGTCGCCCAACTCGCCGCTCGGCGGCTGTCAGCGCCGCTCGCGTCGTCTGGTCGACGGGTTGAGCCAGAGCACGAGGCGGCGGCCACCACGATGCCCACCAGGTTCACCAGCAGCTGCGCCAGGGACGAGAGGGACCGCTGCCACTCCCCCTCCACGGTGGCCACCGCGACGAACGCCGCCGCCGGCACCGTCGTCACCGAGATGAAAACCCCGACCAAGGCACTGGACTTCGCCGAGGTCAGGGACAGGATCCCGGCCGCGCCGGCCAGCAACGCGATGATCAGCGAGAACGGACCGGGGCGGCGTCGATACCGGCCTCCTTGCGCTGCTCCGGCGTGATCGGCGCCGGTGCGGCGGTCAGCGGGTCGTACCCGCCGCCGCTCTTCGGGAACGCGATCACCTCGCGCAGCGACTCGGCCCCGGTGAGCAGCATGCAGGTACGGTCCCAGCCGATCGCGATGCCGCCGTGCGGCGGCGGGCCGTACGCGAACGCGTCAAGCAGGAAGCCGAACTTCTCCCGCTGCTGGGCCTCGTCCATGCCAAGCAGCGTGAACACCCGCTCCTGCACGTCAGAGCGGTGGATACGGATGGACCCACCACCGAGCTCGACTCCGTTGCAGACGATGTCGTAGGCGTAGGCCAGTGCCTGGTCCGGCGCCTCCTCGAACCGGTCGGTCCAGTCCGCGTTCGGTGAGGTGAACGGGTGGTGCACGGCGGTCCAGCCCAGCTCTGGGTTGTCAAGAGAGCCCTTGTCGTCGCGGATGCGCTCGAACATCGGCGCGTCCACCACCCAGACGAACGACCAGGCGTTCTCGTCAAGGAGCCCGCAGCGGCGGGCGATCTCTGCCCGGGCGGCGCCGAGCAGCGCGCGGGCGTCAGCTGGGTGACCAGCGGCGAAGAAGATGCAGTCCCCCGGCCCGGCTCCGACCACCTTGACCAGGCCGTCGCGTTCGGCCTCGGACAGGTTCTTGACCACCGGGCCGCGCTCGTCGAGTGCGCCGTCCTCGCCGACCAGCACATACGCCAGCCCCCGGGCGCCGCGCTGCTTGGCCCACTCCTGCCAGGCGTCGAGCTGACGACGAGCTTGCGAGGCCCCACCGGGCATGACCACGGCGCCCACGTACGGGTTCTGGAACACCCGGAAGTTGGTGTCGGCGAAGTACTCGGTCAGCTCGGTCAGCTCGACCTCGAAGCGCAGGTCGGGCTTGTCGCTGCCGTAGCGGGCCATCGCCTCGGCGTAGGTCAGCCGGGCGAGCGGGCGTGGGATCTCGTAGCCGGCCAGCTCTCGCCACAGCGCCGCGACGAGTTCCTCGCCCAGGCCCATGACGTCGTCCTGGTCCACAAAGCTGGCCTCGATGTCCAGTTGGGTGAACTCTGGCTGCCGGTCGGCCCGGAAGTCCTCGTCGCGGTAACACCGAGCGATCTGGTAGTACCGCTCCAGCCCGGCGACCATCAACAGCTGCTTGAACAGCTGCGGGCTCTGCGGCAGCGCGTACCACGATCCCGGGCACAGCCGGGCCGGCACCAGGAAGTCGCGGGCGCCCTCGGGGGTGGACCGGGTGAGCGTCGGGGTCTCCACCTCTACGTAGTCCCTGGCGTGCAGCACCTCCCGGGCGATCCGGCTGGCCTCGCTGCGCAGCTTGAGCGCGGCGGCCGGCCCGGCGCGGCGCAGGTCGAGGTAACGGTGCTTGAGTCGGATCTCTTCGCCGACGTCGGTGTGCTCGTCCAACGGGAACGGCAGCGGCGCTGACTCAGAGAGCACAGCCAGCTGGCCGGCGGTCACCTCGATCGCGCCGGTGAACAGCTCGGGGTTCTCGTTGCCCGCCGGCCGGAGCGCGACCTGGCCGGTGACCTGGACGCAGAACTCGGCGCGCAGACGGTGCGCGCGGTCGGCCATCTCGCCTTCGCGGAAGACCACCTGCGACACCCCGGTGGCGTCCCGGAGGTCGATGAAGATCACCCCGCCATGATCGCGGCGGTGAGCGACCCATCCGGCCAAGGTCACGGTGCTGCCGGCGTGCTCGGCGCGCAGGGCGCCGGCGGAGTGGGTACGCATCACCCGCGTGAGGTTAGTCGGCCGGTCTCGGCGCGCACCCTTCGGCCGGCGACCATCGGAGTTCGGAGCTCGGTCGGACGCTCAGCCGGAGCGGTCCGGGCCGGCCCGATCCAGCTCAATGCGTAGCAACACCCGGCGCTCTCGCTCCATGGCCGCCCGATAGTCGGCCCAGTCCGGGTGCTCGCCGGCCACCCGCCGGTAGTAGTCCTCCAGCCCCGGCATCGCCTCCGGCAACGAGACCACCTCGGCCCGGCCCTCCACCTGCACCCAGCGCCCGAAGAACTCGTCCGGAAACACGCACAGCCACACCCGGGAGTCGCGCCGCAGGTTGCGCACCTTGAACGCGGTCTCCCGACTGCTCACCAGGATCCGTCCGTCGTCGTGCACCCCCACCGCTACCGGGGACATCTGGGGAGTCCCGTCCCTCCTCATCGTCGTCAGCACAGCGTGGTGTTGCTCACGGACGACCGCGCGGGCCTCGTCGAGATCCATAACTACCACGCTACTGGCTCACAGCAAGCTGAGCTGCTCCCACGGGAGCCACCGCGTCAGCTCAGGGCCGCACCGAAGAGGTGGCCCACCCAGAACGTCACGCACAGTCCGAGAGTGCCGCCTAGCACGACGCGCAACAGCACCCGAGGCAGGCTGGCACCGCTGGCCCTCGCGCTGAGCCCTGCGGTCAGGGTGAGCGCGACGAGCACCGCGACCATGGTGATGCCCACTCGCCACGAAGCCGGGGCCAACAGAATCGCGACCAACGGCAGCACCGCGCCAACCAGGAACGAACACGCGGACGCAAAGGCCGCCTGCCGCGGGCTGATGAGATCCCCAGCGTGGAGGCCCAGCTCGGCATCCAGATGCGCCGCGAGGGCATCGTGCGCGGTGAGCTCTTGCGCCACCACCAGGGCTGTCTCCGGAGACAGACCTTTGGCCTGGTATATCCCCGCGAGCTCGGCCAGCTCTTTCTCCGCGTCGTCGTGCAGCTCACGTTTCTCCTTCGCCAGCGCGGCAAGCTCGGTGTCACGTTGGCTGGATACCGACACGTACTCCC
This sequence comes from Actinomycetota bacterium, assembly GCA_030852965.1. Lineage (GTDB taxonomy): Bacteria > Actinomycetota > Actinomycetes > Mycobacteriales > Pseudonocardiaceae > Pseudonocardia. The sequence continues at coordinate 15,042 of JALYVZ010000023.1, read as the reverse complement.
CGAGTGCCATCGAGACCGCGCCGGCGACCAGACCGGCCAAACCCGCGGTGAAGATGGAGCCGCGGTCACTGGTGGCGGCCGCCACCCCGACCACGATCCCCGCCACCGAGACGATTCCGTCGTTGGCTCCCAGCACCCCGGCCCGCAGCCAGTTCAACCGGGCGCCGAGCGACTCACCATGTGGTTCGCCCACGTGAGCCCCGCTTCCGCCGGCCGTCTGGGGAGCCGCCTCGCCGTGGGTGACCTGGGTCAGCTGCGCGTGATGAATCCCGTCTTGGCCCATGCACTCACTGAATCAGGTGAGTTCAATATCGTCCAGCCAGCGAAGCCTGGCCCACACTGAGCGATGGCTAAGCACGGGTGGCGGTAGGAATACCTGAGCCGGTCGCCCACGAGGGCGAGTTCTTGCCGACCGGGAGCTCCTGCGGCCATGGCGGACGCCCTTCACTGAGCTGACGACACGCTGGCTCACGGAGTAGGTCAGTCGGCGGCTCTCAGCAAGGCGTTGCGAGGATGCCGGTATGGGACGTCACGGCCGGGCCAGCCAAGCATCCAGGCTGCCGCAGGTTCCAGAGCAGCACAGTACCCCGGGGCACGGTCATGAACACGGTCCAGCCGTCCCGGCCGGCCACCGGGTGCGGGTACTGCTGGTCGCGCTGGTGGTCAGCCTCGGCGTGCTGGTCGCCTTCGTACTACCGGCCATCCTGGACGGGCGAAACCCGCTGGCGGTAGCCGTGGTGGGCGCCTGTTTGATCATGTTCGCGGTGCTCTACCTGAGTCATGGGTTGTCCGCGCGCACCTCGACGGCGGTGCTGGGTACGCTCGTCAGCCTGGGTTTGATCGGCGTCGCCGCGCTGGTCGCCAGCCAGGAGGACGTGAGCTGACCAGGTCGCGGTGGCCCGCTGTCCGTGGCTAGGCTCCGTCGTTGCCAGGGCCGGGACGGCCGGACCGGGCCAAGAAGCTCGACAGCGCGATGCAGGAGCAAAGGGAGGACGTCAGCGGTGCCGACCAACCAGCAGCGCCGGGAAGCCGCCAAGCGAAAGCTCGAACGCCACCAGCAGCGGCGCATCCAGCGCGAGCAGCGGCGCAAGCGGACGACAGCCATCGTTGTGGTGGTTGTGGTGTTGACCGTGGTGGGTGCGATTGTGGCATTTGCCGCCCTGAGTTCGGCAAAGCCCGCCGACCAGGCGGCCGCTCCGGCCGCCGGCGCCTGCACGTACGGGAAGTCACCGCAAGAGCCGGCTCGTCCAGTCGGCGTTCCGACGAACACCGACCCCGCGAAACAGGGCACGGTCGCGGTCACGATCACCACAAACCAGGGAGCTGTCCCGATCACGCTGGACCGGTCCAAGGCCCCGTGCACCGTGGAGAGCTTCATGAGTCTGGCCAGCGCCAAGTACTTCGACGACAGCCCCTGCCACCGTCTGGTCACCGAGGGCTCGCTCAAGGTGCTGCAATGCGGCGACCCCAGCGGCACCGGCGCCGGTGGCCCCGGCTACACGATCCCGGACGAGCTGCCCACCGGTCTGGCGCCGGCCGGAGGGACCGCCTCGGTGTATCCCCGAGGCGCGGTGGCGATGGCCAACACGGGCTCGCCGGACAGCGGCGGCAGTCAGTTCTTCCTGGTCTACGCCGACTCGCAGCTCCCCCCCAAGTACACGATCTTCGGCACCATCGCCGAACCCGGGATCAAGGTGCTGGAGAAGATTGCGGCGGCCGGTGACGACGGGTCGATCTCGGCCGGCGGTGGCAAACCGAAGCTCGCGACCACGATCCAGTCCGTTACCCTCACCGCACCCTGACACCGGCTGAGCGGGCATCGCCAGCTACCGGAGGACCCATGAAGTCGACCGATCCGCGGCCCGGCGAAGCTAGCGAGCCCCACCACCTGCGCAACCGCCTGGCCGACGCCGTCGTGGTGGTGGGTGTCCTCGGCGTGATGGTGGTCCTCGCGGCCTGCGGCGGCCCGGCCAAGCCGGCTGCCGGGTCCGCCTCCCCGACGAGCGTCGAGAACGCGGTCCCAGCACCAGCCCCGCCGCAGGAGCTGAAGATCCCGACCCAGCTCGCCGCTCCGCTCGTACGCCCCAAGCCGTTCCCGGCTACCGTGTCCTGCGTATATCCGCCAGACGAGCCGTCCGTGAAGCCGCTCAGCCCACCGCCGGGCGCCGGGGTCTCGGCCCGCGGCACGGTGCCGGTCTCCCTGACCACCAGCGTCGGGCAGCTTGATCTGGTGCTGGATCGGGCGCTCGCGCCGTGCACCGTGAACAGCTTCGTCAGCCTGGCCAAACAAGGTTTCTTCAACGACACCAGCTGCCACCGGCTCACCACCTCCCGCTCCCTTCAGGTGCTGCAGTGCGGCGACCCGACCGGCACCGGAAGCGGCGGCCCTGGCTACAAGTTCGCTGACGAGACCTACCCTGAGCTGCGCTACGGCCGTGGTCAGGTCGCGATGGCCAACGCCGGGCCGAACACCAACGGCAGCCAGTTCTTCATGATCTACGGAAGCGCGTCTGGACTGTCCCCCGACTACACCGTCTTCGGCACCATCTCACCGGTCTCGCTGCCGCTGCTGGACAGGGTCGCCAAGGACGGGGTCGGCGACCCGGCCGGCGAAAGCGATGGCACACCGCGCACCAAGGTGACCATCACCGCATCGAAGGTCGGCTGACCGTGGCCGCTACCGACCGGCCCGGATCAGGACGCCGAGGTCACCCGGTAGACGTCGTAGACGCCCTCGACGTTGCGCACCACCCGCAGCACATGCCCCAGGTGCTTCGGGTCTCCCATCTCGAAGGCGAACCGGGAGACCGCCACCCGGTCGCGTGAGGTGGTCACCGAGGCCGACAGGATGTTGACCTTCTCATCGGCCAGCACCTTGGTTATATCGGACAGCAGCCGGTGCCGATCCAGGGCCTCGACTTGGATGCTGACCAGGAACATCGCGTTGGGCGACGCTGACCACTCCACCTCGACGAACCGCTCGCTCTGGCCGCGCAGGTCGTCGGAGTTGGTGCAGTCGGCCCGGTGCACGCTGACTGAGCCGCTGCGGGTGACGAAGCCGATGATCTCGTCGCCGGGCACCGGGGTGCAGCAGCGTGCCAGCTTGACCCAGACGTCGGTCATCCCGCCGGTGTCGCCGACCACCGCCACCCCGGAGTCACCCACCGCGCGCCGGCGCTGCACGGTGGACGGGGTGGCCCGCTCGGCCAACTCCTCCTCGGCGTCCTCCACTCCACCGAGCAGGGCGACCAGCCGGGCCACCACATGCCGGGCCGAGGCGTGGCTCTCCCCAACCGCAGCGTAGAGCCCGGACAGATCCGGGTAGTGCAGCTCGCGGGCCAGTGCGGCCATCGCGTCGGCGGACACCAGCCGCTGCAGCGGCATCCCGGTGCGCCGGGCCTCCCGGGTGATGGCGTCCTTACCGGCCTCGATCGCCTCCTCGCGGCGTTCCTTGGCGAACCAGTGCCGGATCTTCGCCTTGGCCCTCGGAGAGGCCACGAACGTCAACCAGTCCTGGCTGGGCCCCGCACCGACGGCCTTCGAAGTGAAGATCTCGACGACCTCGCCGTTCTCCAGCTTGCGTTCCAGGGCAACCAGCCGACCGTTGACCCGGGAGCCGATACAGCGGTGCCCGACCTCGGTGTGCACCGCGTACGCGAAGTCCACCGGCGTTGACCCGGACGGCAGCGTGATCACATCGCCCTTCGGGGTGAACACGAAGATCTCCTTGGCGGCCAGGTCGTAGCGAAGCGACTCCAGGAACTCCCCCGGGTCGGCCGCCTCCCGCTGCCAATCCAGCAACTGACGCATCCAGGCCATCTCGTCGACCTCGACGGCCTGGCCCCTGTCGTCACTCTCCCTGGACTCCTTGTACCGCCAGTGCGCCGCGATGCCGAACTCCGCGGTGCGGTGCATGTCCCTGGTGCGGATCTGCACCTCCAGCGGCTTGCCGTCGGGCCCGATCACCGTGGTGTGCAGGGACTGGTAGACGCCGAACCGGGGCTGGGCGATGTAGTCCTTGAACCGGCCGGGCATCGGCTGCCACAGCGCGTGCACCATGCCCATGGCGGCGTAGCAGTCTCGAATCTGCTCGACCCGGATCCGGACGCCGACCAGGTCGTGGATGTCGTCGAAGTCCCGCCCCTTGACGATCATCTTGCGGTAGATCGAGTAGTACTGCTTCGGGCGGCCCTCCACGGTTGCGCCGATCCGGGCGCCCGCCAGCTGGGCGTTGACCTCGTCGATCACCTGGCGGAGGTAGGTGTCCCGGGAGGGCGCCCGGTCGGCCACCAGTCGGACGATCTCCTCGTACTTCTTGGGGTGAAGCAGCGCGAACGCGAGGTCCTCCAGCTCCCACTTGACTCCGGCCATCCCGAGCCGGTGGGCCAGCGGAGCGAACACTTCCAGCGTCTCGCGGGCCTTGCGAGCCTGTTTCTCGGGCGGCAGGAACCGCATCGTGCGCATGTTGTGCAGCCGGTCCGAGAGCTTGATCACCAGCACCCTGGGGTCACGGGCCATCGCGACGACCATCTTGCGAATGGTCTCGGCCTCGGCGGATGCGCCGATCTTGACCTTGTCCAGCTTGGTGACCCCGTCAACCAGGTGCTCCACCTCCTCGCCGAAGTCCTTGCCGAGCTCTTCCAGGGTGTACCCGGTGTCCTCGACGGTGTCGTGCAGCAGCGCCGCGACCAACGTGGTGGTGTCCATGCCCAGCTCGGCCAGGATCGTGGCCACCGCCAGTGGGTGGGTGATGTACGGGTCGCCGGACTTGCGCTTCTGTCCGGCGTGTCGCTCCTCGGCGACGTCGTAGGCCCGCTGCAGCAGCTCGAGGTCGGCGTTGGGGTGCAGCTGGCGGTGCACCCCGGCCAGCGGCTCCAGCACTGGGCGGACCACAGCCGGTCGCTGGGCGGAGATCCGGCGGGCGATGCGGGCGCGGACCCGCCGAGTGGCCGACGGACGGGTGGGCTCGGCGTGCGGCGCCTCGCCCGTCGAGACCGACGACGAGCTATCTCCGGCACTCACCCTTGAGAGCATAGCCAGCCTGGCACGGCGCTGACATTCCGTCCCGCTGACGTGCGACAACACGTCGACTCAGCGCCACCCGCTGGCCTGGCTCAGAAGGTCAGCAGGGTGTGCAGGGGGCTGTGCGGGAACCGCCGACCCAACCGCCGCCGCCCGCCCAGTGCCGCCAGCTCCATGAGTACGCCGACGCCGCACACCGAGGCACCTGCCTCTTCGACCAGCTCGCAGCTCGCCGCCAGCGTGCCACCGGTGGCCAGCACGTCGTCCACCAGGTACGCCCGGACACCGGGCGCCAGTACCCCGGCCGGGAGTTCAAGGGTGGCCGTGCCGTACTCCAGCTGATAGTCCCGGCGGGCCGCCACCGCTGGCAGCTTGCCAGCCTTGCGGATCGGCACGACTCCGAGCCCGGCGGCGTAGGCCACCGCGGCTCCGAGCAGGAATCCCCGCGCCTCCACCCCCACCACCATGTCGGCTCCGGACGCCGACTCGGCCATCGCCGCGACGACCAGGCGAAAAGTTTCCGCGTCAGCGAGCAGTGGGGTGATGTCGCGGAAGAGGACACCGGCACTCGGGTAGTCTGGAACATCCCGGATCAACCCGGCGGCGCGACACAACGCCTGGCTCAGCCCGTCGCTCACGCCGGTTCGCGGCGATCTCGGGCGATCAGTGCCGCCGGCGTTTGCCGGTTGGGCGGCTGGACCCGGGGCTGGACTGGCCACGACGCGCGCTGGAACGCCGGTTCGGCGTCGCACGCGCTGGCACACCGGCGGCCGCGATCAGCGCCCGTTCCCGACGCAGCTCGCCGGACAGCGCGTCGTCGTCGGTAACGTCCAACTCGTCACCGGCGGCGTTCGTCGTGCCGGACAGCTTGGCCCGTCGCTGAGCCACCCTGGCGGCCTGCTGCCGGTAACGGCGGTCGCGCATCTTGAGGTCCACCAGGATCGGGGTGGCCAGAAAGATCGAGGACAGGGCACCGGACAGCAGACCTACCATCTGCACCAGAGCCAGGTCGGCCAGGGTGCCGACGCCGAGCACCCCGACCCCGACCACGAGCAGACCGATCACCGGGAGCACCGCGATCAGCGAGGTGTTGATCGAGCGCATCAGGGTCTGGTTCAGCGCAAGGTTGGCTGTCTCGGCGTAGGTCCGCCGGGTCAACCCGAGCAGACCCCGGCTGTTCTCCTTGACCTTGTCGAACACCACCACGGTGTCGTACAGCGAGAACCCCAGGATGGTCAGCAACCCGATCACGGTGGACGGGCTGACCTCGAAGCCCACAATCGAGTACACCCCGGCGGTCACGATCAGGTCGTGGGCCAGCGCGACCACTGCCGCGATCGCCATGTCGCGCTCGAAGTAGAGCGCCAGGAACAACGTCACCAGCACCATGAAGACCGCAAGCGCGATCATGGCCTGCCTGGTGATCTCACCACCCCAGCTCGACGACACCGCGCTGTCACTGATCGCGCTCGCGCTCGGCTGGCCGTTGGCACCGCGTGGCTTGAACGCCTCGAACAGCGCCTCCTTGACCTTGACCGCCTGTGGGCGGTCCAGCGACTCGACCCGGATCAGCACCGCCTCGGACGGACCGGTTCCGACCCGCTGCACCGACTCCGGCGGTTTGCCGATGGCGTCCGCGACGACCTGTCCGATGTGCTGGTTCGAGGAGTCTCCGCTGATCCCGACTGCCGGGAACTGGATGCGGCTACCGCCGACGAAGTCGATGCTCAGGTTGAAGCCCTTGAACACCATCGACCCGACACACACCAGCACGAGCAACCCGAACACGAGGTAGCCCCTGGTGCGCTTGCCGACGATGTCGAACGCGCCGGTACCAGTGTAGAGCCCCGCGAACATGCCGTTGGACTTGGCCATCTCAGGCTCCCTTCGCGGCGGCCGCGGCCGCTCGCCGCCGGATCGCGCCAATCTTGGCGACCGCGCCCAGCCCGGACCAGGTGGGGCTGCTCAACACCTTCGACTTGGAGGCCGCCGCCACCAGCGGATGGGTCACCAGGAACACCACCACGAGATCCAGCACGGTGGACATGCCGAGGGTGAACGCAAAACCCCGCACCTGGCCCACAGCCAGGATGTAGAGCACGGCCGAGGCCAGGAAGCTGACCGCATCGGCGGACAGGATCGTCCGCCGGGCCCGCACCCAGCTCCTCGGCACGGCGTTGCGGAAGCTGCGTCCCTCACGCACCTCGTCCTTGAGCCGTTCGAAGAAGATCACAAACGAGTCGGCCGTGATTCCGATGGCGACGATGAACCCGGCCACCCCGGCCAGGTCCAAGGTGAACCCGATGGAACGCCCCAGCAGCACCAGCATCGCGTAGACCACCGCACCTGAGCACACCAGCGACAGGATGGTCAGCACGCCCAGCGCCCGGTAGTAGAACAGGCAGTAGACGAACACCAGCGCCAGCCCGATCCCGCCGGCGAGCAGCCCCGCCTCCAGCGAGGCGAGCCCCAGGGTGGCCGACACCGTCTCCGCATCGGAGGTGCCGAATGACAGCGGCAGCGAACCGTACTTGAGCACCCCGGCCAGGTCCCTCGCCTCAGCCTGCGAGAACGAGCCAGTGATCTGTGTACTACCGAAGATCGGGGCGGCAATCCGTGGTGCGGAGACAACCTGGGCGTCCAGCACGAACGCCGAGTCCGGGTGCATGTCCGGGCCTGGTGGCAGCTTTGCATTGTTGGCGGTGGTGTAGGCAGCCCAGATCCGGTCACCTTCGCTCTTGAACGTCAAGTCGACGACGTATCCAGCACCTTGCTTGTCCCGCCCATAGGCGGCCGAGTTGATCTCCGTGCCGTCGAGGAACGATGGGCCGAGCAAGTACTTCTCGGTCCCCTTCCGGTTGCAGGCCACCAACGGCTTGGTCGGATCGTCGTACCCGCGCAGTACGTCGTTGGCGCTGCACTGCAGCTCCTGGATCGCCTGCACCTGCGTCTTCTCGTCGGTGCTCTGCCGGGTGGCCTTGGCCTGCTCGATCTCCTTGGCCAGCTCCGGGTCAGCGGCGCTCGGTGGGGCCAGTGCCGTCCGTGCGGGCGCCTGTGGTGTGGGTGCTGGCGACGGTATGGGTGCTGGCGGCGGCGCGGGTGCTGGCGGCGGCGCGGGGCTCGGCTGCGCCAGATCGAAGGGCACCGCGTGCGGCGCCGACAAGCCTGGCCCGGGCGCCTTGGATGGGTTGGGGGCCACAGACTTCGGTGCGGTGGGCACAGTCGACTTCGGCGGGGTGGGCGCGGTCGACTTTGGCGCGGTGGGCGCGGTCGACTTGGGCGCGGTGGGCACAGTGGGCACAGTCGACTTCGGCGGGGCCGCTGTACCCGGGGCCGCTGTACCCGGGGCGGCTGTACCCGGGGCGGCTGTACCCGGGGCGGCTGTACCAGGCGCAGCGCCGGGCGTTGTCGGCGGTTTGGCCTCGATAGGCCCGGCCAGCACAGCACGGAAGCGCAGCTGCGCGGTCTGGCCTAGGTCCTTGGCCTTCTCACCGTTCTGACCGGGAACCGTGATGGTCAGGTTGTTGCCGTCCTGCACCACCTCGGCGCCGACCACCCCCAGACCATTGACCCGCTGGTCGATGATGCTGCGAGCAAGGAGGAGCTGTTCCTTGGTCGGCGGGGCGCCAGTGGTGGTTCGGGCGGTCAGCGTGACCCGGGTACCGCCCTCGAGGTCGATGCCCAGCTTGGGGCGAGCCTTACCGCCGCCGGTGAAGAACACCAGCGCGTAGAGCAGGACGACGATGCCGACGAACGCCGCCAGGTACCGCCATGGGCGGTCCAGCCCGGCCGGTGGTGCCAATGCTATCGATCTCCTAGGAAGCGCATACCCCGCAACACCCGGGGCTGAGGGGCGGCACCGATGCTACCGATGCCGTCGCAGGCCACTCTCGGCCCCTCACCCGCCTAACCCCGAGGGGGACCCGACCCAATCGCCCAGGACCGGAAGATCTTGTAGAACCGATCCCAACCCACTGCCTGGTCAGGGAATCGGTGGCCCGGATCTGGGCCAGGGTTCTCGCCGTATTCGATCCATCCAGTGAGCTGGCATGCAGTCGGCTTGAGACAAGACTTCAGCCGGTACGCGCCCGCGTAGTCGAACCTCGCCTCCCGACCCGTCGCGCACTCCCTGGCGCGCTCACCGCCGAGAGCGCGGAATTGGATCAAGCGTTGATAATCGAGGCCCTTCGCTGTATCGAGCCATGGGGAGTACTGCTCGCCAATGCCGTCGTTGATCTTAGCCCAACCGTCCGGCCCGCAGGGCTCCACCGACGGGGAGACAAGCGTCGCGGCAGCCTCCCCGGTGAGTGACACCAAACCGAGAACTGGCATCAGAATCAAGGCGCTCAGTGCGCCTGTCCAGCATCGATGGCGAGCCGTTCGATCTTCCTCTCTCTTCGAACGACCGCGTTGGCCGCTGTGGAGGAAGGTACGAAGTGGCGTCCTCCACAGCGGGCGTTCGATTCTCTGTCACCCGACCGAGTGACGGTCGCAGTGCCCGGCGCTGCTGGTGCTCAGGCGCCGGGGCGCTCAGCGGCCGAATCGCCGGCAATCTCACCCTCGGGCGAGGCCTCGGCGCCAGAGCCGGTCGCCGGGTTCACCCTTTCCCGGACCGCCGGGCGCACCCAGGTGGTGACCACGCCCGGGGCGATCTCCAGGTCGATGGTCTCCTCGTAGCTGGCGTCCACCACGGTGCCACGCAGCCCCGAGGTGGTGATCACCACATCGCCATTGGCCAGCTCGGACTGCATCTGCTGCACTTCCTGAGCCTGTTTCCGCTGTTTGCGGCCCGACAGGAAGATCATGCCGACGAACAGCAGCAGCATGATGGGGATGAACGCGTTCCCGATGTTGCCCATGGTCTCCGTGTCTCTCGTGGCGCCATGTGTTCGTGGCGCCGTGTCTCTCGTGGCGGCAGTAGTTGTTTGTCAGCCTCACGGACCGAACAGCGCCGGCGGTGGCTCGAACTGCTCTCCGACAGCGTTCGGCGGCGGCTCCAGATGGAGGTGCCGCCAAGCGCCGGCGGTGGCCACCCGGCCCCGCGAAGTGCGGGCCAGCATGCCGGCCCGCACCAGGTAAGGCTCGCAAACCTCCTCCACGGTAGCTGGTTCCTCCCCGACCGCGACGGCCAGCGTCGACACGCCCACCGGGCCGCCGCCGAACGAACGCACCAGGGCGGTCAGCACCGCCCGGTCCAACCGGTCCAGCCCGAGCTCATCGACGTCGTAGACGGCCAGCGCGGCGCGGGCCACCTCGCGGGTGACGGCACCGTCAGCGCGGACCTCGGCGTAGTCCCGCACCCGGCGCAAGAGCCGGTTCGCGATGCGCGGGGTGCCCCGGGAACGGCCGGCGATCTCGACCGCCCCGTCGCAGCGCAGGTCGACCCCCAGGATGCCGGCGGCACGGCGCAGCACCAGCTCCAGCTCGTCCGGCTCGTAGAACTCCATGTGCGCGGTGAAGCCGAACCGGTCGCGCAGCGGCCCGGTCAGCGCGCCTGCCCGGGTGGTGGCGCCAACCAGTGTGAACGGCGCGATGTCCAGCGGGATGCTGGTCGCCCCCGGGCCCTTGCCCACCACCACGTCGACCCGGAAGTCCTCCATCGCCAGGTAGAGCATCTCTTCGGCCGGGCGGGCGATACGGTGTATCTCGTCGATGAACAACACGTCGCCGGGCATCAGGTTGGACAGCATCGCCGCCAGATCGCCGGCCCGCTCCAACGCCGGACCCGAGGTGATCCTGAGCGCGGCCCCCAGCTCAGCCGCGATGATCATCGCCAGGCTGGTCTTGCCCAGTCCAGGCGGGCCGGACAGCAGCACGTGATCAGGTGGCTCGCCCCGCAACTGGGCACCCTGCAGCACCAGGTCGAGCTGCTCGCGCACCCGGGGCTGGCCGATGAACTCGGTCAGCCTTCGGGGGCGCAACGACGCCTCGACCTCGACGTCCTCCGGCTCGACCTGCGCCGACACCGCGGGATCCGTCACCCGGACCGGCCAAGGCTGGCCAGCGCCGCGCGCAGGGTCACCCCGGTGTCCACCGGAGCGCCGTTCCCACCGCCGTTTCCATCGAGCACCGCGTTGACGGCCTGCTCAGCCTGCTTGGCCGCGAACCCGAGCCCGACCAGCGCCTCGACCACGTGGTCGCGACCAGACGCTCGCGGCCGGGCCGCCGGAGCGTCGGCGGAGCCGGCCGGGGTGGCGTCCACCTTGTCCCTGAGCTCGAGCACCAACCGCTCGGCGCTCTTGAGTCCCACGCCCGGCACCCGCTTGAGGGCAGCGGTGTCGCCCTCGGCCAGGGCTCGGCACAGCTCCCGGGGCTCCAGTACCGCCAGAATGTTCAACGCCAGCCGCGGCCCGACCCCGGTGACCGTCTGCAACAACCCGAACAGCTCGCGGGTGTCGCCGTCGATGAACCCGTACAGGGTCAGCGAGTCCTCCCGGACGACCAGCGCGGTGGCCAGCCGGGCTTCCGCACCGCGGCGCAGGGTGGCCAGGGTGCCAGGGGCGGCTTGCACGGCGAGCCCGATCCCGCCGACCTCGACGACGGCGTGGTCCAGGCCGATCGACAGCACCGGCCCGCGCACCGAACTGATCAATGCTCCCCCTTCGCGGCGGCCGCCAGCCGGGCCCGGTGTGCCTTGGCCAGCCGGTCCGAGGTGACCTTGGCGGCGGCCATCCGATCGAGCATCGGACCGCGCCAGCAATGGCAGATAGCCAGCGCGAGAGCGTCGGCGGCATCGGCCGGTCGGGGCTTCTCCGCCAGCCCGAGCAGCCGGGTGACCATGGTGGTCACCTGTTCCTTGCCGGCCCGCCCGGATCCGGTCACCGCGGCCTTGACCTCGCTCGGGGTGTGGAACACCACCCGCAGCCCGGCGCGCGCGGCCACCAGCGCAACCACCCCGCTAGCCTGTGCGGTCCCCATCACTGTGCTGACATTGGCCTGGCTGAACACCCGCTCGACGGCCACCACATCCGGCCGGTGCGTCACGATCTCCCGCTCCACCGCCTCGGCCAGCACGAGCAGCCGCCGCCCGATGTCGATGCCGGGCTGGCTGCGGACCACGCCGACGGCCACGCAGCGCAGCTGCCGGCCACCGTCGCCTTCGACCACGCCCAGCCCGCACCGGGTCAGCCCGGGGTCGACGCCGAGTACCCGCACCCCGCCACACCCCCTCTCCGGCGAACACCTGTTCGAGCAGGCTACCGAAGCCAGCTCTGCGGGCAGCCACCGACGCGCCGAGCAACGTGCACCACCCCACCCTGGGTGATCATCAGGGCGTGAGCGCTATAAACGGGCCCGCTGCACAACGATGAGGCCCTGGTGATCACCGGTCCGTGGGGGTGATCACGACGTCGGCGCCTGCTCGGGTGGACAGCACGGTCTGGGCGTTCCGCTCGTCGGAGCCGAGGGCGCGTTCCCAGGCCTGCGCCTCGGTGCGGCCGTGGAAGTGGTGCCGGCCGGCCAGCCTCTTGTGGCGCAGATCTGTCGGCACATCGACGAACCACACCTCGTCGAGCAATGCTCGCACCGGCCGCCACGGACCGTCGAGCAGCAGGTAGTTGCCTTCGGTGACGACCAACGTGACGTCCGGGTGCACCGGGACCGCACCGGCCACGGTGTCCTCGATCTCCCGACGGAACTCTGGTGCCCAGACCGTCCCGCCGTCGGCCGAACGCAGCCGGCGCAGCAGCGCCACGTATCCGGCGACATCGAACGTCTCCGGGGCGCCCTTGACCTCCACCAGCCCGAGCTCGATGAGCGCCCGGTGCGCCAAGTGGAAGCCGTCCATCCCAACCAGGACGACCCGAGCCCCGCGCCCGGTCAGCTCCCGACACAGCTCGCCGGCCAGCGTCGATTTGCCGGCCCCGGGCGCGCCGGTGATCCCGAGCAACGTTCGGGTACGCTCGGTGTCACCGGGCAACGCCGGCGGACGCTCTGCCAGCCCGATCGCCCGTTGCAGTAGATGCTCGGGGAGCATTCTCGGCCCGCCGCGGCTGCTCAGCCGACCTCGGCCAGCACGTCGTCGGAGACGTCGAAGTTGGCGTAGACATTCTGCACCTCGTCGCTGTCCTCGAGCGCGTCGATCAGCTTGAAGACCTTGCGGGCTCCGTCGGCCTCCAACGGCACGGACACCGTGGGCAGGAACGTCAGGTCGGCGGAGTCGTAGTCGATGCCGGCGTCCTGCAGCGCGGTACGCACGGCGACCAGGTCGGTCGCCTCGGAGACGACCTCGAAGCTCTCCCCCAGGTCGTTGACCTCCTCGGCGCCGGCGTCGAGCACCGCCATGAGGATCTCGTCCTCATCGGACGATGACGGGGCCTTGGGCACGATGACCACGCCCTTGCGGTTGAACAGGTAGGCCACCGAGCCTGGGTCGGCCATCTGCGCCCCGTTGCGGGTCATCGCGGTCCGCACCTCGGAGGCGGCCCGGTTGCGGTTGTCGGTCAGGCATTCGACGAGCACCGCGACGCCGTTGGGGCCGTAGCCCTCATAGGTGATCGACTGGTAGTCGGCCCCCGCGCCATCGGTCCCCGCGCCGCGCTTGACCGCGCGGTCGATGTTGTCGTTCGGGACCGAGTTCTTCTTCGCCTTCTGGATTGCGTCGTAGAGGGTGGGGTTCCCGGCCGGGTCACCCCCACCGCTTCGCGCCGCCACCTCGATATTCTTGATCATCTTGGCGAAGATCTTGCCGCGCTTGGCGTCGATCACGGCCTTCTTGTGCTTGGTCGTCGCCCACTTGGAGTGACCGCTCATGAAATACCCCTTCCGCGGCGTCTTTGTCGCGTCCGGGACTATCCGGCCGCCCGGTGTGGTCGCACGCCACCATGAACCATGTCGCAGAACAGGCGGTGCACCCGCCCGTCGCCGGTCAGCTCGGGATGGAACGCCGTGGCCAGCACCATCCCCTGCCGAACCGCGACGATCCTACCCGCCGCGGTCCCGGGCTCCGGTCGGCACGGGACGCGGGCGAGCACCTCCACCGCCGCGCCGGCCGACTCCACCCACGGCGCGCGAATGAACACCGCCCGAACCGGACCACCACCCACCCCGGTCACCGGGAGATCGAACTCGAACGAGTCCACCTGACGACCGAAGGCGTTTCGCCGCACCACGACGTCCAGCCCGCCGAGCTGGCGCTGATCGGGCCGGCCGTCCAGCACACGCTCGGCGAGCAGGATCATGCCGGCGCACGAACCGTAGGCCGGCATGCCCTCGGCCAGCCGCCGACGCACCGGCGCCAGCAGCTCGAAGATTTCCAGCAGCCGGCTCATCGTGGTGGACTCCCCACCCGGCAGCACCAGCGCGTCGACCGCGTCCAGCTCGGCGGGGCGACGCACTGGCACCGACCGCACCCCGCATGAGGTGAGCATGGCGAGGTGCTCCCGGACATCGCCCTGCAGGGCGAGCACCCCGACCGTCGTCATGCTCACCAGGGTAGGTGGCCCGCGACCCGCACGACGGAGAGCCGGGTACGCCCCGGGCTGACCCTGCACGGGTACAAGGTCCGCCAGACCCTTGTGACCGGGCCACGTCAGGTGTGAGATCAAGCACACAGCTGCGCGCGGTCCAACGGAGGTGGTCGTAATGGTGGTCAAAGTAGATGCCGGCCAGGGATCCGAGGCCATCACGGCCCAGGACCCGACCTCGATCCGTAATGTGGTTCTGGTCGGACCGTCCGGGTCGGGAAAGACCACCCTGGTCGAGGCGCTACTTGCGGCCACCGGGGTGATCCCGAGGGCTGGCACGATCGGTGACGGCAGCACCGTCTGCGACCACGACCCGGCGGCGGTCCGCCAGCAACGCTCGGTGGCGCTCGCGGTCGCCCCGCTGCGACACGACGGACACAAGGTCAATCTGGTGGACACTCCCGGCTACGCGGACTTCGTCGGCGAGCTGCGCGCCGGGCTGCGGGCGGCGGACGCCGCGCTGTTCGTGGTGTGCGCGTCCGAAGGGGTGGACGCGGCCACCGTGGCGCAGTGGGAGGAGTGCGCGGCGGTCGGCATGCCGCGCGCGGTGGTGGTC
>JALYVZ010000401.1 GCA_030852965.1 Actinomycetota bacterium | reverse complement strand
TCGACCAACGAGCGGACTGGCCCGTCGGCACACAGCACCGCATCGGTCAGCTCGAACAACGCATCCGCGCGCGCGGTCAACGACGCGTAGAACTCCCGCCGGAACCGGTCAAGATCACCCCGCCGGGCCGCGCCGAGGTCTTGGCTCTGCGCGCGCACCTGCGCCACACTGACCACCACGGCCACCGCTTTCGTCTTCGAGCTCTGTGAGAGAACCCGAGGATGATCAAGCGGTGGCCGTGCCATGTCCCGCCGACACGCCGAACAACCTGCGCAATCTCCTTCAGCGCGGCACAGCGGGGTTAAACGTCAAGCTCAACCGTGGTGGAGCCGACTCGATTTCCGGTGGCTGGCGACAGTATCCCGGCGCGGGCGGTGCCCAGCGTGGTCGCGGCTACGCCTGCGCCGAGTTTCAGGAACTCGCGTCGTAGCACCCCAGAGTCTCCGTCCGCTGCTGAATCGTCAGTGCGCGAGGATTCGCCGGCAGCGCCCTCCCAGGGGCGCGGAGCCAGGTCCAGGGCCCCGGGATGTGCAGCCCGTCCGCGACCCGTTCGAACATGTCGACGCGCTGGGCACGGACTCGGCCGCCGATGTAGTCCTGCACCCGCGACACGGTGAGCTCGCACCGCCCCGCCAGGTGCGACGCCGAGAAACCAACGCCGCCCCACTGCTTGGCGAGCTGCAGAATCCTGCCCAGATCTCGCCGGGCGCAGGCCTCAATGAAGTCTGGCCGTGCGAGCACGTGCGACGGCAAGTAGTCGGCCGGCAGCTGTCTCCCCACGGTCAGATCCTCCCCCAGATCACGCGGCCTGAGTCCAAGTTACTGGCCAGTCAACCCAGCGTGGGTACCCGCCGCGTCCTTATTACAACAGGGCCAACAGCGGTTTCGTGGCGTTATGAGCAAATCCCGCGCACCGAGCGCAGCAGGCGAGTGGTCACCCTCTCTGGTCGAGCTTGCGCTCGACGATCGTCAGACGTCGAGTCAATTCGTCGATCTCGCGGCGCATCTCGGCCGTCGGATCGTCCAGGTGGGGTGGCTTGGTCGGCTGACCCGACCGAACGAACGCACCCTCACCTCGCCGGCTCACGATCAGACCCTCGTTCTGGAGCTGCCCGAGGGCGCGCTTCACCGTTCCGAGCGACACCCCATACGCAGCGATCAACTGCTCGTGCTTCGGCAGTTTCGAACCGGGTATGAGCTGGCCATTGCTGATCAGCTCGCGGACGGCCGCCGCGACCTGCTGATACGGCGGTCGGGTGTCGTCGGGGTCGAGTCCGTTCACGGCCGCGAGCTTACCGAGGTCAATCTAGCTGAACTACCCTCGTCTACATTGACTAGCTCATCTATCTTGACTACCGTGGCATGTGCTGCTGCTGACCGCTGGCAGAACAAGAACGCCCCGACCGGTGCGCCAACACCAGCCGGGGCTCACACCGAAACCTTGGGAGATGGCTACTCGTTCATTGTGACCGACCTGGATGTGTCCACACCGGACAAAGCCGCGGTGGTCGAGCACTGGTACCGGCACCGAACCCAGGTCGAGAACAACATCCGCGACGCCAAGCATGGGGCCGCGCTTCACCATCTGCCTTCGGGATATCCGCAGGTCAACCGGGCGTGGATGTGGGGTGCGCTGCTCGCGGTCAGCATCGCCGGCTGGATCCACCAGCTCACCGCCACCCCCGGACCCGGCGGAGGGCTACTCGGTCACGGCGTCCGCGCCGGCCAAGCAATGATCGCCACGCTGCGGCACAAATTGATCCGGGTGCCCGCCCGCCTGGTCCGCCACGCCGGCCGGCTCGACCTGCGCCTACCGCCGGGACACCATCTGCTCGCGCAGATCCTCGCCCGCCTCCGTGCACTCCCCGCAACGTCCTGACCAGGCCAGACGGCCCCAAGCGCACCGGAACCCCGCCCACCCGAGGCGACACTCGGGCCCCTGAGCCGTCACCAACCCCGGAAATCAACCAAGAAGATCAACGGGCTCAACCAGAGATCAACTCATCCGCTACTCGCCGATTCGGGTCAGATACTGGGCGGGTGGCCGGTCGAGCCGCACGACGATCATCGATAGGCTTTGGGTATCGGCGAACGCCAACCACCCAGACCGGTTCGGCGGGCTGTGCTAGCTCCCGAAGCGGCCCTTGAATCCTACCCCGAGTTTCCAAAGATCTGGTGGTTCGGCTGGGGTTTCCGCTGGTCCCAGCGGCGCGGCAGCACCCTCTTCTGGCCCGACGAGGCCAAAGGACGGGACTGTGCGCAGCGACAGGCTGACGACGGGGCCGTCAACGTGACGACCGTGCCGTACGCCGAACGTCGGCCGGTGGGCACCGCGAACGGCGTCCTCGTGTGCAAAACGAACGGCGGGCAACACGCGGGTGCCCGAGACCGGTCGAAACATAGGGAGCTGTTAGCGCGGTCTTAAGCATTCGAGGGGCAGGCTCCACGTTACTGCTGAGCAGGGTGAGCGATGGGAGTGCGGTCTCGTGGTGTGCGGGTGGTTCTCGTCAGCTGTGAGCGACGTGTGAAGACGCTTGATGTGCCGCCACTGGGTGCTGATGACATGGGTCGCACGGACGTATGGCCGGGGGACCTCAACTACCTGCTTGATGCCGGGCTCAGCAATGGCCGGGCCGAACGTGCGGAGGTCGAGCGCCCCGATGCAGCGCCGCGCCGACCCAAACCGAAGGTGTCGACCTACGTTGCCGCGGCGCTGTCGGTGCTGCTCGTGCTCCTGGTGGCAATCACGGTCGTCGTGTTCGTCTCCGGGTGGCCGGGGGGCGCAGCACAGCGCCCTCCGATGGAGCTGACACCGGCTGCGTCGCCGACCCTCAACCCCGGGCCGTTGCCAAGCCTCGACTATGCGCCGTCGCAGACCCTCAACCCTGGGCCGTTGCCGTATCCGACGACAACGGTGAGCCCGCCTGTACCGGTGGCTCCCAACCCGCTGGGAGAGACTTCGACTGAACCGCGTGCCCCGGTGGCTCCGTCAGCCGGCACCGGGCCCCGGAGAGTGCCGCAGCCGGATCCGGTGCAACGGTCCTCGACGGCGGTTTCCCCGGCACCGCAGCGCCGGACCCAGCCGCAGGAGCAGGTGAGTGAGCCGCGGCAGCAGGTCAGTGAGCCGCAAGAGTACGAGAGCAAGCCGCGAAAGCAGGAGAGCGAGCCGCGGCAACAGGTCGATGAGCCGCAAGAGTACGAGAGCAAGCCGCGAAAGCAGGAGAGCGAGTCGTCGCCGTACATGAGTGGGCTGCCGCAGCGGGGGCCTGAGTCGTCACCGTATGGTGGTGGGCTGCCGCAGCGGGGGTCTGAGTCGTCACCGTATGGTGGTGGGCTGCCGCAGCGGGGGTCTGAGTCGTCACCGTATGGTGGTGGGCTGCCGCAGCGG
>JALYVZ010000400.1 GCA_030852965.1 Actinomycetota bacterium | reverse complement strand
GCCGTGGCACCCTGTACCGACGCCTCGCCGCCGGCGACGAGGCGGGGCAGCCCACATCGAAGGCGGTGGCCAGCTGATGAAGGCCCAGGTAGGTGACCGGCCGCGGTTCTACAGCCGACACCTCGACCACACCGACCGGATCGCCACCGTGTGCGGGTCGGCGCCGCCGGCGCGCCGCCCTACCTGCCGCGGTTCACCGACGGCACCCAGCAGCTGATGTTCCCCGGCCCGGACTGCATCAACATCACCCCCGGTCCGTCAGCCGTCTCGGCTCTCACGACTCCACCGCGCGGCCACTAGGGTCGGCGCCGTGGCCCGGTTCGCCGCGTTCAACACGTCGTCAGGTCAGCGTCGGTGTGCACGGGTTGACTGCGATCTGGGTGAGAACGAGCCGTCGGGATCCACCCGCGACGAGCGACGCGACGCCGGCGCCGACGTCTCGGCTCGAGTTGCCAAAATCATGCCGCCCGTGGCCCCACCACGTTCGTGTCCGTGCGTTGGCGTACGCACCGCCGACGCCGCGACTCGTCGACGCAGTAGCGGCCCGCGAGGTGTGACCGCCGGCACATGATCGTGAAGCATCCGAGTGATGTGCCCGTGGCTTGCTTTCTTCGACGGCGATTGGCATCTTCGGGCGCGCACGGTTGAAGAGCGCGAGGAGGCTCACCCAACACATGGTCAGGTTCCGTCGCCGACGCGACAACCCTTACTACGAGCCCTATGGGTATCGCCAGGCGCCGTACCGGTTTCGGCGCCGCCCCCGAGGCGGGTCGTGTCTGCGCGATGCCTGCCTCATCGATACTGGCTGCTGCATCGCGGAGGGCCTGGACGGCAACTGTCTCCTGCTCGGTGTGTTCGCCCTGCCTCAGTTCGCCATGGCGTTACGCCCTGGCGGAGCAGCTGAAGGGGTAGCTGGAGGTAGGGCCGCACAGGCCATCGTGGGGGCTATCCGAATCTACCAACGCGAGATCAGCGCAAGGCGCTCTGGGTGTTGCCGGATGACACCAACATGCTCGGAGTACGGGGCCCAAGCGGTGCACCTGCACGGCGCTCGGCGCGGGCTTGGCCTGACCGTCCGCCGGTTACTGCGTTGCCGCCCGGGTGGACGACGCGGGTCAGACCCCGTGCCCAAGCTTCCTCGGTAGGCGCTGCGGCACCGGGAAAAGCTGATCACCACCGCGCGGGAGGCGCTATCCGGCGGTTCGATCCGAGCATGTCGGTGACGACTCGGTTCCCGACCGTGGCCGCGACCTGGCACCCGGACAAGAACCCAGGTTGGATCGGATCCCGGAGAACACCGGATCGACCAGCGGGTACAAGGCGTGGTGGCGCTGCCCGGAAGGCCACGAGTGGCAGCAAACCGTGAACAGCCGCACGAGCCTGCCCGAGTACAAGCGCGGTGATGTGGCGGCCTGCCCGGAGTGCACGCGCCCGGAGGAAGAGCAACACATCGAGCACCGCTACCCGTGCGGCCACACCGTCACCGTGACCCGTCGACACGCCGCGCTGGGCCACGAGCAGTGCTACGACTGCCATCTGAGCAATCCCCGCCCACCCGCGAAACGCCGCTATCCCAAGAGGGGATGTCCCGCTCACCGCCGAGCAGCGCACGGCTCAACGCACGTTCGTCGGCCTGCTGAACCAGATGATGGCCGACGAGACTGGCCTGCTGCTCTGGCGCGACCCGACCAGCAAACCTTGGAGCAGCGCGGCCGGCGCGGCAGAACTGGCCAACCAGGGGTGCAGCACTGGTGACCTTCGTGTAATCAGGTGTCGCGTACACGCGGTGGCGCTGTGCTCGACTGTGCACCGATGGCCGCCGGTAACGGCCGGCGGCCACTTCCTCCAGGCGGGCCTCCCTGCGCGACGGCGCGTCGATGCCCCACGAGGTACCGCCGGTGACCTTTCGCCGCGGCCTTCCGCGCGCTCGTCTCGTGAACTGTGGTGCCCGGAAGCTGGGGGTTGACACTCCCTGTGTGGAGGTGTTAGAAAATGCGCCGTCAGCGAGAGAGTAGACATCGGGAAGCGCCACACGGGGTGGCGCAATGGTTCGGTGTGCAACGGATTGTGAGAGGTTGAGGAACAGGTCCGCGGGTCGGCGGTAGACGACGGTATTGCGTCGTGCGCCAACCGGACATGTTTATCCCTCCGACGGGCCGGCCCGGCGTATTTCGCTGGGCCGGCCCCCTTCCCCAGGTTAAGCCGCGACATAATCCCCGCGGGCCGCCGCGTTAGTCGAGATACGCCGGCCGGATGCTGCGCGCACCACCCGCATCCGGTGTCGCCTCGGTCACGTGATCATGCACTTGAGCGCGGCTGACCAGGCACAAACGGTCACCTCAGGGTGGCTTCGACGGGCGCCCTGTCATGATCGGAGGACGCGCGACGAGACGGCCGACGCGCGGTTGACAGTCGAACGCGGAGCTGGTAAAAATTGCGGCGCAAGAGCGAACAACGCGGAAGAACCCGGTAGCAGCAAGGTGCGAAGCTGAGCTTCGCAAGGGATCATAAGAGGTTGAGAAACGGTCTGGATGGAGGTGGTCACCGCGACGTCACGGTGTGCATCGGAGTCAAGACGAGTATGAATGTCCCTCTCTAGTGGGCCGGCCCGGCGATCTTGCTGGGCCGGCCCACTTCTTATACAGACCGACTGGCACAGATCACCGAATTCCCGGCCCCGCGGCCGGGATCCCACAGAGGAGGACGCACGTGAGCTTCGTGGACAAGATCAAGAACAAGGCCGAGGAACTGGCCGGCAAGGCCAAGGAAAAGATCGGCGACGCCACCGGCAACGAGGACCTCAAGCGCGACGGCCAGGCCGACCAGGCCGACGCCGGGCTCAAGCAGACCGTCGAGCACGTCAAGGACGGCGCCACCGACGCGAAGGACGCGGTCAAGGACACCTTCAAGAAGAACTGAGCCCCGCGCACGAAGGACTGAGCCCGCGTCCTCCCGGCGACCCACCCTCGCCGTCGTGCCCTGGATCAGATACACCGCCTCCCACACCCCGACCGGAATGGAGAAACAACGCGATGTAGGTGTCGGAGATGTAGTAGTACCCGATCCCACCGGTCCCGCCGTATCGGATCGAGGTCTCCGCCAGCAGGTTGTCGATGAACGTGTCCACCTGGGTGCCGTCGGCGGCCCCGACCGACCCGTCACCCCGCACCCTGATCAGGTCCAGCTCCATGAACGCGTTCACGATGTCGGCGATGGCCTTGTTCAGCTTGTCCACCGTCACATACCGGCGCGCGGTGTCCGAGAGCTCGTGCGCGGACCCCCCGACGATGTGGCGGGCGCTCTGGGTCGGGCCCATGTTGCTGCCTGAGCTGGCGCACTCCCGCTGAACCTAGCGCACACAACCTGGTCGCTGCGGCTACCTGAGGTGGGTGGTCCGGCTGGCGCTACCGACGGT
>JALYVZ010000399.1 GCA_030852965.1 Actinomycetota bacterium | reverse complement strand
GGCGGTGCGGACCGTGCCGCGGCCGCTGCGTGAGCTCGTTCAAGGGGTGGTCCGGGGCCGCGACCTCGTTGCTGTGGTCCGGCTCTCTACGGTGCGGGTCGAGTCACCGCTGCTCGCCCCTGGCGGCGAGACCCTCGCGCACGTGTGCGACGACTCCGTTACCGCCGAGGTCGTTGGCGGTGACGGCACGACGAGCTGGCGCGAGTGGGAGGTCGAGCTGGCCGGCGGCGACCGCAGGCTCCTCGAGGCGGTCGGCGCGGCGCTGACCAGGGCCGGTGCGCGCCTCGCCGATTCTCCCTCGAAGCTGGCTCGAGCGCTCGGCGACCGGCTGCCGCCGCCATCGACGGCGACCAAGCCGAGGAGGCTCGAGAAGGCCGCGACCTCTGAGTTGCTGCGGGTCTACCTCGCCCGGCACCTCGCCCGGCTGGTCGACCAGGACCGGGACGTGCGCCTCGACGCCTCCGGCGCGGTCCACCGGATGCGCATCTCTGCCCGGCGGCTCCGGGCGGCGCTGACCACCTACGCCCCCTTTCTCGAGGAGGGCTCGGTCGACGAGATCCGCTCCGACCTGCGCTGGCTCGGACAGGTTCTCGGCGAGGCGCGGGACGCCCAGGTGCTCGGCGAACGGCTGCGCGGCCTCCTCGCGACGCACCGAGGCGTCGATATCGACGGATCCGCCGCCGCGCGGGTCGACGCGACGTTCGGCGCGGCATACGCCGCCGGTCGTCTCACCGCGGTCGAGGCGCTCGACTCCCCGCGCTACTTCGGGCTGCTCGACGCCCTCGACGCCTTCGTCGCTGACCTGCCTGCCACCCCGGAGGCCGACCGGGCGGCGCGTAAGTCCGTACCGCGCCTGCTTCGCCGGGATACCCGGCGGTTGCGGCGGGCTGCGAAGGCCGTCGCCAAAGCATCGGACGCCGAGACTCGGGACCGCAACCTGCACGAGGTGCGCAAGAAAGCCAAGCGGCTGCGGTATGCCGCGGAGTCGGCGGTCCCGCTGTTCGGTCATCGCGCCAAGAAGCTGGCCCGGCGGGCCAAGCGGGTCCAGGAGGTGCTCGGCGCCCACCAGGACTCCGTCGTGGCGCGCGAGAAGCTCAAGGAGCTCGACGCTCAGGCGGAACAGGAGGGCGAGTCGGGCTTCACCTACGGCCGCCTGTACGCCCTCGAGGAGCAGGCTGGGGAGGCGGTGCAGGCGCCCTACGAGGCAGCACTCGACCGGATCCCGCACCGCGTCGACCGGTGGGTGCGTCGCTGAGAGGACTCTCAGCCTGGGCCGCTCCCGCCGAGGGCCCGGGCCAGCGGCTCGGCCAGCGGCGCTGGGCAGCGCCAGTGCGTCGGGGTCCACCGGCGGATCGCTCTGGTGTCCGTTCGGCAGGGGGTCGGTGTCCTCCTCGACCGTGCCGGTAGCAGTTCAGCAGTTCCGGGATCGTCTCGTCGGTGCGCGACCGGCCGCCGGCCTTGTCAGCCGCCTCGAGCACACCGAGGGCGCCCGGTCTGGTCCACGATGCACGCGGTGAGGAGGCTGCTGTGACGGCCGGCGACGGTGACCACGGGGAGGCGGGAGGGTGACCTCATGCCGAAGGGTCCGTCGATGGTGTGGACACCCGAGCGGACCGGCGCTGGCGCCAGAGGCCGCCGATGCCGGCGGCCACCGTGAGGGCGACCAGACTGGCCAGGGCGGGGGTCTAGGAGGATCCGTACAGCCATTAGCGCTAGCGATGTTCTTGTCGCGGTCAATCGGTGTTGGAGCCCTGACCGCCGGTCGGGTTGGGTGGTAGGTCTACGATCCGCTGAGCATGCCGTTTGGGAATTTCTGACTGATGCGCAGGTCGCCGGGTACGGGCGCTTCGACGGTGTCCCTTCCCGCGGTGATCTGGAGCGGTTCTTCGTCTGCGATGAGGTCGATAGGAAGCTGATCGGTGGCCGGCGGGGTGAGCACAACCGGCTCGGGTTGATGCTGCAGGCGACCACGGTGCGTTATGTGGGTAGGTTTCTGGAGGACCCGCTGGATGTGCCGTGGCCGGTGGCGGAGTACGTGGCCGCCCAGTTGGGTATCACCGACGCGTCGTGCGTGAAGCGCTACACCGATCGGCCGATGACGGCGTATGAGCATGCCTGGCAGATCCGGGACGCTTACGGATTCCGGGTCTTCGAGGACGTCGAGGCGACCGCGCAGCTGCGGCAGTTCCTGGATGGCCGGGAGTGGACCCATGCCGAGGGACCGGGGGCGTTGTTCGACCACGGCGTGGGGTGGTTGCGGCGCCACCGGGTGCTGCTGCCGGGGATCACGGTGCTGACCCGGTTGGTTCGCACGTGCCGGAGGGGTCACGGTTCTCCGAGCTGGAGTCCTGGCGTCGGGCACCGACCCGGGTGTCGGGTCCGGGCCTGGTCAAGACCTTGGACCGGGCCGCGGATATGGAAGGCCGGCGGGTGCGGGCGGTGGATTGTTCGGCGGTGCCGGCAAACCGGATCACGGCCCTGGCCCGCAACGGGTTGGCGAGCAAGGCCGTGACGCTGCAGGAGTTGACCGAGCCGCGCACCGCGACCCTGCTCGCAATGACCCGGCATCTGGACGCGGTCGCGATCGATGATGCATTGGACCTGTTCGCGCTGCTGATGGCCACCCGGCTGATCAACCCGGCCCGCACCGCCTCGGCCACCGAGAGGTTGGCGTCGCTGCCGCGCCTGGAACGGGCGTCGCGGCCGCTGGCCGTGGCCCAGCTCGAACTGTTCAAAACCTTGGATACCGCTACACAGGATTGGACCGGGTTGGATACCCCAGCGATCTGGGCGGTGCTCGAGAAGGTCGGCACGTGCGAGGCGCTCGTGGGCGCGGCCGCCGCCCCCGGAGGAGCTGGTCCCCGACTTCACCGGCATCGGCCCGCTCGGCTCCACCCTGACCAAGACCAACTGGCTCGACCGGCACGCCACCGTCGCCCTCACCTACAACACCTTCCTGGCCGAGGAGCTACACCGGCGGGCCCCCGGCGCCACTGCCGTCGTGACCGCGCGCCAGATCGCCGAGGGCACCTACCAAGGACATCCCCTACCCGGTCAACTGCGAGTGACGCTCGCGCTGGTCCTTCAGACCGGTCGCCGGCTGCTCACCGTCGCGTACATGAGCTTCATCGCAGGCACCCCCGGTGCCCCGACGATCCCCGGCCGACCATGAGTCAGCCCGACACCCGCCCACCGCGCGGTGGCGCAACCATACGGGACGGCGAGCTTCCCCGCCGACGGCACTACTGTCCTGGCTCGGCGAATGAGGGTGAGACCCGGACGATAGCGGCCGACTGCATGGCGAGTTGCAGGCCGCTACCGATGCGGGTCGCCTGATCAGTGGCCAGCAGGACGGAACCGGCGACGCCGGGAAGGGTTTGGGTGTGGTCGGCGAGGTTGACCGCGACCCGCAGCGGGCCTCGGTGGACG
>JALYVZ010000117.1 GCA_030852965.1 Actinomycetota bacterium | reverse complement strand
GTCCAGGCCGCCGCGTTCAGCACCACCAGCGGCCGGCCCGCGGCGCCGCGAGCCCAGGTCCGCAGGGCATCCTCGGGAGCTAGAACGTCCAGCTCGGCCCGCCCGGTGGCGGTCACGTCCCGGTCGGCCAGTGCGTCGACCAGCGCGGTGCCCAGCTGGCCGCGCGCACCGGTGACCAGCCAGCGGACGCCGCCGACTCCTCGGGCGTCGCCGATTCCCGGGGCGTTCACCGGACGAGTGCGGCGCGCGCCTTGAGCGGCTCCCACCAGCCTCGGTGGTCCCGGTACCAGGCCACCGTCGCGGCGATGCCGTCCGCGAACTCCACCTCAGGCGCGTAGCCAAGCTCGTCGGCGATCTTGGTGATGTCCACCGAGTACCGGCGGTCGTGGCCCAACCGGTCGGCCACCGGCTCGACCATCGACCAGTCGCGGCCGGTTGCGGTCAGCAGCACACCCGTCAGCTCGCGGTTCGACAGCTCGGTGCCGCCGCCGATGTTGTAGATCTCACCGGCCCGGCCGCCTTCGGCCACCAGCGCGATGCCCCGGCAGTGGTCCTCCACGTGCAGCCAGTCTCGCACGTTCTGTCCGTCGCCGTAGAGCGGCACCCGGTGGCCGTCCATCAGGTTGGTCAGGAACAGCGGGATGACCTTCTCCGGGAACTGGTGCGGGCCGTAGTTGTTCGAGCACCGGGTGATGCTGACGTTCAGCCCGTGGGTGCGGTGGTAGGCGCGGACGAGCAGATCCGAGCCGGCCTTGGCCGCCGAGTAGGGCGAGCTCGGCTCCAACGGGTGCGCTTCGGACCACGAGCCGGCGGCGATCGAGCCGTAGACCTCGTCGGTGGAGACGTGCACGAACTTGCCGACCTGGTGCTCCAGCGCTGCCTGCAGCAGGATCTGGGTGCCGCCGACGTTGGTCGAGACGAAGTCGGCGGCACCGGTGATCGAACGGTCCACGTGCGACTCGGCGGCGAAGTGCACCACCAGGTCCACACCGCTCATCAGCGCGGAGACCAGGCCCGCGTCCCGGATGTCACCGCGCACGAACCGGTAGCGCGGTGAGTCCTCGACCTCGGCCAGGTTGGTGCGGGTGCCGGCGTAGCTGAGAAGGTCGAGCACCGTGACGTGTGCGTCGCCATACGCCGGGTAGGCTCCGCCCAACGTCCGGCGCACGTAATGCGAACCTACGAACCCGGCGCCGCCGGTGACCAGGATGCGCATACTGATCAGTCTGGCATGGGGCCCGCGCGCGGGGGTCCGCATGGGTGAGGATGATGCCCGGTCGGGAGGCCGGACGCCGCTGTGTCGGCTGGTCCGATGCGCAGCATGAACGAGGAGAGGCCTGGGATGCGGCCAGCTCTGTCCACCCCCGCTGGCCGGCGCACCGGTCTGCGGCTGATGGTGGCTCTTGCGTCCGCCTTCGTCCTGCTCGCCTCGGGCATCGGCTGGAACATCTTCCGCGACCTGACCGGGGGCATCAGTACCACCGATGTCATCACCGGCCGCCTCGGCGGATTCGGCAAGCCGGTCGGCACCGACCAGAACATCCTGCTGGTCGGGGTGGACAGCCGCACCGACGCCAAGGGTCGGCCGCTGTCGAAGAAGATCCTCGCGGAGCTGCGCAGCGGCGCCGAGGACGGCGTGCTCAACTCCGACACGATCATCCTGATCCACGTGCCGGCCGACGGCACCCGCGCGGTCGGTGTCTCCATCCCCAGGGACAGCTATGTCAACATCCCCGGCGAAGGCATGAACAAGATCAACGCGGCGTATCCTACGGTGAAGTTGGAGACCGCCGCCAAGCTGCGTGCCGGGGGCGTCGACCCCGACATGGTGGACAGCGAGAGTGCCACCGCCGGCCGCACCGCGCTGATCAAGACCGTGGAGCGGCTCACCGGCGCCACGATCGACCACTACGCCGAGGTCAACCTGCTTGGCTTCTACAACCTGACGAACGCCATCGGCGGCGTGGAGGTCTGCCTCAACGAGTCGGTCAACGAGGCCCTCTCCGGTGCGCGGTTTCCGGCCGGACGTCAGACGATCAGCGGCGGAGCGGCGCTGGCATTCGTCCGGCAGCGCCACGAGCTGACCCATGGAGACTTCGACCGGATCCGCCGACAGCAGGTGTTCCTGGCCGCCGTGGCCCGCAAGATCCTCTCCGCCGGGACTCTGGCGAACCCCGCGAAACTACAGTCCCTGGTGGACGTCGCCAAGGAGGCGGTGGTGTTGGACACCGGGTGGGACGTGCTGGCCTTCGCCCGTCAGGCATCCGACCTCGCGGGCGGGCGGATCCAGTTCATGACCATCCCGGTGGCCGGAGCCGACACCAACTCGCACGGCGACGTGGTGCTCGTCGACCCCGACGAGGTGCGCGCGTTCGTCGCGGAGAAGACCGGGTCGCCATCCGCCAAACCGAGCCGGAGCCCGAGCACTACTCCGAGCGAGGCGCCGCCGGTTGATGCGGTGTCACCGGCGTCGCTGACCGTCGAGGTGCGCAATGGCACCGGACGCAACGGGCTGGCCGCCCAGGTCGCCCGCGAGCTCCGCGGCCGGGGCTACAGCCAGGGCAAGCAGAAGAACGCCGAAATCGTGAGCCATTCCAGCGTGCACTACCCGTCTGGCGAGTCCGACGGCGCCGACCAGGTGGCCCGGCTGCTGGGGGGCATCATGACCGAGCTGGACACGGGCGTGCCTGCCGGGCAGGTGCAGGTGTACCTCGGGAGGGACTTCTCGCTGTCCGACATCTCGCAGGACGACAGGACCAGCTCACCCCGCACCCGGAGCAGTAGCAGCAGTACCTCCTCCACATCCTCCTCATCAAGATCTACGCCGCCGACTCCGCCGATCACCGCCGACGGTGTCCCGTGCGTGGACTGAGCCGGTGACCCTCACCGATGCGCTGCTCGGGCCCAGGCTGGCCCGGGACGGCGCCGCTCCGCTGATCACCTACTACGACGACGCCGGAGGTGAGCGGATCGAGCTGTCCGGGGTCACGTTTGCGAACTGGGCGGCCAAGACCGCGAACTTCTTGCGCGACGAGTGCGACGTGGAGCCCGGCGACCGGGTTGCGCTGCTGCTGCCGGCGCACTGGCAGACCCTGGCGGTGCTGCTGGGCGCCTGGTGGTGCGGCGCCGAAGTGGTGACCGAGCCGGCCGGTGCCGATGTGGTCTGCTGCGATGCCGAGCGGCTGGTCGCCGCGACCGGGGCAGGGGCCGGCACGGTCGTGGCGCTGTCGCTGCACGCGTTCGGCGTCGGCCTGCCTGGGTTGCCGCCCGGGGTGGTCGACTACGCCGGTGAGGTGCGCCTGCACGGCGACACGTTCGCCCCCGAGCACCCGGCATCCGGTGCGGATCCGGCGTTGAACGGGGCCGCGGTCGACGAGGTGTTGGCCGCTGCGCACGCCGCCGCCGCCGAGGCCGGCCTCGGCTCCGGCGATCGGGTGCTGACGACCAGGGAGTGGTCGATGGCCGACGGACTGGTCGAGGTGCCACTGGCGGTGCTGGCCGCCGGAGCCTCGCTGGTGCAGTGCCGCAACGCCGACCCGGCGGCCCTGGACCGCCGCGCGGAGTCCGAGCGCGCCACCCACCGCCTCAGGTAGGGATGCTGGTCCTACTCAGAGCGAGATCACCTCAAGCGCGCCCGCCAACCCACGAAGTCGTCGCGGGCACCTGCGAAACCGTTGCCGAGGTGCACCTGCCGGGCAGGGTGCCGAACGGCTTCCACGGCAACTGGGCGCCCAGCTCGGGTGGCTGACCCGGCAGTGAGCGAGGGGCCGGTGAGCATCGCAGCGAGCGCCAGTGAGCGAGGAGCGGAGCCGGGCGCGCAGCGAACCATCAACACTGTCGAATGTGGCGTACGGCACTCCGGGGTGGACACGCCCTTGGTCAGGTCGCAGCACCCGCTCGCACCTGGTTAGCTGCGAAGATGGCGCCGAGGATGCCTTGGCGACGGCGTGCTGGGTGGCGCGCCGGCTCCGCAGGGGGTGACGAGTGCGCGACTCCGAGTGGTATGACGGGCCGAACGCTGGGCCGCCGCGCGCGGTGTACACGGGCGTCTTCTTGTTGGTGGCGCTGGTCCTCGTGCTCGGCGGCGGGGTGGCCTGGTACCGCGCCGACCAGCTCGCCACCGAGTTCGCCGAGCAGCGCGCCATTGCGACCGCGGCCAAGCCCGGGCGCCCCCCGTTCACCCCGACCGAGGTCGAGACGTTGGCCAACAAGGTCACCCCGGTGCTGGTGGACGTGGAGACCGAGATCCGGAACCTGGGGATCGGTGGCGCCGGAACCGGAATCGTGCTGAGCCAGACCGGAGAGGTGCTCACCAACAACCATGTGATCAACGGCGCCACCACCCTCGAGGTGGTGACCAAGAGCAACCAAAAGCGCTACTCGGCCCGCGTGGTCGGCTACGACCGCAACCACGACGTTGCGCTGCTGCAGATCGCCGACCCCAAAAGACTGGCCACCGCCGTCATCGGTGAGTCCTCGTCGGTCCAGTCCGGCCAGCCGATCTTGGGCATCGGCAACGCCGGTGGCGCGGGTGGCAAGCCGATCCGGGCCCCGGGCAAGGTCACCGGCGTGGGTCGGTCGATCAACACCAGCGACGAGCTGACCGGGAGCACCGAGCGGCTCCAGGGGCTGATCGAGATCGCCGCCGACATCCGGCCCGGCGACTCGGGTGGTCCGCTGGTCAACGAGGCCGGCCAGGTGATTGGGGTCAACACGGCGGCCTCGATCAACTACAAGACCAACATCCCGAACGGCGTCGGCTACGCGATCCCGATCAACGATGCGATGGGCATCGTGGCGACCATCCGCGCCGGCCACTCCACCGGCGAGGTGCACGTCGGCCCGACCGGCATCATCGGCATCGCGGTGTCCGGTCCGGCGATGCTGCCGGGCGGCTACCTCCCACGGTCGGCCAAACCCGGAGCGACGGTGACCCAGATCGCATCCGGATCCCCGGCCGAGACCACCGGTCTGCAACGGGGCGACACCATCGTCGAGTTAGACGGTGCCGTGGTCGACTCGCCCACCCAGCTGACCGCGATCGTCGGTCGGCACCGACCTGGTGACCGGCTGAACGTGGCGTGGGTCGACAGAGCCGGCCAGCGGCGCAGCGGAGCAGTCACCCTGGACGAGGGGCCCCCGGCCTGAGCGTGGCACGCCGATACCATCCCCCGGGTGTACGGCAGTGGGTACGGTGACCAGCTTGCGGTGGTGACCGTCACCTACTCACCAGGTGACTCGTTGGCCGCGTTCCTCGACTCGCTGGCCCAGGCGACCAACCGCCCGCACACCGTGGTGCTGGCCGACAACGGCTCGCTCGACGGTGCCCCGGAGCGGGCCGTCGCCGAGCGGCCCGGTGTCTGGCTGCTCCGGATCGGGGAGAACGTCGGCTACGGCAGCGCCGCGAACCGGGCGATCGCCGGCCTGGGTCGAGAGTTCGGCTGGGTGGTGGTGGCCAACCCGGACGTGGTGTGGCGGCCCGGGTCGCTGGACGAGCTGCTTGCGGCCGCTGAGCGCACCCCGAGAGCCGGCGCGCTGGGGCCGCTGATCCGGGACTCCGACGGGGTGGTCTACCCGTCCGCCCGGCTGGTCCCTTCGCTTGGCCGAGGCGTCGGGCATGCGGTGTTCGGCCCCGTGTGGCCGGGCAACCCCTGGACCAGGGCATACCGGCAATCGGAGTCGGCCATCTCCGAACGGGACGCCGGGTGGCTGTCCGGTTCCTGCCTGTTGCTGCGGCGCACCGCGTTCGACTCGGTGGACGGTTTCGACTCCCGCTACTTCATGTACTTCGAGGACGTCGACCTGGGGGAGCGGCTCGGGTTCGCCGGCTGGCGCAACCGGTATGTACCAGGAGCCGAGGTGGTGCACACCGGCGGACACGCCACCACCGCGAACGCGAGCGTCTCGGCCCGGATGCTCGCGGAGCATCACCGCAGCGCCTACCTGTTCCTGGCCGACCGACATCGCGGACCGGCGTGGGCGCCCCTGCGACTGGCGTTGCGCGTCGGGCTGGGGGTGCGTTCCCGGCTGGCGGTGCGAGCCGTCACCCGGCTCCCGGCTGGCGGTCCGGGCCGCCACCCGGGAGCCGGGTAGCGTCTCCAGCTCGTGACGCTGAACGATGTGGACGCCGTGGTGCTGGTCGGTGGCCAGGGCACTCGGCTGCGCCCCTTGACGCTTTCCTGTGCCAAACCGCTCTTGCCGACTGCGGGGGTGCCGTTCCTGGCCCACCTGCTGTCCCGGATCCGGGAGGCCGGTGTCCGCCACGTGGTGTTGGGCACGTCGTACCTGGCCGAGACGTTCGCCGAACGGTTCGGCGACGGCTCCGGTCTGGGGCTCGAACTGGAGTACGTCACCGAGACCGAACCGCTGGGCACCGGCGGCGGCATCCGCAACGTGGCCGACCGGCTGCGCACCGACGACGTGTTGGTGTTCAACGGTGACGTGCTGGCCGGCACCGACCTGGCCGGTGTGGTCGACACCCATCGCCACGGCCAGGCCGACGTCACGCTGCACCTGGTGAAGGTGCTCGACCCCCGGGCCTACGGCTGTGTGCCCACCACCCCGGATGGCCGGGTGGAGGCATTCCTGGAGAAGACCCCCGATCCGCCCACCGACCAGATCAACGCCGGTTGTTACGTCTTCCGCCGCTCGGTGCTGGAGAAGATCCCGACCGGCCGGCCGGTGTCGGTGGAGCGCGAGACGTTCCCTGGCCTGTTGGCCTCGGGCGCGCGGGTGCTCGGACATGTGGACAACTCCTACTGGCGCGACTTCGGGACCCCTTTCGACCTGATTGACGGCTCGGCCGACCTGGTTCGCGGGCTGGCGCCGTCGGCGGCGCTGCCCGGTCCGACGGGTGCGGCGCTGGTGCTCGCCGGCGCTCAGGTCGCCGCCGACGCGGTCCTGGTCGGGGGGACGACGGTCGGTTCCGGCTGCTCGGTGGGCGCCGGGGCCCGGCTGGACGGTGCGCTGCTGTGCGACGGCGCCATGGTCGGTGCCGGCGCTGTGGTGGAGCGGTCGGTGCTCGGAACCGGTTCACGGGTCGGCGATGGCGCGGTGGTCAGCGGTGCGGTGATCGGTGACCGCGCCCAGGTTGGTGAGCGCTGCGAGCTGCGCGACGGGGTGCGGATCTGGCCGGATGTGGTGCTGCCGGCCGGCGGGGTGCGATTCTCAGCCGGGGTATGACGCTCGACCCGGCGGCCGAACCGCCGTTCACCCGGGCTCAGCGGGCCGACACCCCCGTCGAACCGCCGTTCACCCGGGCTCAGCGGGTCGACCCTCCCGTCGAACCGCCGTTCACCCGTGACTGGCGCCCGGACTACCGGCTGGACCTGGCCGGGATGCTGGCCCCGCTACGGCGCGGCCGGGGTGACCCGACGCTGCGGATCGACGTCGAACGGGGGCGGGTGTGGCGCACCGCGAGCACTCTGGACGGCCCGGCGACGCTCGCGCTGCGGCTTGGTTCAGACGGCGGCGGCAGCAGCGTTGTCCTCGCCCGAGCCTGGGGGCCGGGTGCGGCCGCCGTGTTGGAAGGAGTCCCCGCGCTGCTCGGTGTGGACGACGACGACTCCGGTTTCGTGGACCACCACCCACTGGTGGCTGATGCCCGCCGCCGACTGCCCTGGCTTCGGTTGGGTTCGACCGGCCGGGTGTGGGACGTGTTGGTCCCGGCGGTGTTGGAGCAGAAGGTGACCGGGGTGGAGGCGCGACGGTCCTGGCGGGAGCTGTGCCACCGCTTCGGGGAGCCGGCGCCGGGACCGGCCGGCGGCCAGGGAATGCGGGTGGTGCCGACCCCGGCCGCGCTGCGTGCGATCCCCGACTGGGAGTGGCATCGGGCCGGGGTGGACTCCGCGCGCCGGCGTGCGCTACTGGCCGCCGCCTCGGTGGCGCACCGCCTGGAACGTGCTTGTGAGCTGCGCGGATCGGCTGGGCGGGAGCTGCTGCGCCGGGTGCCGGGCATCGGGATGTGGACTGCGGCCGAGGTGGCCCAGCGAGCGTGGGGCGACCCGGATGCGGTGAGCGTGGGTGACTTCCACATCCCCACGGTGGTCGGCTGGGCGCTGGTCGGGCAGCCGCTCGACGACGCCGGCATGCTCGCCGTGCTGGCCCCGTACGCGCCGCAGCGCCAGCGCGCGGTGCGGTACATTGAGGCCTCCGGATTCCGCCGCCCCCGCTTCGGCCCCAGGTTCTCCCCCCGCGACTACCGCGCCCTCTGACGATCTCTCGCCGGGTCTACCTCTGTTCTGTCGGCCTGGGAGATCCCGCTGCGCCCGGAGGCCCGCGTCCCTGGAGGGACGGTGATCCGTGTTTCGGTGGCAGAGCGGACCTCCAGTGTCCGAGCTCACACCGAAACGTGGATCACTGCCCGGGCGGACGGGTCTCGAGCCGAGGTGGGCGGGATTGCGGTGCGGTCTGGGAGACGGGCGAAACGGGTCGGGTTCGTCCGCCTGAGGGGGTAGCGTCCAGACACGTGTCGACCATCCAGAGCGTCGAAGAGCTTGAGGCGCTGTACGACGCGCCGGTCGCTTCCTCAGTGACCAAGGAGATCGACCACCTCACCCCGTTGCACCGGGCCTACGTCGAGGCGTCGCCGTTCGTGCTGATCGCGACCGCCGGGCCCTCGGGGCTGGACTGTTCCCCGCGCGGCGACCCCGCCGGGTTCGTGCGGGTTGCCGCCGAGCGCACCCTGTTGTTGCCCGATCGTCGGGGCAACAACCGGCTGGACACCCTGCGCAACATCGTGGTCGACCCGCGCATCGGGTTGCTGTTCCTGGTGCCCGGTGTCGGGGTGACCCTTCGGGTGAACGGCACCGCGCGGATCAGCACCGATGCGCAGCTGCGGGCGAGCTTCGAGGTGCGCGGCACCGAACCGACGACGGTGATCGTCGTCACCACGACCGCTGTCTACACCCAGTGCCCCAAGGCGCTGGTCCGGTCGAAGCTGTGGGACCCCGCCCGGCACCGGGATCCGTCGGAGCTGCCCACGGTCGGTCAGATCATGCAGGCCATCACCTCCGGTGAGATCGACGGCGCAACCTACGACCGGGACTACCCCGAGCGGCTGCGCGCAACGCTTTATTGAGCAGCGGACAGCGGGCTTCCGGGTGGTCGTAGGCTGAGCCGGTGAAGGTCGTGGCACTGGTGGGCGGGGTTGGTGGCGCCCGGTTCCTGGTCGGGCTCCGGGCGCTGCTCGGCGGTGCCGGCGATGGGGCGCTGCTCGGCGGTGCCGGCGATGTTGGTCGGCACGAGATCACCGCGCTGGTGAACGTCGGGGACGACATCTGGCTGCACGGGTTGCGGGTCTGCCCAGACCTGGACACCTGCATGTACACCCTGGGCGGCGGTATCGATTTCGGGCGAGGCTGGGGTCGGGCCGAGGAGTCCTGGACGATCAAGGAGGAGCTGGCCGCGTACGGCGTCGAGCCGAGCTGGTTCGGGCTCGGTGACCGCGACGTTGCCACCCATCTGGTCCGCAGCCGGATGCTGCGTGCGGGTTATCCACTCTCGGCGGTCACCGAGGCGCTGTGCGCGCGCTGGAAGCCCGGGGTGCGGCTGTTGCCGGCCAGCGACGACCGGGTGGAGACCCACGTCATCATCGACGATCCGGCCGGTGACCAGCCCGGCGGGCAGCGCGCCATCCACTTCCAGGAGTGGTGGGTGCGCCATCACGGCACGCTGCCGGCTCGTCGGTTTGCCTCGCTCGGCGCCGACCGGGCCACCGCCGCGCCCGGGGTGATCTCGGCCGTCGCTGGCGCCGACGTGGTGCTGCTCGCCCCGTCGAACCCGGTGGTCAGCATCGGCGCCATCCTGGCGGTGCCTGGTATCGCCGACGCGCTGCGCGCTGCCTCCGCTCCGGTGGTCGGGTTGTCCCCGATCGTGGAAGGTCGCCCGCTGCGCGGGATGGCGGACGCCTGCCTGGACGCGATCGGGGTCGAGACCACGGCCGAGGCGGTTGGCCGGCACTATGGCGGTCGGGCCGCCGGCGGCCTGCTGAACGGCTGGCTGGTGCACGAGAGCGACACGGCGACCGTGGACGGCGTCCAGGTGCGTTCGGTACCACTGCTGATGACCGACGTCGAGGCGACGGCGAAGATGGCCCAGCATGCGCTCGAGGTAGCGGGTGTCGGTGACTGAGCCGATGTCTTGGCCTGGCGACCACGCCGCATCTCGAGTGGAGCTGATCCCCGTCAACGGGCTGCCCGAGTTCCGCCCTGGCGACGACCTGGCCGCTGCCATCGTGGCCGCCGCACCGGATCTGCGCGACGGCGACCTCCTGGTGGTGACCAGCAAGGTCGTCTCCAAGGTGGAGGGGCGGCTGGTCACCGCCCCAACCGACGCCGAGCACCGGGACGCGCTCCGCCGCGAGCTGGTGGCCGCCGAGACCGAGCGGGTGCTCGCCCGCAAGGGGCAGACTCTCATCGTCGCCAACAAGATCGGTCTGGTGCAGGCCGCCGCCGGGGTGGACGCCTCGAACGTGGCATCCGATGAGCTGGCGCTGCTGCCGCATGATCCGGACGCCAGCGCCGCCCGGCTTCGGGCCGAAATCAGGAAACGCACGGGGCACACCGTCGCGGTGGTGGTCACCGACACCATGGGCCGGGCCTGGCGGGTCGGCCAGACCGACGTGGCGATCGGCTCGTCCGGGCTACCGGTGCTGCACCGCTACGCCGGCGCGCACGACGCCCAGGGCAATGAGCTAATGATCACCGAGATCGCGCTGGCCGACGAGGTGGCTGGGGCGGCGGATCTGGTGAAGGGCAAGCTCGGTGGCGTTCCGGTCGCCGTTCTGCGCGGGTTGGGCGGCCTGCACGATGACGGCTCAGTAGCCGGCGACCTGATACGGCCGTTGGATGAGGACCTGTTCTGGCTGGGCACCGAGGAGGCGCTGGCCCGGGGGCGCCGGGAGGCGGTGCCGGCCCGGCGCTCGGTACGGGAGTTCGCCGACACCCCCGTCGACCCGGACGC
>JALYVZ010000116.1 GCA_030852965.1 Actinomycetota bacterium | reverse complement strand
GTGGCGGGCCTGACCGCACTGCAGCGGGAGCTGCTCACCGCCGCGCTTCGGCACGCCCGGGTCGGCGGGGTGGTCGGCTACGCGACCTGTTCACCGCACGTCGCAGAGACCCATGGGGTGCTAGCCGCCGTGCTGCGCGGTCGCGCGGATGTCGAACGGTTGGACGCCACCGCCGTGCTGCCGGGCGTACCGGGTCTGGGGGAGGGACCGACCGTGCAGCTGTGGCCGCACCGGCACGGCACCGACGCGATGTTCCTGGCCCTGCTGCGTCGCACCGGGTAAGACGCACGCCGAGGTGTGACCCGGGGCGAGGGGGCCGCGGCGACCGAGGGCACGGGCGTAATCTGCGGACGTGGCCCTGATGATCGCACCGAGTATTCTGTCCGCTGACTTCGCGCGCCTTGCCGACGAGGCGGCGGCGGTGACCGGGGCGGACTGGCTGCATGTCGACGTCATGGACGCCCATTTCGTGCCCAACCTGACGTTGGGCCTGCCGGTGGTGCAGGCGCTGCTCGGGGCGACCGACATTCCGCTGGACTGCCACCTCATGATCGAGAACCCGGATCGGTGGGCGATCGGCTACGCCGAGGCCGGTGCGACGAACGTCACAGTGCACATTGAGGCTGCGGCGGAGCCCGAGAAACTCGCCGCGAACCTGCGGGCGGCGGGTGCGCTGGCCGGGCTGTCGGTGAAGCCGAACACCCCGCTGGAGCCGTACCTGGAGCTGCTGAAGCACTTCGACACGCTGCTGGTGATGAGCGTCGAGCCCGGTTTCGGTGGGCAGGGCTTCATCTACGAGGTGCTGGAGAAGGTGCGCACCGCCCGCCGCCTGGTGGACACCGGGCACCTGCGGTTGCTCGTGGAGATCGACGGCGGGATCAACGCCGACACCATCGAGGCGGCCGCCGAGGCCGGTGTGGACTGCTTCGTGGCCGGCTCCGCGGTCTACGGTGCCGACGACCCGGCGGCCGCGCTGGCCGGGCTGCGCGAACAGGCCGCACGCGTATCGGCGCACCGGCCGCACAGAGGGGTGGGTTGATGTTCACCGGTATCGTCGAGGCGGTCGGCGAGGTCCGCTCGGTGGCCGCCGACGCCGACGTGGTGCGGCTGGAGATCGTCGGCTCGCGGGTCACCTACGGCACCCGGCACGGCGAGTCGATCGCGGTGAACGGAGTCTGTCTGACCGCCGTCGACATCCTCGGCGACTCGGTCAGCGTGGAGCTGGTGCCCGAGACCCTGCGCTGCTCCAGCCTGGCGGCGGTGGCCGCCGGCACCCGGGTCAACCTGGAGCGGGCGCTGGTCAGTGGTCAGCGCTTCGGCGGGCACATCGTGCAAGGTCACGTCGACGGCGTGGGCATGGTGGTGGCTCACCACCGCCGCGAACGCACCGCCGAGCTGGTCTTCGAGCTGCCGCCGGGCCTGGCCCGGTACGTGGTCGAGAAGGGGTCGATCACGGTGGACGGGGTGTCGCTGACGGTGGCCTCGGTGGCCGGTGACCGGTTCTCGGTGGCGCTCATTCCGACCACCCTGGCCGACACGACCCTGGGCGACCGGCAGCCGGGCGACCAGGTCAACATCGAGGTGGACGTACTGGCCAAGTACGTCGAACGACTGCTGGCCGGCTACCTGCCGGGACAACGGGACGCGGAGGCGGCCGGGTACGTCGGGGAAGGCAAGGCTGGGTCGTGATGGACGGTTCCGGGAATGGCCGGTTCGCCGGCGTCGAACGCGCGCTGGCCGACATCGCCGCTGGCAAGGCCGTGGTGGTGGTTGACGACGAGGACCGCGAGAACGAGGGCGACCTGATCTTCGCGGCAGAGCGGGCGACGCCGGAGCTGGTGTCGTTCATGGTGCGCTACACCTCAGGCTACATCTGTGTGGCGCTGACGGAGGGCGACTGCAACCGGCTGGACCTGCCGCCGATGTACCACTCCAACGGCGACGCCTTCCGCACCGCGTTCACCGTCACCGTGGACGCCAAGACCGGGGTGAGCACCGGGATCTCGGCCACCGACCGGGCGCACACCATCCGGCTGCTGGCCACCAGGGAGTCGACCGCGGCCGAGTTCGTGCGCCCTGGGCACGTGCTGCCGCTGCGGGCCAAGGAGGGCGGGGTGCTGCGCCGTCCCGGGCACACCGAGGCCGCGGTCGATCTGGCTCGGTTGGCGGGGTTGCAGCCGGCCGGCGCGCTGTGCGAGATCGTGTCGCAGAAGAACGAGGGCGAGATGGCCCGCACCGACGAGTTGGAGATCTTCGCCGCCGACCACGACCTCACCTTGGTCACCATTGCCGACCTGATCGCTTACCGACGCCGCTTCGAGCGGCAGGTCGAGCGGGTCGCGGAGGCTCGCATCCCCACCCCGCACGGGCCGTTCATCGCGTACGGCTACGACAATGTGCTGGACGGCATCGAGCACATCGCGATGGTCTGCGGGGACATTGGCGACGGTGCGGACGTGCTGGTCCGGGTGCACTCGGAGTGCCTGACCGGCGATGTGTTCGGTTCGCTGCGCTGTGACTGCGGCCCGCAGTTGGACGCCGCGTTGGCATGCGTGGCCGCCGAGGGGCGCGGTGTGGTGCTGTACGTGCGAGGTCACGAGGGCCGGGGCATCGGGCTGATGCACAAGCTGCAGGCCTACCAGCTGCAGGAGTCCGGGGTGGACACCGTGGACGCCAACCTGGCGCTGGGCATGCCCGCCGACGCCCGCGACTACGGCACCGGCGCGCAGATCCTGGTCGACCTCGGGGTGCGCTCGATGCGGCTGCTGACCAACAACCCGGACAAACGCGCCGGGTTGGAGGGCTACGGCCTACGGGTGGTCGAGCGGGTTGCGCTGCCCATCCGCCCCACCCGGGAGAACCTGCACTACCTGCGGACCAAACGCGACCGGATGGGCCACGACCTGCCCCATCTGGACGGTGTGCTGGACGGAGCGGACGACTTCGGTGTCAGTGGGCGCGGTGCCAGTGGGCGCGGGACGGGCGGGGTCACGGCATGAGTGGCGACGGTCGGCCGGCCGCGAACGAGCCGAGGGCCGACGGACTGCGCCTGGGCATCGCCGCCGCCCGGTGGCACCCGGCGATCTCCGATCACCTGCTGGAGCGGGCGCTCGCGGTGGCCGCCACGGCGGGCGTGCCGAGCCCGACAGTCGTGCGGGTGCCAGGGTCGCTGGAGCTGCCGGTGGTATGCCAGGAGCTGGCTCGCGCACACGACGCCGTGGTCGCACTCGGCGTGGTGATCCGTGGCGGCACGCCGCATTTTGACTACGTGTGCGACTCGGTGACCGCCGGGCTGACCCGGATCGCGCTGGACGAGTCCACGCCGATCGGCAACGGCGTGCTGACCTGCGACACCGAGCAACAGGCCGTCGAGCGCAGCGGCCGCCCCGACTCTGCCGAGGACAAGGGCGCGGACGCCTGTCGCGCCGCCCTGCACACCGCGTTGGCCCTGCGCGAGCTGCGGGCGGCCCGGTCGGGGGGCTGACGTGGGCGGCAACGACGGCACAGATGACGACGGTAGGGACCGGGACTGGCGGCTGGTGGCACGCCCACGCAAAGCCCGCTGGTTCGCGATCGTGGGTGCGGTGGCGCTGGTCGCGGTGATGTCCACGGTTGCCGCGCTGCTGCGTACGGTGCAGACCGGGGTGCACTTCCGGCTCGCCGACCAGGTCGCGATGGTGCTGCTCGGGGCGTTGATGGCCGGCGGCCTGCTGCTGTTCGCCCGGCCCAGGGTGCGGGCCGGTGCGGCCGGCGTCGAGGTCCGCAACGTGGTCAACACCCGCACCTACCCCTGGGAGCAGGTGGCGGGGTTCGGTTTCCCGGACAGTGCCACCTGGGGCCGCTTGGATCTGGCCGACGACGAGTACGTCCCCCTGCTGGCGGTGCAGGTGGTGGACGGCGACAGCGCGGTGGCCGCGATGCGGGGGCTGCGCGAGCTGCACGCCGAGTACGCCCCGGAGCCGTCCGCATGACGGACTCCGTGCGGCTGGGCGACATCGTGCTGCGCAACCGGCTTGTCACCTCGTCCAGCCTGCTCGGCTACGGGGTGGCGAACACCGCGTTCTACGGGATGAGCCCCATCGCGATGCTGGTGCCACTGCACCGGTTCGGCGCGGTCACCACCCGCACGCTGACGGTGGAACCGCGCGAGGGCCACTTCACCACCCGGGACGACTGGGCGCCGCACGAGCTCCCCGACCTGGTGAAGCGCTACGGCACCGTGCTGCGCGGGGTGGACGGCGGCTTCATCAACGCATTCGGCTGGTGCAACGTCGGCATCGAGGCGTACCTGCGCGACTACTACCCGCGCACCCGTGATCAGCGCACCATCATCTCGCTCGGTGGTTTCTCCGCCGAGGAGTTCGGCACCCTGGTGGACACCGTCAACAGGTGCGTGCCGGCCGGGGACATCGCCGCCGTCGAGTTGAACGTGTCCTGCCACAACGTCAACTTCGACTTCTCGGTGATCCTGGACGCGGTGCTGGCCGAGGCGGTCCCGCGCAGCCACCACCCGGTGATCCTCAAACTCTCGCCGGACGTGGACTATCTCGACAACGCCCGTCGGGCGGCGTGCGCCGGGGTCAGCGGCCTGACCGCGATCAACACCGTCAAGGCGCTGCGGCTGAACCCCCGCACCGGGACGCCACTGCTGGCAAACCGCTTCGGCGGGTTGTCCGGGCGGGCGATCAAGCCGATCGGGCTGCGGGTGGTCGCCGAGCTGCGCGACGCCGGCGTCACCCTGCCGATCATCGCGACCGGCGGCATCCGGACGGTCGACGACTGCCGGGAGTACTTCTGGGCCGGCGCCGACGCGGTCAGCCTGGGGAGCGCGACCTGGCTGTCGTCCTACCCCGGATACGCGCTGGCACCGTTGCACGCGCTGCGGGTGCGGCGGATTTTGCGAGTTGTTGAACGCGGGCGGGGGTTACCGGGCCGTGGTGCTGCGTTACCTGATCACCCTGCGGTGTTGGGATTGTGTTGTGGCCGCAGGGCCGTTCTCGGAGGCGATGAGGAGGTGCCGCGGTGATCAGTGCGCCGGAGCGCACTCGCGCGCCATGATGCTGGCGAACGCCGGAGTGCGGGCCGGGCTGCTCGGTGGGTTCGCGACCCGATGTGAGGGCGGCATGTCCGACGTCGTCGCCGCGCCGCACGCGGTGGCCGAGACCCTGGACGACGTCGTCGAACGGCTGCTGTCGCTGGCGTCCTGAGTGCTCGGGGCCGGGGGTCTGCCCCCACGGGAAGGTAGGGGCGCGGCCCACTGATGTAGGGCTCACTCGGTCGATCCATGACTCGTTCCCGGGCATCGTTGCGTGCAGACCCGGACCACGGTTCCGGGCACGAACCGAGGAGATCGCAGCCATGAGCGAGGACTACGAGGACTACGAGGACTACGACGTCGACGACGACGACGGCGACGACGAGTGACTGTGCGGGACCAGCCCGGGGCGATGCCTCGGGCTGGTCCCTGGCCCCTCCACCGGACTGTTCACAGGAGTAGCCATGATCGCCCCACATGATCCCACCCGAGACCTCATCGTCGAGGTCGGTGAAATGCTCGATCGCGCGCTGAGCGCGGTCAAGGAATGGCAGTACCTGGTCAGCGACGGTTTCGCCGGGCTCAACACGGACATGGAGTTCGACCTCCGCATGCGGATGCGCGCGCTGCTCGCCGAGCGCGAGGCGGGCGTCCACAGTGCTGACCCCGGTCCGCTCGCCGACGCCGACGCGGAGTTGCGAGCTCGCCTGGTCATCGAGGCCGAGCAGGCCTACCGGCGGCTCTTCGACGGCGCGGGAGCGGTGGCCTGCCGGGTCGCCGCGACGCTCAATTCGGCCCCGCACCAGTTTCCTGGGCTTCCGGTGCTCGGCCCGGTGCAGCTCGTGACCGGGTTGGCGCCGCCCCGCCCGCCGAGGTCCGAGTTGCCGCTGCCGGCCCGGCTGCTGCGGGTGTTCCGCCCCGGCTGGAGCGGAATCATGATGGCGCTGATCGCCACTCGGCTGCTGGATGTGCACCTGGCGGGCGGGGTCCTGGCAGTCATTGCGACGGTCGGGGCGTTCGCGCTCGGCGGTGCGGCGCTCACCGGAGAACGTAGGCGCCAGCTCGACCGGCGTCGGGGCGACGAGGTCGCCGCATTGCGCGGAACCGTCGAGGACTTCCGTCTTACGCTGGGCAAGCAGCTGCGCGACGCTTCGAGGGCCCTCCAACATGATCTGCGGCGGGCCTCGGCCGTGACGGCCGCAAGCCGGACGGCCGCGGTGATCGCGGAGCTGAAGACACTCCGAAGCCCGGCCTAGGGGGCTGGTGTCTTTCGCGGAATGCTACGGATAGTTATAATGATCACCTGCTCTGACCTGGTGTTATCAACTTCCGTAACCGGGGAGTCGGCCGATCAGGGCGTTCGACACCAGCCACCTAGGCGGGCCGTGGTCGTCCGACGAGCTGGCTCAGATCGCCCGAGCTCACCACTCCCGGGCAGTCCCGCCGCTGCGCGCTGGCGGTGGCCACCGACAGTCCGTCACCGGGTCCTGGCGTCGCGGCATAGGCTGGACCCACCATGGCCGACCCGTCCACGTACCGTCCGGCCGCCGGCACCATCCCGGAGGCACCCGGCGTCTATCGGTTCGCCGACCAGCAGGGTCGGGTGATCTATGTGGGCAAGGCCAAGAACCTGCGCGGCCGGTTGAGCTCCTACTTCGCCGACCTGGCCAACCTGCACCCCCGTACCCGTCAGATGGTCACCACCGCGGCGCACGTGCGGTGGACAGTGGTGGGCACCGAGGTCGAGGCACTCCAGCTCGAGTACAACTGGATCAAGGAGTTTGACCCCCGGTTCAACGTCCGCTACCGCGACGACAAGACCTACCCGGTACTGGCGGTGACCCTGCACGAGGAGTATCCCCGGCTGCACGTCTACCGGGGTCCCCGGCGTAAGGGGGTGCGCTACTTCGGCCCGTACGCGCACGCCTGGGCGATTCGCGAGACCCTGGATCTGCTGCTGCGGGTGTTCCCGGCCCGCACCTGCTCGGCCGGGGTGTTCCGGCGGCACGGCCAGATGGGCCGGCCATGCCTGCTCGGCTACATCAACAAGTGTTCCGCGCCCTGTGTGGGCCGGGTGGACGCCGACCAACACCGTGACATCGTGAACGACTTCTGTGACTTTCTGGGCGGGCGCACCGACCGGATGGTGCGCGAGCTGGAGCGGGACATGGCCGCGGCGTCCGACCAGTTGGAGTTCGAGCGGGCCGCCCGCTTGCGCGACGATCTCGGGGCGCTGCGCCGGGCCATGGAACGACAGGCCGTGGTGCTCGGCGACGGGACCGACGCCGACGTGGTGGCGTTCGCCCAGGATGACCTAGAGGCCGCTGTCCAGGTGTTCCACGTCCGGGGCGGGCGGGTCCGGGGCCAGCGCGGCTGGGTGATCGAGAAGGTCCAGCAGGCCGACACCGCCCAGCTGGTCGAAGATTTCCTCAGCCAGTTCTACGGCGAGCAGGCCGAGGCGGCCGCGGTCGGAGTCGTCACAGCCGACGCCCCGGTGCCACGGGAGATCCTGGTCCCTGAGCTGCCCGTCGAGGCGGACACCGTCAC
Organism: Actinomycetota bacterium; assembly: GCA_030852965.1. Lineage (GTDB taxonomy): Bacteria > Actinomycetota > Actinomycetes > Mycobacteriales > Pseudonocardiaceae > Pseudonocardia. The sequence continues at coordinate 3,394 of JALYVZ010000116.1, read as the reverse complement.
CGAGTGGTTGTCCCGGCTGCGCGGGTCGCGGGTGGTGCTGCGGGTGCCTCAGCGCGGGGACAAGCGGGCGCTGGCCGACACCGTGGCCCGCAACGCCGCCGAGGCGCTCATCCAGCACAAGCTGCGCCGGGCCGGTGACCTGACCGCCCGCTCGGCGGCCCTGGCCGAGATCCAGGATGCGCTCGGCCTGGACAGCGCTCCGCTGCGCATAGAGTGTGTCGACGTCAGCCACGTGCAGGGCAGCGACGTGGTGGCTTCGCTGGTGGTGTTCGAGGACGGTCTTGCCCGGCGCTCGGAGTACCGCCGCTTCGAAGTCCGCGGCGGGGGGACGGCAGCCGGCCCGGGGGACGGTAGCCGGCGAAGCCGGCGGGGTGGGAATGACGAAGCCGGCGGGGTGGGTGAACAGGGAGCCGATGGCGGCGACGTGGCGTCCATCGCCGAGGTGGTGCGGCGCCGGTTCCGCCGCCACCTCACCGAGACCGGGTCAGAGACCCAGGCGCCGGCCGACAACGTCGCGGAGACGCGGGCCGGCATCGATGCTGATGTCTCGACCCTGCGAGCAGGTCTCGATCCGGTGACCGGGCGGCCCCGCAAGTTCGCCTACCCGCCGAACCTGCTGGTCGTCGACGGCGGCGCCCCGCAGGTGCAGGCAGCCTCCGAGGTGCTCGCCGAGCTCGGGGTAACCAACGTCGCGGTGTGTGGGCTGGCCAAGCGGCTGGAGGAGGTGTGGCTGCCGGCCGACCCCGACCCGGTGATCCTGCCGCGCACCAGCGAGGGCCTCTACCTGCTGCAGCGGATCCGCGACGAGGCACACCGGTTTGCCATCACCTACCACCGCCAGAAGCGTTCGAAGCGGATGGTTGCCTCCGAGCTGGACGCGGTGCCAGGGCTGGGGACGACCCGGCGCACCGCGCTGCTCAAGCACTTCGGGTCGCTGCGCAAGCTCCGCCAGGCCGTGGAGAAGGGCGGGGCCGCTGAGCTCGCCGCCGTGCCAGGGATGGGGCCACGCACTGCGGCCGCTGTGGTCGCCGCGCTCCACGAGCCGGCCACCGGACCGACTGGTGGGCCGGGCGGCGCCGGAGATGTTCGGGGGGAGGGGACGTAGGCATGCCGCAGGAGTCCAAGGGGGTCACTGGGATCGATGTAGCGCTGGTCAGCGGCCTGTCCGGGGCGGGACGCAGCACCGCGGCCAAAGTGCTGGAGGACCTCGGCTGGTTCGTGGTGGACAATCTGCCGCCCGAGCTGATCGCCACCATGGTCGAGCTGGGATCACGGGCCCGAGGTGACATCACCAGGATCGCCGTGGTGATGGACGTACGCAGCCGGGCGTTCACCGATGACCTGGCTGCGGTGATCAAGGATCTGGACGCCCGCGGCTACAAACCCCGGCTGTTGTTCCTGCAGGCCAGCGATCAGGTGTTGATCCGGCGCTTCGAGCAGGTCCGGCGCAGCCACCCGCTGCAGGGCGACGGCCGACTGGCCGACGGCATCGCCGCCGAAAGAGAGCTGCTAAAACCGCTGCACAACAGCGCGGACCTGGTGCTGGACACCAGCGCCTTGTCGGTGCACCAGCTGCGCTCGGCGATCGAGCAGTCCTTCGGCACCGAGGTGTCCGCGCAGACCAGAGTCACCGTGCTGTCCTTCGGCTACAAGTACGGCCTACCGATGGACTCCGACCTGGTGGTGGACATGCGGTTCCTGCCCAACCCGTACTGGATCCCGGAACTGCGCGAACACAACGGCCACGACGCCGCCGTCCGAGACTACGTGCTGTCCCAGGAGGGCGCCGAGGAGTTCCTTGACCGCTACCACCAGCTGTTGCGGCTGGTCAGCGGGGGTTACCGGCGAGAAGGCAAGCGGTACCTGACGGTCTCGGTGGGCTGTACCGGCGGCAAGCACCGCAGCGTGGCGGTGGCCGAGGAGCTGGCTGGCAGGCTGCGCGGCGAGGACGGGGTCTCGGTCAGCGTCCTGCACCGGGATCTCGGCCGCGAGTGAGCATGTCGCTGCGTGCGGTCGCGTTGGGTGGAGGACACGGCCTGTTCGCGACGCTCAGCGCGCTGCGGCTGCTCACCGACCAGGTGACCGCGGTGGTCACGGTGGCCGACGACGGCGGTTCGTCCGGGCGGCTGCGTGGCGAGCTCGGCGTGCTGCCTCCCGGTGACCTGCGGATGGCGCTGACGGCGTTGGCTGACACCGGCCCAGGCGGAGACCGTTGGCGGCGGCTGTTCCAGCATCGATTCGGCGGGACCGGCGCGTTGGCCGGCCATGCGGTGGGCAACCTGCTGCTGGCCGGGTTGATCGAGGTGCTCGGCGACCCGGTCAGCGCACTGGACGCGGCCTGCGCGCTGCTCGGGGTCCGGGGCAGGGTGCTGCCGATGAGCACCGATCCGTTGGTCATCGAGGCAGAGGTCACCGGGCTGGGTGCTGAGCCGGCGCGCATCCGCGGCCAGGTGGCGGTGGCCAGCACCCCGGGGCGGGTCCGCCGAGTGTGGCTGCGCCCCGACCGGCCCCGGGCCTGCCCGCAGGCGGTGCAGGCGGTGCTGGACGCCGACCTGGTACTCATCGGCCCTGGTTCGTGGTTCACCAGCGTGTTGCCGCACCTGCTGGTGCCCGAGCTGCGGGAGGCACTGGTGAGCACGCCGGCCCGTCGGGTGGTGGTGCTCAACCTGGTGCCGCAGCCGGGGGAGACGGCCGGGTTCAGTCCCGAACAGCACCTGCACGTACTCTCCCAGCACGCCCCGGAGCTTCGGGTGGACGCCGTACTGGCGGACAGCGGCTCGGTACCGGTGCCCCAGCGGCTGCTCAGGGCCGCCGAGGAGCTGGGGGGACGGGCCGTTCTGGCCCCTATCGGTGAGGCCGATGGCGCGCCAAGGCACAATCCTGCGGCACTGGCCGAGGCAGTGCGTGGCGTGCTGGTCGGCGCGGGCCGAGAGGAGAACGCGAGGTGGCGATGACGTCGTCGGTCAAGGACGAGCTGAGCCGGCTGCCGGTGGTCAAGCCGTGCTGTCGGCGCTCCGAACTGTCCTCCCTCCTGCGGTTCGCCGGTGGCCTGCACATCGTCGGTGGCAAAGTGGTCATTGAGGCGGAGGTGGACACCGGCTCGGTGGCCCGCCGACTGCGCCGCGAGGTGCACGAGCTCTATGGGCACACCTCCGAGGTGCAGGTGATCAGCTCGGGTGGCCTGCGTCGGGGCGCCCGGTACGTCATCCGAGTGGTCAACGACGGCGCCGGGTTGGCCCGCCAGACCGGGCTGCTCGACCTGCGGGGTCGGCCGGTGCGTGGCCTGCCGCCGCAGGTGGTGTCCGGCGGGGTGTGCGACGCCGAGGCGGCCTGGCGGGGTGCGTTTCTGGCCCACGGGTCGCTGACCGAGCCCGGTCGCAGCTCGGCCCTGGAG
>JALYVZ010000398.1 GCA_030852965.1 Actinomycetota bacterium | reverse complement strand
CCACCAACACCGTGGCGATCCAGAACTTCACGTTCGCGCCAGCCTCGGTGACGGTCAAGGCCGGCACCACGGTCACCTGGACCAACCAGGATCAGGATCCGCACACGGTGACCTCGATGAACAACGGCGCGCTGAAGTCACCCACGCTGAACCATGGCGAGGCGTTTCACTACACCTTCACCACGCCGGGGCGCTTCGAGTACCTGTGCACCATCCACCCGTTCATGACCGCGACCGTGGTGGTAACCCCGTGAGCGGCCCGAGGGACGACGGCGCGCAGCGGCCGGGCGAGCAACCAGGCGAGGGTCAGGGCCGCCCGGGTGGGATGAGCCGGCGCCAGCTGCTACGGCATGGGGCGTGGTTCGGTGGCGCGGTCGCACTCACCGTCATCGGCGGGGAAGTGATCAGCCACATTCCCGGGACCACGGCCGCGCCGGCCGCGGCGTCGGATCCGAACGCGTTGCGGTTCGCGCAAATCAGCGATAGCCACATCGGATTCAAGGGCGCCCCGAACACCGACGTCAGCGGCTCGTTCACGCAGGCGATCACCCAGGTCAACTCGCTGGGGTATCGCCCGGACTTCGTGATGCACACCGGTGATCTGACCCATCTGTCCACCCAGGCCCAGTTCGACCAGGTCAAGCAGATGCTCGGCGGGCTGAACACCGCCAAGACGTTCGTGGTGCCCGGCGAGCACGACTCGGTCGATGACCACGGCCAGAAATATCGGGCGATGTTCGGCGCCGGGACCAAGGGCGATGGCTGGTACAGCTTCGACGTCAAAGGCGTGCATTTCATCGCGCTGGTCAACACCCTGGCGCTGGAGAAACTCGGGCATCTGGGCACCGAACAGGTCGACTTCGTCAAACGTGACGTGGCCGGGCTGTCCAGCGACACCTCGATTGTGGTGTTCAGCCACATCCCGCTGTTCGCGATGTACCCGCAGTGGGGGTGGGGCACCGACGACTCGGTGCAGGCGCTGTCCTACCTGAAGCGGTTCTCCTCGGTGACCTGCCTCAACGGGCATGTCCATCAGCTGTTCACCAAAACCGAGGGCAACGTCACCTTCCACAGCGCCACCACCTCCGCCTACCCACTACCCCACCCCGGGCAAGGGCCCGGCCCGATCCCACAAACCCTTCCCGCCGGGCAACTCGGCGCGGCGTTGGGTATCCGCGAGGTCACCTATCAACCAGGCCAACACGCGTTGGCCGTCACCGATCGGACCCTGACATGGCCACCCGCACAATGACCGCCAACCCGAAACCGCTGCTCGGAGCACCGCCGCTACTCAGAATCGGGGCCGCGCTGGGCGTGGCCGCCAGCGGCTATCTGCACGCCGAGCTATACATCCACGGCTACCGCGCCATCCCCGGCATCGGGCCGGCGTTCCTGCTGCAAGCCAGCGCATCATTCGCCGTCGCCCTGCTGCTGCTGGCCAGCGGTGCGCTGATCCTGCGTCTCGGGGCGCTCGCGGTGACCCTCGGGGCATTGGGCGGGTTCGTGCTGTCCCGCACCGTCGGAGTCCTCGGATTCATCGAACACGGCCTGGAGCCCGCACCCCAAGCCCTACTCAGCATCGGGGTCGAGGTTGTCACCGTGGCGCTGCTAGCCATCGGATTGCGCCACCGCACACCCGGTCCCCGACCAGCGCAGACAGCTGCGTCCTCAGACACGGCCGGCGCGGTGCATCCGCTGCACCGCATCGGGCTGTTGCGCGATCTGGAACACCCAGGACAAATGCTGACCGCGCTGGGCCCGAACTGGTACGCCACGGTCATGGGCACCGGCATCGTCGCGGTCGCCGCGGCGACCATGCCACGTCAAATCCCCGGCCTGCACACCGCCGCGCTGGTGGTGTGGCTGCTGGCCTCGACGCTGCTGATCGCGGTCAGCGCCGCCTGGGCGGGGCAATGGCTACGCTATCGCCGCGCCGCCCGCGACGTTGCCCGGAATCCGGTGATGGCCCAGTTCTACGGCGTCCCACCGATAGCTCTGCTCGTGGCCGGTGCGGGCACCCTGCTACTGGGCAAAGACATCCTGGGTCAGTCCCTGGCCCTGCACATCGATGCGGTGCTCTGGACGCTGGGCACCCTGGGCGGTCTGGCGGCGGCGGTGTCGATTCCCTACCTGATGTTCACCCGCCTTGAGCTGGACACCGACTCCACGTTCGGCGGCTGGCTGCTGCCGGTGGTCCCACCGATGGTCTCCGCCGGCACCGGGGCGCTGCTGATACCGCACCTACACGGCCAAGCCCAACTGACAATGCTGCTGGGCTGCTACGCGATGTTCGGGCTCAGCCTGCTCGCCTCGGTGATCATCACCACCTTGATCTGGAACCGGTTGGCGATGCATAACCTCGGCCCGGCCGCGATGGAACCGACGATGTGGATCGTGCTCGGCTGGGTCGGTCAGTCCATCACCGCGGTGAACCTGCTCGGCGGGGTCGCGCACCTATCACTGCCTCCGCTCTACTCCGACGCGTTCGAAGCACTCGGGCTCGTCTACGGGGTCCCCGCACTCGGGTTCGCGCTACTGTGGATCGCCCTGGCCACCGCCGCGACCATCCGCACCGCCCGCCAACGCCTGCCGTTCACCATGAGCTGGTGGGCGTTCACCTTTCCCCTCGGCACCGTGGTCACCGGCACCAGCGCCCTCGCCGCGCATACCGGCTCCACCGTGCTGGCCTGGCTAGCCGTGGCGCTCTACCTGGCGCTGATCACCGCCTGGGCAGTCGTCGCCGCGCGCACCGCCCACGGCAGCGCCCGCGGCCAGCTCTTCCAACCACCCACACCCACACCGTCCCCGGCACCGACACCGTCACCGACTTCGGACCCGGTCCCGGTACCGGCGTGAGTGACGTGAGTGATCGGCGGATCAGATCCGCGCAACCGGTACACCCCTCTGATGTCAGCCAATAACGGCCGGCGATCAGTGGTCGGTAGGGGCTGACAGGAACTGGTGTGCTGCCCGGTGTGGGCTCGCCGGACAGCACAGCCCCCTCCGGGGCAGCGGTGAGAGCCGGATGCTCCCCTCTCGCAGAGGAGCACGACGCAGTGGCCACCCGCCCACCGGTCGAAGACGGAAGGGGCGCCCGATGGGTTGGACCGGCAGCGCGCGTCGACGCGTCCAGACCGGAACCCACAACGGGGCGGCGGACACCTCGACCGTCTCGGGAGACGCACGGCATGGGTCAGGCACATCGCGGCGCGGGGTGCCAAGGTTGCGTGTGTGGTCAACACCGAGTTCTACCCAAACTGGGAGGCAGTGTACCGAGACAACGTTGATCGGGTGTACCGGTTGATGTTCACGAACCCTCTCGGTCAGACTGATGTGAGACACCCCGTGTGAGTGCGGGGTCCCTGATCTTGAGGGCAGGACCGGAGATCCTGTGCACGTGTCCACGCCTTCTGATAAGCAGTCCCGGCGCACGCCCGGTGG
>JALYVZ010000397.1 GCA_030852965.1 Actinomycetota bacterium | reverse complement strand
AGCTCGACCGGCGCGGCTCCCGGCAGCGCGGCCACCTCAGCGCGGGTGCGCTCGGCGGAGAAGCGCACGCCGCCGCTGGTCGAGACGATCCGGGGTTCGGCGCTCACCCCGAGCACGGCCGCGAACCCCACCCCGAACCGGCCCACTGCGTCATCGTCACGTTTGGTCGAGGCGCGCAGTGAGGCCAGCGCGGCGACGCCCTCGGCGTCCAGCGGCACGCCGGTGTTGGCCACCCGCAGCTCGCGATGCTCGGATGTCTCGGCGGCGCCCGACACCACCTGGACCAGCAGCTTCCCCGGCGTACCGGCCCGCCGAGCGGCGTCGGCGGCGTTCTGCGCCAGCTCCACCAGCCACCGGTCGGCGAGTGCAGCGCCAGCGGAGCGAGCAGTCGCGGAGCGCAGCGGAGCGTGTGTAACGAGTGCAGCGCCAGCGGAGCGAGCAGTCGCGGAGCGCAGCGGAGCGTGTGTAACGAGTGCAGCGCCAGCGGAGCGAGCAGGTCCGACACCGTACCCGCCGAGCAGCAGGTCCTCCTCGGCGTTCGCGTCCTCCCGGAACCGGGTCGGCGAGTCGGCCCAGGACGCGAGCACGCCGGCGCGCAGCCCCGCGGTGTCGAACAGGTCTTCGGATGGATCCGGTTCAGTCACCCACCCATTGTCGACGGTCCACGGCTGCGGCAGTACCTGTGCCATACTTTGTCACGTGGACCGTGCCATGCGTCGGGAGAACATCCCGGTCAGCCCTGTCGAACAGTCGTTGCTCGAGTTGCTCACCCAGCCGGACACCCAAGAACGGCACGCCCTGGCCGAGCTCGCTGGCGACATCGGGTGGTCCCGGGCCGCCGTGGCACACGCCGTGCTGGCCCTGGGCATGGAGACAGTGCGCTGCAAGGTGCGCGCGAATGGTTACGCGGCGCTCGCCGCCTCCTACGAGGTCGATGAGCACGCCCAACGCCGCGCCGAGGCGCACTCCAGACAAGAGCGCGCACATGGCCGCTGGAGCAGCGAGTGACGCGAAGTCGCTCCGGTCTACCGAATATGATCCTGCGCGGCCGGATCTACGGCGCGACTCTCACCGAGAGGCTCGGTGAGAAGTACTACCTCACGGTGTCGAACAACCAGCGCAACGCGGCGCTGGGCAGCTTCTTGGCCATCCGCCTGACCACCACCGAGAAGCCCCGGCTGGACAGCATCGTGCGCCTCGACTTTCGGGACGGTCCATGGGTCGGTGCCGCTCTCGCGGACGACATCGTGGAGATCTACCGCGATGAGGTGACCCGCGATCTCGGCGCCCTACCGCTGACGACCATGCACCGCGTCGACGCCGCCATCCGGGCCGCGCTGGCGTTGTAACGCCGCCGGCGCGGCGTTGTGGAAGCTCAGCTGGTCTCGAGTTCCACCCCGTCGTCGTAGACGACCTCGGCCACCGGGGTGATCGGCCCGGCGTCCGGCTCGACGTCGGAGTGCGCCCCGCAGCCGTACTCGGCGTGCACCACCGAGCCGTCGGCGGGCCCGAGCTCGTTGGCGCACACCCCGAACGCCGCCCGCATCGACCCGGCCAGCGGCAGGTAGAAGCCACAGAGCACACAGGTGCCGGGGGCGGCCCTGGCCATCTCGGTGGCCGGACCGCGGCCACCGTCGAGCCACCGGTCGGCGGCATCCTCCCGCCCGAGCCGACTCAGCACCCGCACCCGGCCCAGCCCCACCTCCGCCGCGACCTGCTCGACCCCAGGGTCGTCGGAAGCCAGGTAGCCCGGCACCAGCCGGTCGTCGTCGGGCGCGCTCGGCAGCAGGTCGCCCACCCCGAGGTCACCGGCCCGCAGCCGCTCCTGCCAGGGCACCCAGATCGGCGCGACCAAGGCATCCGGACCCGGCAACAGCACGGTCTCGCACACCGTCACCGGCTCGTCGGCACCGGTGTGCGCCAGCGTGACCGCCCACCGCCAGCCCCGGTAACCCGGCTGGTGCGCGGCGAAGCAATGGGTGACGGCGTGCTCGTCCTCGACGAGGAACTCCTCGTGTGCGCCAACCGCATCCTCGCCGGCAACGTCGACGGCGGCGGCCCTGGCCACCTCGACGGCGGCGGACAACGGGCGACCTGGCTCGGTGCTCGGCATGGTAGGGCTCACGGCCACAGTGTGCCATCCTCTTCCACCATGACGAACGGACACGTGCGCCGCACCGCGAGCGGGGTGGCCCGCCGCCCGCCGGGGTGGCCCGTCCGACGCCTGATCCGGGTCGGCGCGGTGCTCGCCGCGCTGGCTCTGGCCGCGTGTGGGCAGTCGGAGAAACCCCCGTACAACGCCGCCGCGACAGCGAAGACGATCGCCGACGCGGTGGCGGCCGGGCTGCCCTCGCCGAAGGTGTCCGTCCTGGCGACCCTGCCGCACTCCGTCGACGCCTGGACCGAGGGCCTGGAGATCTCCGACGGGCTGCTTTACGAAGGCACCGGGATCGTCGGGCGCTCCGAGCTGCGCGAGCTGGATCCGAAGAGCGGCCAGCTGGTCCGGGCCGCCAAGCTGCCTCCCGGGCTTTACGGCGAGGGCATCACCGTCGTCGGCTCGCTGATCTGGCAGCTGACCTACCAGAACGGGATCGCGCTGGAGTGGAACCGGGAGACGCTGAACGCCGGCGGTCGGGTGCCCTGGAAGGGCGAGGGTTGGGGACTGTGTCACAACAGCGACGGCGAGCTGATCGCCAGCGACGGCTCCAACGAGCTGCGGGTGATCGACCCGAACGGGGCGGCGGTCGAGGACACCATTCGGGTGCGCGTTCGGGGTCAACCTCTGGCGGGTCTGAACGAGCTGGACTGCGGGCGCGACAAGGTGTGGGCCAACGTCTTCGGGACCCGCTGGATCGTCGCGATCAGTCTCGGGAACGGCGAGGTGACCGCTGCCGTGGACGCGGCCGAGCTGGTCCCAACCGAGCTGCGCGGAAACCCCGAGAAGGTGCTCAACGGCATCGCGGCGATACCTGGCACCGACACGTTCCTGCTCACCGGCAAGCAATGGCCGAGGATGTACCGGGTGCGTTTCGGTGCCTAGCACCGAGTGGTACCCGAGTACGAGATTTCGGTGATCAGAATCGGACTCAGATGCCACTCGGCAAACCAGCGTCGACGAACCAGCGTCGACGAAACGGAGCGCCGAGACAGAAACGACACAGGAGAGCACCTCGTGTGTCGTTTCTGTCACAGCCGCCCCGGAGCAACGCACGAGAGACCGCCCTGGCCGTGACTCTTGATCGGTCCGCCACACGTCCGTGACGTCATGATGCGGACAATGACGGGGTGGCAACCAACCGACCCCGGCACACGCCGAGGCTGGGCAGCCCGGGCTGGGCCGCCCAGACGCCGCCACCACACGCCCCACCCCCCGGCAGGCCCCACCAGCTCAGACCCCACCAGCTCAAGGGCCCGCCAGCTCAGGGACCGCCGCCGCCGCAGAGCCCACCGC
>JALYVZ010000396.1 GCA_030852965.1 Actinomycetota bacterium | reverse complement strand
ATGAAGGCCCTCCTGATCACCAGAGACGAGTTCCACGGCGACTGGAACTACACCCTGCACCCCCACGACACGCCCGAACCCACCTGACTTGATTCAACGCAAGCCCTTACCGGCGATGATGGTGTCGAGGCCGCCCGTCCGATGGGGGCCCGACTACAGCGGCGCCGTCCCACCAGCTCGGCGCACCCATCGTGTGCTCGCTCCAGCCCTTGGGCATCAGCACTCCCGGAGGCAGCAGCACGATCAGCGGGATCGCGGCCTCAGCGAGAGTGGCGCCGCTGTGGTAGCCATGCGCCTTGGGCCCGTAGCGGAATTCCTCGGTGGCCGCGAAGATCGCACGCCCCACCGGCAGCAGGACCCTGGCGCCGCCCGCCACGACCTCGTCGGCGTTCGGGGCGCCGTCGTCCCGTCGCCACCGCACCGCACCGCCGGTATGGTGCCGGTGCTCGCGCGATGCTCGAGCACGTGGCCATGGTCGCTCGTCAGCAGCACGATCCGGCCTGTGCTGACGGGCTCGGTCGAGCAGTGGGACGAGCCCGGCGACGTTCTCGGGGCACCAAGCGGGGTCGATCGACTGGCGACCCTTGCCCAGGTTCTTGGCGTGCGAGCTGATCGCGGCGAGACCCTGGTCCAGCGGGATGAACGCGTTCGCCGCGCCGGCCACCGAGTCGACGTAGCTGGGCATGAACGCATGCACGGCGTCGCTGATCAGGCGTTGCGCCTCAGCGGAGTCGGGCGGCGCGGCGAACGCCACCTCGTCTGCTCGTCGGTCCAGCCGGCGTCAAGCTCTCCCCAACCGCCGTCACCCGATCCGGGCAGCTGGGCGCGGAACGCGTCGGGCCCACGGTCTTGCGGATCGCGCGGGCATCGTCGATGAGCCCCTGCGCCCGGTACACCGCAGGCAGCGGGGCCTGCGGGTGAGCGACCCGGATGTGGTTGACGTAGCCACCGAGGACGGCTGCTTCGAGGCTCTCCGCGCCGATCAGGTGGTAGGGCACCAGCAGGAAGTTCGTCCCACCCAGCCAGCGATGTTTGGCCAGCGCGTCCGCCAGCTCCGGCCGCGAACGAGCCTGGAGGTCGCCACGCAGCAGGGCGTGCAGCAGGGCCATGAAGTGGCTCTTGCCGGAGCCGAACGAGCCGTGCAGGTAGCTCGCCTTCGACCGTCCCTCCGACAGCGCCGACCCGATCAGGCCGAGCGCCTCGTCGAACGCCACTCGCAGCTGGGGAGTAACCACGTAGGTGTCGAGCGTCGACCGGGTGTCCCGGACACCCTCGGTGAGGCGCAGTACGAAGTCGCCCTGGTGGATCCGCTCCGGGATGTCGATGAGCTCGCGCAGCAGCGGTTGCCCGGTCTGCACCGACGTGCTCGTCACTGCCTATGGCCCCCCACGTTCTCAAGTCCGCCGGATGGTAGTGGCCCGGGCACCCACGTCGCTACCGTTGGTCGAGGCCTCGGCCGGTCCGCCGGAGCGGCTGAGCGGCTGAACGGGACCCCTCACGGCTCCGGCGCGGAAGCGTTGGCTGAGCGCGGTGGAAGCTGGCATGACACGAGGTAGGGGTGGTTCGGCGTACCAGGCGGCCTTGTATTTGTGGAGTAGGGCTTGGCCATCGCGGTTCCAGGAGAATCGGGGCTTGTTCAGCAGTCTCTGAAACAACTGGTCAGCGCCGTCTGGATTGGATTCGACCAAGCGGCGGATGGGGACGGGGCTGACGCCGTCTCCGCGCAGGTATCCGGAGATGACCTCGCGGTAGCGTCGCCGCCGGACCAGGTTGGGATCGGCGAACGCTTGCTGGGCGGCAGCGAAGTCGACGTAGAAGCCGAGGCCGTCTTCGTGGTCGAAGATCATGGCTACGGTGTCGGCGGTGGTCCACTCGATGGGCAGCGGCGGCAGCCCCGGGTCGGTCCACGGTCCGTCCTTGCTTCCGGCTTGCTCGTAGACGTAGCGATAGAGGGCCATCAGGGTGGGTTCCACCTGCGCGCCGGGGACGACGATCAGGTCAGCGCCGTGCAGCTTGATGAACGCTTGGCGTTGTTCTTCCTGCATGCCGCGGGCTTGGGCAAGCTTGTCGGGATTGCGGAAGACTCTCCTCGGGTGGTTCATGACCAGCTGTGGGAGCCCGGCCAGGACCTGTTCGGTTTGGTCAGCGGGGAAGGCCATCGGTGATCCGCTGATCATCCAGTCGTCACCGACGGGCACGATCCCACCGATCATGATCACTCCCGGGGTGAGGGGCCCAACACCCTCTGGTCCCATGTTGGAGCGCACCCGATAGGTGAGTTCGTCGATGTGGTTGAAGGCGATGACACCATCGTCGCCATAGGGTTCGCCGATCTCGAACATGCCCTGTACGTTGTCGCGCCAGCCCAGCAACAGCGCCTTGTCCTGCTCGGGCAGATCAGCTCGCTCGGCGACGAACCGCTCCACGACTCGCTCATCACCGGCAAGCCGGTGATGGAACAGGAAGTCCTCGATGACGCCGGCCAAGATGGCCTCATCGTCAACGATCCCGTCAGGGAAGGCATCCAGGATCAGCGACTTGAACACGCGGCCGAAACGCTCGGACATCGCGAAGCTCATCAGCTCGCCCTTGAGGTCCCCGGCCCGCTCCATCAGATCCAAATCCTGCCCCCTCCACCCCGTTTGCGCGGAACGAAGGTAGGTTACCGAACACATTCGCAGGCAAAGGCATGGCCGTGTTTCGGCGCGACCCAGCACACCCTCGCCCGGTCAGAACGGGGGTGGCTGGTCGTCGACAGGCGCGGTGCCGGCCGGTGGTGGCTGTGGTTCGCCCTCGGGTGGAGGCAGCCGCAGGATTGCTGTGTCGTCGTCGCCGCTGTCGAGGTGGTGCTGGTGGTCGGACACGTTCTGCCTGGTCAGGGGCTCGGGTAGGTCGGGGATGATCGGCTCGCCTCGGGTGCGGTACACGCTCCCGAGTGGGCTGGTCCACTGGAAGTGTCCCGGCTCGGGTTGGACGAGTGTCCACCCCAGCTGGTGTTTGAAGATCAGATGGTGGCGGGTGCACCCCGGCCCGGTGTTGTCCTGGGTCGTCGACCCGCCGCGGGCGTGGTCGATGGTGTGATCCAGCTGCGACTTCGACGCCGGCCGTCGACACCCCGGATGGCAGCATGACCGGTCGCGGATCTGGATGTGCCGGGCCAACCCGGCGCGGGCGAACCGATCATCCGGACGCCCATCCAACGCGGCGAGCGAGCGGTCCCGGTCGGCGTACTGGGCGGCGACATCAGCGATGACCCCGGCCCACCGGCCGTAGTCGCCAGTGTGCGTCGAGAGCCGTTCGAGCAGGCTGGCCGGCACGTGCAGCTCGACGATCCCACCCTCGCAGCTACCCCCTTGCCCGGGCCGGCGGCGGGTGACCCCGGCAAGGAGCAGGTACCCGGCGTCATCGGTGACCGCGAACCGCCACCGCGCGCCGCGATGCTGGCCAGCCACGA
>JALYVZ010000395.1 GCA_030852965.1 Actinomycetota bacterium | reverse complement strand
ACCACGGCCCCGGCGCTGCCCGGCGCCGGGTTGCCGGCCGACGGCGCGGTGGCCAGCGGCGGCAAGGGTGGCTACAGCTCGGTCAGGGCGCCGGTCCGGGTGTACAACAACAGCCTGGTCAAGGGGCTGGCCGACCGTGCCGCGGACGACATGCGTGACTCCGGGTGGCGGGTCGAAGAGGTGGCCAACTACGCCAGCGGGAACATCGCAGCCAGCACCGTCTACTACCGTCCCGGTACCAGCGAGCAGGCCGCCGCGCGCGCACTGGCCAGCAGCTTCGGACTGCGCGTCGAGCCCCGGTTCGAGGGCATCAGGGACGCCAGCCCCGGGCTGATCGTCATCCTGACCAAGGACTACCAGCGCCGCTGAGCGTCTTGACTGTTACCCGGGTGGAGTGCATCCTACCTGGGTAACAGTGGGCGGCGATTGGGGGACGACATGCGCGTGATCAATCCAGATACCAGTTCCGAAGGCGAGGAAGGCTGCGATCGGCTGTTCGACGACGGCGGGGACGACGTGCTGATTCAGCTCAGGCCGGCGAGCGCGGCCGACCATGAGGCGATCAAGCCGAACTATGTGCCCGGCCACGAGATCTTCGGGCGCGTCTCCAAAGCGGCGTTCCTGGAGGCGGCTCGAACCCTGGGCCTGTCGTGAAGCGGATCGACGTCGAAGAGCTGCGACGGCTTTATGACAGTGCCCAGTGCTCGATCCGTTGGGAAGGGCTGCAGACCTATTTGGTCCCGTGGGAGGACGAGGACTTCGCCGCTTGGCGTCGGGGAGACCCCAGTCCGCCGAGCGAGAGGACTGACAAGTACCTGACTAGCCTGCGGGAACGCACCGATTCGGGCCGTCGCGTAGTGCGGGTCCGGGGCCTACGGCGACCGGTGACGGAGTACACGCATTACGAGTTCGAGCATGGTTACGCGCCGCACGCAACCGCTGGGCAAGAAACCGTCATTGTCGATCTCGATGAGTATCCGGAGTTCGACGGTCATGACGACTTCGTGGTCTTCGACCAGGACGCGGTGATGTGGTATCGATACGACGCCGAATGCCATCTGCTGGGTTACGACTACAGTGACGAGCCCGAAATAGTCGCCGACCGGACTGCCCTGCTGGAGCAGATGCTGGCGGTGGCTGTGCCGTTCACCGAGGTGGTGCTCTAACTCAATTGACTCACCCCGTCACCCGCTCCCCGCGACGTCGGAGGCTCGGTGCCTTGCTGCGGCGCATTCGCAAGGACGCTGGCCTGTCCGGCGAGTCGCTGGCGACTGCCCTGAGCGTTTCGCAGTCGCACCTGTCCCGGGTGGAACTCGGCGACACCGCTGCTGGTCTGGAGTTGGTAGGGCGGTGGGTGCAGGAGTGCGGCGCGGGCCCAGACGATCGGGCGGCTGCCACCGAACTGGCGGAGTCGGTGACGGTCGAGTTCACCACCTGGCGCTCCGCCATGGCGAGCGGACTGCCGGCTATTCAACGCGAGATTGCCGCAGCGGAGGCTGCAGCCGCTACCCGGTGCGCGTGGGTGCCGATGCTGATTCCTGGTCTGCTGCAGACCGCAAGCTATACGCACGAACTGATTACCGGCAAGTATCCGGACAGAGAGGACGTGGCCGAGGCGGTGGCGGCCCGTGTGCAGCGCCAAACGATCCTGTACGAGCGGGGCAAGACGCTGCGTTGGGTGATCGGTGAGGCCGGACTGCGCTGGCAGGTGGCGACGCCGGATGTGATGGCCGCTCAGCTCGACCGACTCGCAATGTTGGCCGCTGAGCCGCACCTGGACATCCGCGTGTTGCCGTTCATCAACACGGGTCCGGTGTGGCACGACCACGGATTCATGATCCGAGGTGATCGTGACGATGGCCAGCCGGACCTCGTCAACGTCGAACTTCTCACCGGGCCGGCGAACATCACCGAGCCTTCGGAGGTGGCCGAGTACCGGCGGGCGTACGAACGGCTGGCCGAGTTGGCGCTGCGCGGCCAGGATGCTGTCGCGTTCATCCGTCAACTGATGGTCGAGCTTCGATAGTGATTACCCAAGAACTTGACATTATACCTGGGTAGAATCAAACTAGCTGGGTGAGTGCTGCGGAGCGTCCCAAGGTCGTCTACGGCGTACGGGTCAGCAACTTCCGAGATGGTCCCGGTGTGGTCGAGGCAGTGTTCAGCACGGAGGCGGCGGCCTGCGACTATGCGCTGCTGCGTAGCGCCGAGAGGCACCACAACAGCGGCAGTGTGACTCGATGGGAGCTGGACCGCCCGGATGTGCGTGACTGGCTCGTTGTCTACCGTGACGGCCGTCAGCAGCACCGCAATACCAGGCTGGATGGGAGGTGAGATGCCGGACCGCCCGTATGTGCTGGCCTCGGCGGCCTGCAGCCTGGACGGTTTTCTCGGCGACACCTCCGGTCGGCGGTTGGTGCTGTCGAATGAGGCCGATCTGGACCGGGTGGACGAGGTGCGGGCCGGGGTGGATGCCATCCTCGTCGGCGCCGGCACCCTGCGCGCCGACGATCCACGGCTACTGGTGCGTTCGGACGCACGCCGCGGGCGGCGCGTGGACCAGGGGGAGCCGGCCAGTCCGACCAGGGTGGTGATCAGCACCGCCGGGGTGGTGGACGCCGCCGCCGCGTTCTTCACCGTCGGTGACACCGAGCGGCTGATCTACCTGCCAGATGCGGGTGTACCGGCGGCCCGCCGGCGGCTCGGTGCGGTGGCCGAGGTGATCGGCGCAGGCGACCCGCTGGATCCGTACCGGTTGCTGGCCGACCTGGCCGGCCGCGGTGTGCGGCGGTTGCTGGTTGAGGGCGGCACGGGCGTGCACACGCTGTTCCTCACCGCCGACCTGGTGGACGAGCTGCACCTGGTGCTCGCGCCGTTCTTTGTGGGCGAGGAGGCCGCGCCCCGGTTCGTACGCCCGGGCCGGTTCCCGCCCGGCCCGGCCCGGCCGATGCGCCTGGTCGAGGCCCGCCCGATCAACAACCTGGTACTGCTGCGCTACCTCCGCGACTGACAGGGTGCTCGCACAGACCTGGTGCACGCCGCACGGGGGTTGGAACCTCTGTGCAGCGTAGGCACGGTCTGTGCGAGCTGAGGCTCGTGTGCTGAGGCTTGCGGCGGATCCGGCTGGCTCAGCGACGGCGGGTCTTGCGTAGCCCCAGCCGTCGCCGGCTGGTGCGCGGCAGCGCGGCCTCGGGCGGCACCCGGTCGGGGAGCTCCGGCCGAAGCTCCGGTTCCGGCCGAAGTCCGGGCTCCAGGCGAGCTCCGGGCTCCAGGCGAGGTCCGGGCTCCGGCCAAGGTCCTGGTTCCGACCAAGGTCCTGGTTCCGGCCGCAGTGCGGGTTCCACGCGCGGTCGGGGTTCGAGGCGGCGCTCGGCCCAGGTCTCGGCTCGGCCGTTGTGCAGCGGCTGGTCGCGGCGGCGCCGACTGGTGCGCACCGAGGCTCGCGCCGCCCCGGCCACCCGGGCCCTGGC
>JALYVZ010000394.1 GCA_030852965.1 Actinomycetota bacterium | reverse complement strand
CAGCCGGACCGCGGCCACCCGGGTCCGTTCGCCGCCCCCCGACTCACTGTTGACGTTGATCAGCAGCGGGTACACCCCGGTCCGCCGCAGCGCCAGCGTGCTGGTCTCGGGGCCGCGCAGCGGCACGTTCAGCCGTACCGGAAGCCGTTGGCCGGGAGCCAACGAGTCGGCCAACTCGGTGAACTCCACCATCTGGGTGTCCGCGGCGTCGTCGCCGGCGAGCGCGGTCCGTAGCTCCCCTTCGGTGCGCAACCGGTCACCGCGTTGCGGGCGGACCTTCAGCCCGGTCGCCGGGGCGTCCCCGACGTTGGTGAGCTCGCCGGTGACGGTGAGCGTGCTGGGGCCGTCGGCGGTGACCACCCTCGGGGTCATGTCGTCGAGTCGCAGGTCCAGCCGGGGTCCTTTCCTGGGTGTGGCGGCGGACGCCGTTCCGAGCACCGACCTCCCGAGTACCGACATGCCAACCATCGTCGGCGACAGCGCCAGGAAACCGCAGGTCAGCAGGATGGCGGCGATGCGGCGGACGCTCCCGTGCGGGAGCCGGCCGCCCAGTCGCGGGAGCCGGCCGTCATGTCGTCGAGCCACCGGCCCGGCGCTCACGCAAACTCCGTGCTCGTCGCCGTCGGGCTTGGGCCAGCCGTCACGCTGACTCCTCCAGCATGGTGGCGGCCAGCCGGACCAACCGGCGTTCGTCGGCGTAGGCCAGGCGTCCCTCCAGCTGGTCCAGGGGCACCCAGGCCACCTCGGTCACCTCGACGTCGAGGTCGGAGAGCTCGCCGCTCAGCGCCCGCAGCAGGAAGTGGTGCACGGTCTTGTGCACCCGCCGGTCCTCGGCGACGAACCAGAAGTCGATGGTGCCCAGCGGGGCGAGCACTTCCCCGAGGATCCCGGTTTCCTCCTCGATCTCCCGGATCGCGGCCTGCTCAGGCGTTTCACCTGCCTCGATGTGTCCCTTCGGCAGCGACCACAGCAGTCGGCCGCGCCGGTCCAACCGGCCGATCAGCGCCGCGGTGAACCGGTCGTGGTCGACCACCAACCCGCCCGCCGAGGTCTCGTCCACGGTCCGCAACCGGCCGTGTCGGGTCGCGCGAGCCTGACGGTCGGCGCCACGACCGCGGCGCCCATCCGAGCGGCCTCGGGACGGGGACATGCCGCGATGGTAACGACGCCGAGAACTTCGCGTCGGTGCGCTGTTCAAATCGCGCTGGGGGAGCCCGTTGGGTGATCGGTGATGCGGCCGGGCGGAGCCAGTCGGTGACTAGTGGTCCAGCCCGGCCCGGCCAGGGTGGTGATCGTTGATCGCGGCTGATCAGCGGTGGAATTCGCGGTGGACCCGCCTCGATTGCCGATCAACCCGGCAGTCGGCGGGCCGCCCAACCCGGCAGTCGGCGGATGGTGGCGGGGCGCGGCGGGTGCGAGCGCGTGCATAGACTGGCTTGCCGTGCCAGGAATCGCCCCCAGTAACACCCCGACCGTCGCGCGGCCGGATCAGCGGGTCTCCCGCGCCCGGCAGAATGCCAGGGAAAATGCCACAGTGGAGCTGATGCGAGTCGCCCCGCTGGCCGACGAGCTGGCCCGGCGGTTTGCCGCCGAGGGCAAGCGGTTGTACCTGGTCGGCGGCAGTGTCCGAGACGCGATGCTGGGCACGGGCGGGAGCGGCGACCTGGACTTCACCACCGATGCCCACCCGGACGTCGTGCAGCGGCTGCTCACCGGCTGGGCCGAGCGGCAGTGGGACACCGGGATCGCGTTCGGCACCGTGGGGGCTGTCCGGCACGGCCAGTCCGTGGAGATCACCACGTTCCGGGCCGACAGCTACGACCGGGCGTCACGGAACCCGATCGTCGTGTTCGGCGACACCGTCGAGGCTGACCTGCTGCGCCGCGACTTCACGGTCAACGCGATGGCCATCGAGTTGACGAGCGCCGACGGCTTTCGTTTCATCGACCCGCACGACGGGATGGCCGCACTGGCCGCGCGGACCCTGGACACCCCGGCGACCCCGCAGGAGTCCTTCGCCGACGACCCGCTGCGGATGCTGCGGGCGGCCCGGTTCGTCTCCCAGCTCGGGTTCACGCCCGCGCCCCGGGTTCGGGAAGCGATGACCGAGATGGCCGCTCAGCTGGCGCGGATCACCGCCGAACGGCTCCAGACTGAGCTGAGCAAGCTGATCCTCGGCGCGCACCCCCGGGCCGGCATCGAGCTGCTGGTGGACACCGGGCTGGCCGAGTTCGTCCTGCCCGAGGTGCCGGCGATGCGGCTGGCCATCGACGAGCACATGCAGCACAAGGACGTGTTCGAGCACTCGCTGGTGGTGATGGAGCAGGCGGTTTCACGTGAAACCGCCGGGCCGGATCTCGTCCTGCGGCTGGCCGCGCTGCTGCACGACATCGGCAAGCCGCAGACCCGTCGCCTGGAGGCGGACGGTCGGGTGAGCTTCCACCACCACGAGGTGGTCGGCGCCAAGATGACCAGGACCCGGCTGCGCGCGCTGCGCTATCCGAAGGTGGTCATCGACGACGTCGCCCAGCTGGTGTACCTGCATCTGCGGTTCCACGGCTACGGCAAGGGCGAGTGGACCGACGCAGCGGTGCGCCGTTACGTCGCTGACGCCGGCCCGCTGCTCGAACGGCTGCACCGGCTGGTCCGCTCGGACTGCACCACCCGCAACCGCCGTCGCGCCGTCGCGCTCCAGCGTTGCTACGACTCACTGGAGGAGCGGATCGCCGCGCTGCGCGAGCAGGAGGAGCTGGACGCGATCCGGCCCGACCTCGACGGCAACCAGATCATGGCGCTGCTGGGTGTCCCGCCGGGCCCGTTGGTCGGCAAGGCCTACCAGCACCTGCTCGCGGTACGGATGGAGCGCGGCCCGCTCAGCGCCGAGGACGCCGAGGCGGAGCTACGCCACTGGGCCGCCGCCCAGGGGTTGTAGACGGTAGCTCGCGCGAAGCCCGCCTCGGGACCGGAGCCGAATCGGGTCCGGTGGCCGATCAAGATCCTTGATTCGGTGCGGAAACGGACGGCAGACGTCCGCTTTCGCACCGAAAGACGGATCACCACGGGGGGCGTGTCCGGCGGTTACGGGCGGGCGAGGGCGGGCTTGGCGACGTGGGCCAGCGAGCGTCGGCCCCGCAGCAGCGCCAGCTCGTGGCCGGCCAGCCCGACCAGGTACACCAGAGCGGCCAGCGCCAACAGCAGCGGCGAGCGCCCGTTCGCCGGGGCGGCCAGCGCGGCGGCGGCCACCGCGAAGACGTAGCCGATGTTGAAGACGGCGTCGTACAGCGCAAACACCCGGCCGCGCGCGTCGTCGGCCACCTCGCTCTGCACGGCGGCGTCGGCGCACAGTTTGATCACCTGGCCGGCGCCGGTGAGCAGGAACGCCCCGACCAACGCCGTCGGCAGCGTGATGGACAGGCTGAGCGCGAGCGCGGAGACCGCCGCCGCCAGCCCGGCCGCCCGGATCGCGCCCGGCCGCCC
>JALYVZ010000393.1 GCA_030852965.1 Actinomycetota bacterium | reverse complement strand
GGCCAGCACGGGTGGTTTGGTCGGCGGGCCGGCGCGGGCGTTGGGCAACACCGTCAACCACGCCACGGCCGCCCTCGGGAAGTCCGCCGCCGCCGCGGTCGGTGTGGTGGGTGGTGTGGTCAGCGGCGGCACCGGTGGCCCGCTCGGCGGCGACTCCACAAAGTCCTCTGCCCAGGACCTGCTCGGATCCGCGCTGGGCAGCAAGAGCGCTCGGGGCCGCCATGCGCAGGCCTCAGCTGGTTCCGCGCTCAGCTCCCTCACCACGCCGATCACCCCTGGCGACTCGACTTCCAGCTCTGTCGGCTCACTGCTCGGCGGTGGGAGCTCGTCGTCGCACCCCAGCAGTCTCTCCGGCAAGTATGCAAGCAAGATCCCGAGCCCCAGTTCCGGCGGCGGCTCCGGCAAGAGTTCCGGCGGCTCGAAGAACCACGTCTCGGGCGGCGGATCCCCTGGCCACTCGCTCGGGCTCTCCGCAGGCGGGTCCGGCGGGCACTCCCGCGGCAGTCATTCCGGCGGCGGACACTCCGGCGATGGCCTACCCGGCTGACGACGTCCACTCCCGACGAGGGGACACATTGTATGAAGGACGTGGACTGGCCGATGTGGCCGACCGCCACCGTGCCACTGGCCAATCCCGGTTTGCTGGTGGCGAGCGTTACGAACTGCGCGAGCAGATCGGCGTCGGGGCAATGGGCGCTGTCTGGTTGGCCCAGGACCAGCGGCTCAGCCGGGCGGTCGCGCTCAAGCAGGTCGTGTTGGAGCCTGGCCTCGACCACCGGCAGGCCACCGAGGCGCGAGAGCGGATCCTGCGGGAGGGCCGGATCGCGGCTCGGCTGCAGCACCCGCACGCGGTGTCGATCTACGACGTCACCGTGCACGAGGGCGAGCCCTGGCTCGTCATGGAGTACGTGCAGTCCCGCAGCCTCGCGGGCGTTCTCACTGAGGAGGGCCTGCTCTCGGATCGGGCGACCGCCCGGATCGGGCTCCAACTGGCCGACGCGCTGGAGGCGGCCCACCGAGCGGGCATCGTGCATCGCGATGTCAAACCGGGCAACGTTCTGGTCAGCCACGACGGCGTCGCGAAGCTGGTCGACTTCGGCATCGCCCGGGCCTCGGGAGACATCACCATCACCCAGACCGGGGTACTTACCGGCACTCCAGACTACTTCGCGCCCGAGGTCGCCCGCGGCGGAAAGCCGACGTCCGAGGCGGACATCTTCGCCCTGGGCGCCACACTCTACATCTGCGTCGAGGGCCAACCGCCGTTCGGCACGAACAAGAACGTCCTGACCCAGCTGCAGGTGGTCGCCGCCGGCACGATCCGCCCCCCGAGACAGGCTGGCCAGCTGACCTCGGTGCTGCTTGCGCTGCTGGCCGCGGACCCCGGTCAACGACCGGACGCGCGCCGCGCCGCCGCCCTGTTCCGAGCCGTCGCGGACGGCACACCTCCGGCGCCGAGACCGACCGCCGACCCCATGCCGGCGCCCGAAGCCGAGCCGTTCACCACGAAGATCCCGCCGCCCCGCACGGCACCCGAGTCGTGGTTGCCCCCCGGAAGGGCGCTGCCCCCCACCCCGCGCGAACTCGCCGCCAGTTCCACCCCGATCCCCACCGGGAGGGCCGCACACCGGCTGCCGGCCCTGCACGCCCGTCGCCGGCTGACCGTGACCGCGCTGATCGCGGTGGCCGCCTGTGCGGCGCTGACAGCGGCTGTGCTGTCTGTGATCGCAGGCCGCGACCGCCACATTGTCCCGCCAACCCCCATCCCCGATGCCGTCGTCGGTGCTCCGGCGCCGGCCCGCATCGTCCCCGACAGCGAGTTCACCAACGCCCTACGCAGCTACTTCGCGCTGCGGCCGCGCGACTCGGCCAAAGCCTGGCGCCTGCTGACGGCCAGCGCCCCAACTCAGATCAGCCTGCGGTCGGAAGCCCAGCGGGACAGTGCATGCCGGTTGGAGAGCTGCGTCTTGCGCAACACGCTGGACACGTGCGTCTCCACCGTCTTGATCGAGATGAACAGCTCGGCGCCGATCTCCTTGTAGGCGTACCCCCTGGCCAGCAGTCGGAGCACCTCGCGCTCGCGTGGGGTCAGCAGGTCCAGCTCCGGGTCGTGCGGCGGCGCCGTCCCCTGGCGATCGGAGAAGGCGTCCAGCACGAAACCGGCCAGCCGGGGCGAGAACACCGCGTCACCGCCGTGGACCCGCCGCACAGCGTCGGCCAGCTCGTGGCCGGAGATCGACTTGGTCACGTACCCCCTGGCTCCCGCGCGAATGGTGGCGATCACATCATCGGCGGCGTCGGACACGCTCAGTGCCAGGAACACCGGCTCGGGCAGCTCCGCACGCACCTGGCGCAACACCTCGGCGCCGCCCCCGTCAGGCAGGTGCACGTCGAGCAGCACCACGTCCGGGCGGTAGTGCCGAACGCCGGCCACCGCCTCGGCCACCGAGCCAGCTTCGCCGATCACCTCCAGATCGTCGGCCAGCGTGTCCAACTCCGCGCGCACCCCCCGCCGGAACAACGCATGGTCCTCGACCAGGTACACCCGGATCTTCGGGTCGGTCAACGTCGCTCCTCGCTACCGCTGGTGGCCGACTGGTCGGCTCGGTCGGCCGGCCTCGGCATCTCCAGACGTACCTCGGTGCCCGCGCCCTGCGCACTGCGCACGGTAACCGAGCCGCCGTGTCGCTCCATCCGGGCGCGCACCGAGTCGGCCAGTCCGTGCCGGTCGCCGGGTACCTGGCCCGGGTCGAACCCGATACCCCGGTCCCGGACGAACACGTGCACGCTGTCCCGTTCGACCTCGGCGTACAGGTTGACCTCCGTGACCTCGGCATGCTTGGCGGCATTGACCATCGCCTCGCGGCTGGCCGCCACCAACGCCGCGAGTCGCTCGTCCAACGGACAGTCCACCACCACCACGAGCCGGACGGCCACCGCGTAGGTGTCCTCCACCTCGGCGGCCGCCGCACTGATCGCCTCGGCCACGGTCGCCGTGCCCGGGGTACCGGGGGGTCCGTGCCCGGTCGGGCCGTACAACCAGCCGCGCAGCTCGCGTTCCTGCCCACGAGCCAACCGCCGGACCTCACGGGGCTGGTCGGCCTGGCGCTGGATCAGCGCCAGGGTCTGCAGCACCGAGTCGTGCAGGTGGGCGGCGATCTCGGCGCGCTCACCGGAGCGAATGCGCTCCCGACGTTCCTCACCCAACTCGGTGGACAGCCGAACCCAGAACGGCACCGTCAACATCGCCACCCCGACCAGGGTGGCCACCACCGCGAGCAGCCCGAACCGCAGCTGACCGGTGTTCACCTGGCCGAGCAGGAATGCCGCGAGCCCGCCGGCGACGAACAGCCCACCGGCGAACAGCCGGAACACCGTGCCCCGCCGGTCGCAGGTGGGGCCGAGCACGCCGGAGCGACCGGCCGCCGCCCAATGCCGCCGGCGGGTCTCGTCGACCTCCCGCCACACCAGCGCGGCGC
>JALYVZ010000022.1 GCA_030852965.1 Actinomycetota bacterium | reverse complement strand
GCCCGGCGCAGCCACGACACCGGGCCGGCTCCCGGCAGGACGCACAGGCCAGCCCAGGGATGTAACCGGCCCGGGGCACCTGGACCAGCACCGGCTCGTCCCTGCCGAGAGCGGCGCGAGCCGCCTCGAACGCGACCGCCGACAACCGGGCGCTCTGGGCCAACGGATCGCGGGCCAGCGCGGCTTCGGAGTCACCCGCAGCCACGATCCGAGGCATCGCCGCGCGCACCGCGTCACGGGGGGCGGTCACCTCCCGGGCCCAGCCCGAGCGGATCAGCAGCGCAGCCTCGGCGGTCCTGGCGAAACCGGCGACCAGCAGCGCGGCCCCGGTGAGGTACGCCCGCTGCGTCAGCACGTCCCGAGTGTGCGGATAGGGGGCGCGTGGCTCGGCGTGCAGGTCGTCGCCGTCGTCCCACAGCACGAGCAGACCCAGGTTCGCGACCGGGGCGAACGCGGCGGCCCGGGTGCCCACCACCAGGTTGACCAGGCCCCGGCGGATCGCCAGCCAGGTGCGGTAACGGCGGGCCGGCCCGAGGTAGGCGGTCAGCGCCACCACCCGCTCGGCGCCGACGAGTGCTTCGACGGCGGCAACCACCCGCGCAATGTCCCGCTGGTCGGGCACCACCACCAGCGCCCCTCGACCAGCGGCGGACGCGGTGGCCGCCACCTCGGCCAACCGGGCCGGCCAGTCCTCCCCCGGTACCGGGTGCCACACCGCATGCGGAGCCCGGCCGTCGGCAACCGCGGCCAGCAGCGTGGTCCCATGTCGGTAGCGCCCCCAGTCGGGGAACGGGCCGGTGGATGGTGCCGGCTCAGGGCGCGGCGCCGGCTCGACGGTCGGTCCCGACTCGACGGCCCGGCCTGGTTCGACGGACCGGGCCGGCGTTTCGGCCTCCACGCGGGCATGCCTGGGCGGCACGGCCAACCGCAGCACGTCGGCGAACGTGCCGGCCTGCCGGTCGGCGATCGCACGACACAGCCGCACCAGCTCGTCGGACAGCACCGGCTCGGGCGAGACCACCCGCTCCAGCCAGCCGAGCTTGCCATCGTGCGCCGAGTGCGGCAACCGGGCCAAGATCACGCCGTCCAGCAGCCGCCCGGCAAACCGGACCCGGACCCGGACCCCGGGCCGCGCATCGGCGGCCAGCGTGTCGGGCACCAGGTAGTCGAATGGGCGGTCCAGGTGTGCCAGCTGCACGTCAACGGCCACCTGGGCCACCGGCAGCTCGGCAGCCGCCTGCCGCTCACCCCGCCGCCGGCTGGCAGTGCTCACGTCCCGGCCCCTGCCTCGAACGTCACCGCGTGATCCACGATTCGGTGCGCAAGCGGCCGCCCCACGTCCGGCTCGCAACCGAAACGCGGATCATGGCAGGCGTTCGGCGCTCAACGTTCGGCGCGGTCCTGTCGGCGCTACGCGCCGGCGGCCGACCTGAGTGCGTCGGCCCGGTCGATTGTCTCCCACGGAAGGTCGAGGTCGGTGCGACCGAAGTGACCATAGGCGGCGGTGGCGGCATAGATCGGGCGCAACAGGTCCATGTCTCGGATGAGTGCGGCCGGACGCAGGTCGAACACATCGGTGATCGCGCCCTGGATCTTGCTGGGGTCCACCGTCTCGGTGCCGAAGGTCTCCACGAACAGCCCGACCGGGGCCGCCTTCCCGATCGCATATGCGACCTGCACCTCCGCCCGCTGGGCCAACCCGGCGGCCACCACGTTCTTGGCCACCCAGCGCATGGCGTAGGCGGCCGAGCGGTCCACCTTCGACGGGTCCTTGCCGGAGAACGCTCCCCCGCCGTGCCTGGCCATACCGCCGTAGGTGTCCACGATAATCTTGCGGCCGGTCAGGCCGGCGTCACCCATCGGACCACCGATCACGAACCGCCCGGTCGGGTTGACCAGCAGCCGGCAGTCTCCTGAGTCCAGCTTGAGCACGGCCAGCTCGGGCTCGACGACGTGGGTCCTGATGTCACCGACGAGCTGGCCTTCGAGGTCGACGTCCTCCGCGTGCTGGCTGGACACCACCACGGTGTCCAGCCGTACCGCCTGGTCACCGGCGTACTCGATGGTGACCTGGGTCTTGCCGTCCGGCCGTAGGTAGGCCAACAGACCGGACTTGCGCACCTCGGCGAGCCGGCGGGCCAGCCGGTGGGCCAGCGCGATCGGCAGCGGCATCAGCTCCGGAGTGTCTGTGCAGGCGTAACCGAACATCAGGCCCTGGTCGCCGGCCCCCTGCCGGGCGATCAGGTCCTCGACTGAGACACCAGCCTCCACCCGTGCCTCGTAGGCGGTGTCCACGCCCTGCGCGATGTCGGCGGACTGGGCGCCGATCGCGATGTTCACGCCGCAGGAGTGGCCATCGAAACCCTTGTCGGACGAGTCGTAGCCGATCTCCAGGATGCGCCGGCGGACCAACCCGGTGATGTCGACATGCGCGGAGGTGGTGACCTCTCCCGCGATGTGTACCTGGCCGGTGGTGACCAACGTCTCAACCGCCACCCGGCTGCGGGGGTCGCCGGCCAGCATCGCGTCCAGGATCGAGTCACTGATGGCGTCGCACATCTTGTCCGGATGACCCTCGGTCACCGACTCACTGGTGAACAACCGCCGGCTACCGCTCGTCACACCGCACTCCCTCGGTTCACTGATCCAGCGCAGCCTAGTTGATCGAACGGCCCAGAGCTGACCCCGGAACTGTGACGTTCGGAGCACGTCTGGACGCGATCGGCTTACTAGCACAACCAACCAGGCTGATGCCAGCCCCAAATGAATACTAACTGATACCGACGCGTTACCTTCGGCGTTCGGCGTCGTTGAAGGGAATGACCTGCCGCGTCAGCGACCGTTCCCCGAGAGAGGTAAGGACATGCCCAAGCTACGACTGACTGGCCGCAAGGCCGCGTTGGTGGGACTGAGCGCCGCCGCCGCGACAGCGGCCGCGGTGGCGGTGGCCGCGCCGGCGCTCGCCTCGCCCAGCCAACTCACCAGCTGCACCGACACCGTGCGGGTGCACGAGAAGCCCGACCTGAACAGCAAGGTCATCGGCACGTGCCATCCTGGCGATCGCGTCACGGTGGACGGCACCCAAAACGGGTTCGCCCACCTGGTGAGCAAGAATGGCTGGGCGTCCTTGGACTTCGTCAAACTGCGCGACTCGAACAGCAATAGCAGCAACAGCGACCCCAGCAACAGCGACCCCAGCAACAGCGACCCCAGCAACAGCGACAACCGGTACGACCGCAACGGTAACCGTCGTTACGACGACAACCACAACCAGGGCAACGGCGGCGTCCTCGGTGGTGGTGGTCTCCTCGGCGGCAGCTGACCCGCCGAGCATCGTCGGAGGCGCCGTCCCACGACGTTCGCAGTCCGCTGAGCGGTTCAAGGACCCGGAAACCCGCGCACGACCGGCGGGGATCCGGGTTCTTGGCATTCTGGCCCAGCTCGGGCCAGGTTTCAGGCTTTGGTGCTGAGGTGTCGACCCCGCGCCTCAGCGGAGTCGGGCCGCGACCTCGTCCCAGAGGCGGGACGCCAACAGCGCCTTCGAGCCGATCAGCAGCTCGACCTCTGTGCCGTCGGCCGCCAACAGCCACCCGGCGTTGTCGCGCTGCTCGAAAGCCTTGCCGTCGCCGACCGCGTTGGCCACCAGGAGGTCGCAGCCCTTGCGGGCCAGCTTGACCCGGGCATGGTCCAACACTCCGCCCGACTCATCGCCGGTCTCGGCCGCGAACCCGACCACCAGCTGCCCATCGCGTCGCAGGCCGACCAACTCCGCCAGGATGTCGGGATTGGTGGCCAGCGTGACACTGGGCGGACCTCCTCGGGCCTTCTTAATCTTGTGTGTGGCGGCTGACACCGGTCTGAAGTCGGCCACCGCGGCGGCCATCACCACCACATCGGCGTCCTTCGCCTCGTCGACCATTGCCGTACGCAGTTGCGCGGCGGTGCCGGCCCGCACGATCCGAACCGCGGCCGGCGGGGAGAGCTCCGCGGTGTGCGCGGTGACCAGGGTGACGTCGGCACCCCGTTGAACGGCCACCTGGGCGACGGCGTAGCCCTGCCGTCCGGACGAGCGGTTACCCAGAAAGCGCACCGGGTCCAGCGGCTCACGGGTGCCCCCGGCGGAGACCACCACCCGGCGGCCGGCCAGATCCCTGGGCAGCGCGTCGGGGCGCGCCAGCAACAACCGGGCCAGCTCGACGATCTCAGACGGTTCCGGAAGCCGACCGGGGCCGGTGTCCGCGCCGGTCAGCCTCCCGGACGCGGGCTCGACCACCACCACGCCACGAGAGCGCAGCAGTGCAACGTTGTCCAGGGTCGCCGGGTGTTCCCACATCTCGGTATGCATGGCGGGTACCAGCAGCACCGGGCACCGCGCGGTGAGCAGCGTCGCGGTCAGCAGGTCGTCAGCGCGCCCGTGCGCCAACCGTGCCATCAGGTCGGCGGTGGCCGGCACGACCACGACGAGGTCGGCTCGCTGGCCCAGCCGCACGTGCGCGACCTCTGGCACGTCGGCGAACACGCCGGTGCGGACCGGTTGCCCGGACAGCGCCTCGAAGGTCGCCGCGCCCACGAAGTTCAACGCCGACTCAGTGGGCACCACCCGCACCCGGTGATCGGACTCGGTGAGCCGACGAAGCACCTCACACGCCTTGTAGGCGGCGATGCCACCGGCCACGCCGAGCACCACGCGGGGTCCATCGGGTGCGGCGACATCGGCACCCCACGGTGACCTCGCGAACTCGGTCACGGAGTCGGGCTCACTCGCCCTCGGTGTGCTCGAGCAGCCCCTCGTGGATCTCGCGCATCGCGATCGACAACGGCTTCTCCCGTGGGCCCGGCTCGACCAGGGGGCCCACGTACTCCAGCAGACCCTCGCCGAGCTGGGAGTAGTAGTCGTTGATCTGGCGAGCGCGCTTGGCTGCGAAGATGACCAGGGCGTACTTCGAGCTCGCCTTGTCCAGCAGGTCGTCGATCGGTGGGTTGGTGATGCCCTCCGGCGTGTTCGTCGCCGTCGGGTCGGTCAGGGGGATGCTCACTCAGGAACTCCTGCTGTGTTTATGGTTCGCCGCCGCCGCTCGGTCCGCTCATCGCTCGCCGCCGCTCGCTCGATGCTCCCTCGCTGGCGGCTCAGTGATCCCGGTGGCCACCTCGGGAGTCGGCGGACCACTGACCAACGATACCAACTCGCCCACGACCCGCTGCGGGGCGTCGTTCACCACGGTAATGTTGAACTCCGCGTGGGCGGCCAACTCGGCCCGCGCGGTCACCAACCGACGGCGCATGTCGTCCGCCGAGTCGGTACCCCTGCCGGACAGCCGGCTGACCAGCTCGTCCCAGCTGGGCGGGGCCAGGAAGACCAGTACCGCCTCGGCGCACCGCGCCCGAATGGCCCGGGCGCCAGCCAGGTCGACCTCGATGAGGACCGGATCGCCGGCGACCAGGTGCTCCTCGACCGGCCGCCACGGAGTGCCGGAACGGTGCAGCCCATCGTGGATCTCGGCCCACTCCAGCAGCTCGCCGTCGGCGATCAACCGATCGAACTCAGACCCGTCAACGAAGTGGTAGTCCCGCCCCTCGACCTCACCGGGACGCGGAGCCCTGGTGGTGGCCGACACGCTGAAGTGCAGCCTGGGCAACACCGGGCGCAGAGCCGAGACCACGGTGGACTTACCGACGCCGGAGGGGCCGGCCAGAACGATCAGCCGGCCCCTCTCGACATCGCTACCAGACTCTCCGACCTCAGCCCTCACACCCGGCGAACGGGTGCTACGAGAGCCGGGACCCGACGTCACTCCCCGTCGAAGTCGGCGAGCAGCGCCTTGCGCTGCCGATCACCGAGACCACGCAGCCGGCGGCTCGGTGCGATCTCCAGACGCTCCATGATCTGCTGAGCGCGGACCTTGCCAACGCCCGGCAGGGCCTCGAGCAGCGCCGAGACCTTCATCTTGCCCAGAATCTCGTTCGAGTCGGACTGGGCCAGAACTTCCTTCAGGTTGGTACCGCCACGCTTGAGACGGTCCTTGAGCTCGGCCCGAACCTTGCGAGCGGCCGCTGCCTTCTCCAACGCGGCGGCCCGCTGTTCGTCGGTGAGCTGGGGAAGGGCCACGATCTCCTCCGTCTTGTGCACGCTGATCTGCTCTTACGGTCCTGGCGAACGTACCCACCTGGCA
The DNA here is from genome assembly GCA_030852965.1 of Actinomycetota bacterium. Lineage (GTDB taxonomy): Bacteria > Actinomycetota > Actinomycetes > Mycobacteriales > Pseudonocardiaceae > Pseudonocardia. The sequence goes on along the minus strand of JALYVZ010000022.1, from coordinate 21,667 downwards.
CTTGATACCCGCAAGGGGGGTACCCGAACACCCCGGGTAGTACCTGGTCAAACCGTCTGATCCACCCCGTCATACCGCTTGGCGCCCAGCCGCGGGGCTTCAGCGCACAGAGTCTCCGCAGATTCACTCACCTCGGGTCCGCTCCCGGACCGCCCGCAGCCGCTCCTGTGCCCTCGCCAGGGTGTCGACGAGGTCGGGCAGGTCCGGTCCGGCCCCGTTCCCGCCGGCGTCCAGGAGCCGCGCGGTCTCGTCGATGGCCGCCCGCAGCTCTGCGCACTCCTCGGCGCGTTCGGCAAGGTTGACGTGCAGCGTCCACAGGTCGACGAACACCGAGACCTTGGCCCGCAACACCCATGGGTCGAACGGTTTGGTGAGGTAGTCGACCGCGCCAGCCTGGTAGCCACGGAAGGCCAGGTGCGAGTCGGTGTCCATCGCCGTCAGGAACACGATCGGAATGTGCTGGGTGCGCTGTCGGCGCTTGATGTGCCCGGCCGTCTCGAACCCGTCCATTCCTGGCATCAGCGCATCGAGCAGGATCACCGCGTAGTCCTCGACCAGCAGCCGCTTGAGCGCCTCCTCACCGCTGTCCACTCCGACCACCTCGATCGGCAGGCCCTGCAGGATCGCCTGTAGAGCCAGCAGGTTGTCCGGGCGGTCATCGACCGCGAGCACCTTGGGCAAGCGCGCCGCCGTCACTGGGCAAGCACCCCTCTGTCCTCACCACGGTCCACACCGCGCGAACGGGTCACCCACGAGGCCATCACGGCCAGCAGCTGATCCAGGTCGACCGGCTTGGTGATGTAGTCGCTGGCCCCGGCCGCCAGGCTGGACTCCCGGTCGCCCGGCATCGCCTTGGCGGTGAGGAACACCACCGGCAGCTGCCCGCCGTGCAGCCGCCGGATCATCCGGGTTGTCTCATTGCCGTCCAGATCGGGCATCATCGCGTCCATCAGCACGATGTCGACGTCGTGGTGGTCGCTGAGCAACCGGAGGCCTTCGGTTCCGTTGTCCGCATACAACACTCGCAATCCGTGCAGCTCCAACGCGCTGGTCAGAGCAAACACATTGCGGACGTCGTCATCGACGATCAGCACCGTAACCCCGGTCAGGTCGGGTCCGGTCCGCCGAACGCCGGGTTCGCCGCTACCCGTCCGCGCCGCGACGGCCGTCAACGCCGTGGCGGCCGTGGAACCCGTCGCGGTCAGCAACGCGGGTGTTGGAGGCGTGCCGTCCATGGACAGCTCCACCGGTACCACCACCGCGCTCGCCACAGCCCTGGACTGGGCGTCCGATCGGGAATCCGGCTGGGAGGTCGGCTGGATCCCCGGCAGTGCCTCGGGCAGCAGGAGCGTGAAGGTGGACCCGACGCCCGGCTCGGAGGAGACCGTGATCGCGCCGCCCAGCAGCCGGGCCAGCTCCCGGCTGATCGAGAGCCCCAGGCCGGTGCCACCGTACTTGCGGCTCGTGGTGCCGTCGGCCTGCTCAAACGCCTCGAAGATCATGTTGAGCTTGGGTCCGGCGATACCGATGCCGGTGTCACGTACCGAGAAACAGATGATCCCTCCTGCCTCGTCCAAGGTGGGCACCCCGTACCTAGTGCCCGGCGCGGCGGCCCCGATGGTGAGGGTGACGCCCCCTTCGCTGGTGAACTTCACGGCATTGGACAGCAGGTTGCGCAGGATCTGCTGTAGCCGCTGGGGGTCGGTCACGATGGTCGGGCTCACCCCCTCGGCGAGCTCGACCCGCAGCGTGAGTCCCTCGTCCTCGGCCTGGGGCTCGAATGCCCGCAGCACGTACCCCCGGACCGTGGCCAGATCGGTGAGCTGCGGCTCGACGTGTACCCGGCCAGCCTCGATCTTGGACAGGTCCAGGATGTCCTCGATCAGCAGCAGCAGGTCCGCGCCGGCCTTGTGGATGGTACTGGCGAACTCACGCTGCTTGTCGGTCAGGTTTCGCTCCTCGTTCTCGGCGAGCAGCCGGGACAACAGCAGCAGCGAGTTCAACGGGGTGCGCAGCTCGTGGCTCATGTTGGCCAGGAACTCCGACTTGTAGCGGCTGGCCTGGGCCAGCTGCTCGGCCTTCTCCTCGACGCCGCGCCGGGCGGCGTCGATCTCCATGTTCTTGATCTCGATGTTGCGGTTCTGCGCGGAGAGCAGCTCGGCCTTGTCCTCCAGCTCGGCGTTGGTCCGCTGCAGCTCGGCGGACTGTTCCTGCAGTTCAAGCGCCAGTCCCTGGGACTGTACGAGCAGCTCCTCGGTGCGCCGACTGGCCTGGATCGTGGTGATCGTGACACCGATGGTGCCGACCAGACGCTCCAGGAAGGTGAGGTGCAGCTCGGAGAACCGGGCCACCGACCCCAGCTCGACGACACCGAGGACCTCCCCCTCGAACAACACCGGCAGCACCACCACGGCGGACGGCGCGAGGGTGCCGATCGCCGAGTGCACCGTCAGGTACGGGTGTGGGATGTCCCGGACCAGAACCTTCTGTTTGGTGGCCGCCGCCTGCCCGACGAGTCCTTGACCGGGGCGGAACGACCGGACGGCGGCCGCGCTGTCCAGCGCGTAGCCACCGCGTAGCACGAACACCCCGGTGCCGTCGTCCTCGGGACTCGGTTCAGGGCTCGACTCGGCCACGTAGAACGCGCCGATCTGGGCGTTGACCAACGACGCGACCTCATTGATGATCATCTGACAGACCTCGCCGAGGTCCCGCTGACCCTGCAGCAGAGCGCCGACCCTGGCCAGGTTCGACTCCAACCAGCCCTGCTCGGCGTTCGCTTTGGTGGTCTCGCGCAGCGCGACGATCATCTGGTTGATGTTGTCCTTGAGCTCGGCGACCTCGCCGAGCGCGGCGACCTGGATCTCCCGGGTGAGATCGCCGCTGGCCACCGCGGTGGACACGTCGCCGATCGCCCGCAGCTGGGTGGTGAGGGTGAAGGCGAGCTGGTTGACGTTCTCGGTCAGATCTCGCCAGGTTCCGGCCACGCCCTTGACCTGCGCCTGACCACCCAACTTCCCCTCGGTACCCACCTCACGGGCCACCCGGGTCACCTCGTCGGCGAAACTGCTGAGCTGGCCGACCATCGTGTTCACCGTGCGGCCGATGCGCAGGAACTCGCCCCGCAGCGGTCGGCCCTCGATCTCCAGCGCCATCTGCTGGGACAGGTCACCGGCGGCCACCGCCACGATCACCCGGGCGATCTCCGAGGTCGGCCGGACCAGATCGTCGATCAGCTGGTTGACCGAGCGGGCGTTCTCAGCCCACGCTCCATCGTAGAGCTCCTCGTCCAGCCGTTCGGACATCCGGCCCTCACGACCGACCACCCGGCTGACCCGCTGGCTCTCCCGGTTGCGCCGCTCGAACGTGGCCGCCATCTCGTTGAGCTCATCGATCACCTGCCCGCTCGCGCCCTCCCGCCGCGGCAGCCGGACGTCCAGACGTCCCTGGCGCAAAGCGCGCAGTCCGTCAGCGAGCTCGAGGAGAAACGGGTCCTCGGGGCTCTCAGACTCGGTGTCGACCCCGAAGGCCGGTGGTGTCCTGCGAGCCGTCATCTCCGCCACCTCTCCACTCGACGCCAGCTCCGTGACATCCCGGCCTCTGGCATGAGCACACGGCCACGAGCAACAACGGCCACGGCACGGAGCGCGAGCAGCCAGCACGACTCTAGGGCGCGCAGACTGAGCGCGCCAACCAACCCGTGGCAGTACCGTCGAGCCCCGTGCTGTGCCGTCCAGCACCGGGCCGAGAACAATGCCCGGCCGTGCCATCGAGCGCCGGATGCCCCTGGCGGTGCAGACTTACCGCTGTGGTGACCCAGCGCGAGCCCGCGACCCGCTTCGCGCCGGGCTCCGATGCGCCGAGGGCCGCCCGCCGAATGCTCCGGGAGACACTCGCCGAACACGGCATCGACGCATCCAGTGAACTGATGGACGACGTGGTGTTGCTGGCCAGCGAGCTGTTCGAGAACGCCGTCCTGCACGCGGGGACCGTCTTCGACGTCGACGTGCGGGTCGCCGACAACGAGGTTTTCGTCGGCGTCCGGGACCGGGGCGTGGGTCCGTTGGAGCAGTACCTCAGCGAGCCGAGGCGAAACTACGGGCGGGCGGCCAGTCACGGCCGGGGGCTGTTGCTGCTTCAACGGATGGCATCCGCATGGGGTACCCGACACGAAGCGGACGGCTCCCACCAGGTGTGGTTCACGCTCGACCGCGACGACCGTTCACCGGCTCCCGAGGAGAACCGACCCGACGAACCGGCGACCCCCACGATCACGCCGCTGGTCGGCGCGGACTGGTCGGACGCCGACAGGCTGCGTTGGCTGCTGAGGGTTCCGGCCCACCCGGCCGGTGGCCTGGACCTTGGCGTGCTGGTCGGGGAGCTGGCCCGCCGGCTGCGCGAGCTCGTCGGCGCGGCCGGGGTGGCAGTCGAAGCAGACGCCGGCGACGGCACGGGGAGCCGGGAGCTGGCCCGTGACGGGCTGGACCCGGCGGCGCTGGGCCCAGGCGAGGTCCTGGACGTCGCGTTGCCACTGACCCCGCCGCTGCGCGGCGCGCTGCGGTTGGCGATCACGTCTGGTGGAGTTGCGCTCCAATCGTTGGCCGAGGTGGCCGCGCAGCGCATCGCACTGGCTGTCGAGTCCGAGTGGCTGCGAGGCACTGAGCGGCGCCGCCAGACCTGGCTGAGCTATCTGGCCGATACCAGTGAGCTGCTTGGCCAGTCGCTGGATGTCGGGCTCACCGTGACGGTGATCCCGCATGTGGCGGTGCCCCGGCTCGGGCAGTGGTGCGCCGTGTACCTCCCGGAACCGAGCGGGCAACCTCGGTTGGCGGCGTTGAGCCACGCCGACGAGCGTGCCGTGTCCGAGCTGCGCGAAGCACTCGACCTGGGCTCCGGGCGAGCGTCGACAGACCAACTGCGTTCCCGGGTTCTCGAGCTGCTGCGGGGCGCGACCACACCGGCGTCGTTCTCCTCGCCCACCGACGGCATCGCGCTACCGATGACCTCGGCCGGACGTCCGGTCGGAGTGCTGGCGGTGGGCCGCCGCGCGGACCGGACCCACTCCCCCGAGGATGTCACGATCATCGCCGACATCGCCCGGCGCGCCGCCCTGGCCATCGACAACGCGCAGCGCGCGGAGCAGCACAGCGCGACCTCACGCGCCCTGCAGCAGGCACTGCTCCCCCGGGCACTGCCAAGCACGGCCGGCATCGAGTTCGCGGCCGCGTACGTCCCCGGCGGCGCGCTCACCGAGGTCGGCGGGGATTTCTATGACGTGGTGCCGGTCGCCGGCGGCGGTTGGCTCGCTGCGATCGGCGACGTCTGCGGAAAAGGCGCCCGCGCGGCGTCTCGTACCAGCCTGGTACGAGACGTGTTGCGGGTACTCTTCCGGGATCGCGGATCGCTGGTCTCGACGATCTCCTCGCTGAACGAGGTGATGTTGGAGGCCGGCGATCCGGCCCAGTTCTGCACCCTTGCGGCCGCCACCATCGGCCGCTCCACGACATCCGGTGACCTGACGGCCGAACTCGTCCTGGCCGGACATCCGCAGCCGGTGCTGCTGCGCGCCGGCGGCGGAGTCGAGCTCGTCGGACGTTTCGGCACCGCGATCGGGTTGGTCGATCGGATCGAGCTGACCCGGACCGCGCACACCGTCAGCCCGGGAGACACACTGCTCTTCTATACCGACGGGGTCACCGAACGTCGGCGGGGCAACGACCAGTTCGGCTCGGAGCGGTTGCTGGAGGTCGCGGGCGGCTGCACCGGCATGTCGGCCGAGCGGACGGTGAGCGCGGTACGCACCGCTGTCGAGGCGTTCTCCCCGGACGAGCGCTACGACGACATAGCGTTGCTCGCGATCCGGGCCGACGTCGGCGAGCCCCTCTCCTGGAACAAGGGCACCTCCGGACGAGGCTAGCCCGGCCACGCCGCGGCGAGCTCAGCACTCAGCTGGCGAACGGCGTCCCGCAGAGCCGCCGGGTTCGGGCCGTGTCGAAGCACCGAACGGGACGCCGCAGGCAGGACCGCGCCGCCGACCCGGGGGAACCGAGTGGCGAGGTCGGCAGGTGTGGCGCCCTGCGCCCCCAGCCCCGGCGCCAGCACCGGGCCGTTCAGCTCGGCGAGAACGAGGCCGTGCTCGCCGGTGGCGCCGACGACCACCCCTACGTCGCCGAGCGGGGCCTGTCCGGCGTTGCGGGCCGCGACCTCGTCCACCACGACCTGGGCCACCGTCCGGCCCGCGCTGGCCGCGGTCTGCACCGAGGCGGTCTGCACCGAGGCGCCCTCCGGGTTGGACGTGCGGGCCAGCACGAACACCCCGCGCCCGGTTCGGGCGGCCAGCTCCAGCGCCGGGTCGAGCGAGCCGAACCCGAGGTAGGGCGAAAGCGTGATCGCGTCGGCGGCCAGCGGCGCACCGTCGGCCAGGTAGGCCTGGGCGTAGCCGTCCATGGTGGAGCCAATGTCGCCGCGCTTGACGTCCAACAGGGTGAGCAGGCCCGCCTCCCGGGCGTCGGCGAGCAGACGTTCCAGCACGGCGATCCCGGCGGACCCGTGCCGCTCGAAGAACGCCGACTGCGGTTTGACCAGCGCAACCTCGCCGGCCAGCGCGGCCACCACCCCGCGCCCGAAGCGTTCCACCCCGTCCGCGTCGTCCGGCAAACCCCAGTCGGCCAGCAGCGCCGGGTGCGGGTCGATGCCGACACACAGCGGCCCGTGCGCCGCGACCGCCGCACTCAACCGGGCACCGAACCGCCGGCTTGGCTGGCCTTCACCTACCACCATGGCCCGATTGGTCGCATTCCAAGCACCACCGTCACGGGTTGTTCTGGGCACGTGCCTTGGCCAGTGCCAGGTGCAGGTCCTGCAACGACCGCACTCCCAGCTCACCGCGAATCAGGGCTTCCACGCCCTGCACCGCGGCCGCCGCCGCTTGCACAGTGGTCAGGCACACCACCCCGCGAGCCACCGCTGCCGTACGGATCTCGTAGCCGTCGACGCGAGGCCCCGGGTTGCCGTACGGAGTGTTGATGATCATGGCGACCCGGCCGGCCTGGATGGCGTCGACGATGTTGTCCGGGCCCTCGAAGTGCTTGCGCACCACAGTGGCGGCGATCCCGTTGCGACGCAGCACGTCGGCGGTGCCGGCGGTGGCGAGCACCTCGAAGCCCAGGTCGGCTAGCCGTTTCACCGGGAAGATGATCGCCCGCTTGTCCCGGTTGGCCACCGACACGAACACCCGCCCGCTGGTGGGCAGCGAGCCGTACGCCGCCGCCTGTGACTTGGCGAACGCGTTGCCGAAGGAGGTGTCCAGGCCCATCACCTCGCCGGTGGACTTCATCTCCGGCCCGAGCAGCGAGTCCACCCCCTTGCCCTCGGGGGTGCGGAACCGGTGGAACGGCAGCACGGCCTCCTTCACCGCGACCGGTCCGGCGGTGCCGGTGCTGGCCGGCAGTGAACCGCCGTCCCCGAAGGCCGGCAGCATCCCCTCCACCCGCAGCTCCGCGATGGAGGCGCCCAGCATGATCCGAGCCGCCGCCTTCGCCAGCGGGACGGCGGTCGCCTTGGACACGAACGGCACGGTGCGGGACGCGCGCGGGTTGGCCTCCAGCACGTAGAGCGTCTCGCTGTGCAGCGCGTACTGCACGTTGAGCAGCCCGTGCACCCCGATGCCGTGCGCGATCGCGGTGGTGGATTTCCGCACGGCGTCCAGATCGGATCGGCCCAGGGTGATCGGGGGCAGCACACACGCCGAGTCTCCGGAGTGCACCCCGGCCTCCTCAATGTGCTCCATCACACCACCGAGGTAGACCTCCGTGCCGTCACACAGCGCGTCCACGTCGATCTCGATGGCATCGTCCAGGAACCGGTCCACCAGCACCGGGTGCTCCGGGGACACCTCAGTGGCCCGCTGGATGTAGCCCTCCAGGGTCTGATCATCGTAGACGATCTCCATGCCGCGCCCACCGAGCACGTACGACGGCCGCACCAGCACCGGGTATCCGATCTCCTCAGCGATCCGTCGGGCCTGGTCGAACGAGGTGGCCATCCCGTAGCGGGGCGCGGGCAGCCCGGCCCGCTGCAGGACCGAGCCGAACGCACCGCGTTCCTCGGCCAGGTGGATGGCCTCCGGCGAGGTGCCGACCACCGGCACCCCGGCGTCGGCCAACCGCCGCGCCAGCCCCAGCGGGGTCTGCCCGCCGAGCTGCACGATCACCCCGACGACACCCGGTCCGCCGGCGCCGGACTCCTGCTCGGCGTGCACCACCTCCAGCACGTCCTCGAAGGTGAGCGGTTCGAAGTACAGCCGGTCGGCGGTGTCGTAGTCGGTGGAGACGGTCTCGGGGTTGCAGTTGACCATCACGGTCTCGAACCCGGCCGCCCGCAACGCCATCACTGCGTGCACGCAGGAGTAGTCGAACTCGATGCCCTGCCCGATCCGGTTCGGCCCGGAGCCGAGGATGAGCACCTTGGGCCGCTCGACCTGAGGGGCGATCTCGGACTCGGTCGCCGGATCTGTTTCGTAGGCGCTGTAGTAGTAAGGGGTGCGGGCAGCAAACTCTGCGGCGCAGGTGTCCACCGTCTTGTACACCGGGCGCACGCCCAGCCGGTGGCGCAGCAGCCGCACGCCGTTCTCCCCGGCCAGCTCGGGGCGCAACGCGGCCACCTGCCGGTCGGACAGCCCAGCCCGCTTGGCCCGACGCAACAGCTCACCGTCCAGCACAGGGGCGCTGTTGATCTCCTCCCGCAGCTCGACCAGCGCCGCGATCTCCTCGATGAACCACGGGTCGATCCGGCTACGCTCGGACACCTGCGCGACCGTCGCACCGAGTCGCAATGCCCGTTCGACGGCGTAGATCCGGCCGTCGGTCGGGGTGGCCAGGCTTTCCAGGGTGTTCTCGAGGGTCGCGTCGGCCGGGTCGGAGATGGTCCAGAACCCGGCCGCCGAGGTCTCCATCGAGCGCAACGCCTTGCCCAGTGCCTCAGCAAAGGACCGCCCGAGCGCCATCGCCTCGCCCACGCTCTTCATGGTGGTGGTCAGGGTCGGGTCGGCGCCGGGGAACTTCTCGAACGCGAACCGGGGCACCTTGACCACCACGTAGTCCAGCGCCGGTTCGAAACAGGCCGGGGTCTCCCCGGTGATGTCGTTGCTGATCTCGTCGAGGGTGTATCCGACGGCCAGCTTGGTGGCGATCTTGGCGATCGGGAACCCGGTGGCTTTGGACGCCAGCGCGCTGGACCGGGAGACCCGTGGGTTCATCTCGATCACCACCAGCCGGCCGGTCTCCGGGTGCACCGCGAACTGGATGTTGCAGCCGCCGGTGTCCACCCCCACCGCACGGAGTACGTCGATGCCCACGTCCCGCATGTGCTGGTACTCGCGGTCGGTCAGGGTCATCGCCGGCGCCACGGTGATCGAGTCGCCGGTGTGCACGCCCATCGGGTCGAGGTTCTCGATCGAGCAGATGACGACCACGTTATCCTTGTGGTCGCGCATCAGCTCCAGCTCGTACTCCTTCCAGCCGAGCACCGACTCCTCGACCAGGATCTCGGTCACCGGGCTGGCGTCCAAGCCGATCCGGGCGAGGTGCTCCAGGTCGTCCGGGGTGTAAGCCAGGCCCGAGCCCAGCCCGCCCATGGTGAACGACGGCCGCAGCACCACCGGCAGCCCGAGCTCATCGACCGCCGCGCGCACCTCGTCCATCGAGTGGCAGACCGCGCTGCGCGGCACGTCCGCGCCGATGGACAGCACGATCTCCTTGAACTTCAGCCGGTCCTCGCCACGCTGGATGGCGTCGATGTCGGCGCCGATCAGCTCCACGTCCCAGCGGTCCAGCACACCCTGCTCGTGCAACGCGACCGCGAGATTGAGCGCGGTCTGCCCGCCCAGGGTGGCCAGGATCGCGTCCGGTCGCTCGATCTCGATGACCTTGGTGACGAACTCCGGGGTGATCGGTTCGATGTAGGTGGCGTCGGCGAACTCCGGGTCGGTCATGATCGTCGCCGGGTTGGAGTTGACCAGGCTGACCCGGATGCCCTCCTCGGCCAGCACCCGGCAGGCCTGGGTGCCGGAGTAGTCGAACTCGCAGGCCTGGCCGATGACGATCGGCCCCGAGCCGATCACCAGCACGTGGCGCAGGTCATTCCGCTTCGGCATGGGATCCCTCGATTTCGATCAGACGACGCACACCGTCCCGAAACACCCGGAACGACCGCGAGCCGTTCTTCTCAACATCCATGTACTCAGCGATCTCGGCAGCCGCGCTCGTTTTGGGTAGGCCGCTCTTGTGGTATCCGTGACGTTGAAGGAGCGTCTCCAACGCTTCCCAAGTTCCATCGATCGCATCGGGATCCCGAAACGCCTTCTTCGCCGCAGTAGAAGCGGGAAACCTTGGGTAAGCACACTTCAGAGCATCGATATCGCCCAGGAACCAAGCTTCCAGCTCCTCAATCGCAATGCGATTGAGGACCGTCCGTCGGGGACCGGCCACCGCGAAGCCGGCCTGAACCGCGGTCTCGTCGAGCTGTTGGCGCAGCTGGATGCAGTCTTCGCGATCCCGATCAATGAGTACAACTATGCGCACGTGCGTAGCGCCCGGCCAGGCAGCGTATCCGGCCAGACGCTGTGGAAGCTTCTTCAGCAGGTCAGACTTTCCTCGGAAGCTCAAGATCTCATGGTCTACACCGGGCGCGATCTTGGGCAGGAACGCCCGAAGGGCGAATTCGGCCGAGACCTCTTCAACCAGAACCTGCAACGGGAGCGACCTCGTCACGCTGGCCGGCCGGATCGGACCAGAGGATCGCCGACACCGAAGTAGCCCTCCATCCACAACGAACCAAGCTGCGATCCATTGTCGGTCATCGCCACCAGCCGCTGATCAGCGAGTTGCTCCGGCTCAAGTCGCTCGAGGTTGGGCACCCGCTCACCAAGACGACGAAAGATCTCCGCGAGTCGGTCCGGGTGCTGCTCTTGCAAATATTGAACAACGTTGGGGAGGTTGTCTCCGCTTTGGGAGAGTCGCTCCTGGGGTCCCGCATCTGGCAAGGCGCGCGCATGATCCGCGCTGACGTAGGACAGATACCAGCCGGAGATGAACCGTCTGAGCGCCGCAACCCGCGGATGTCGGCTCAGCTGTCCAAGTGTGCTTACAGCCAACAGATCAGGACTGTCGAGCTGCTCGTGGGAGTTGCTTGCGGTCGGCTCGTCGTACACCGTACCTGCACCGTTGGCGAAGGCCAAGATGTCGCGCGAGCGCCCCGAGCCCGGCGCTGTGCTCCATCGAAGCGTCTCCTCGATGACCGTCGGCAACCCTTTCTGCTCGTCGATCGCGAGCCGGTAGGTGACCAAGTTGCCGTCCGGCGTGCCTTTATGACCCTCCCGGTACTTGATCTCGAACACAACCGGCCCGTCTTCACCCCGGCTCCGGATCTCATGCATCCGGTTGCGGCGATCCCACGCCCTCCGGAGGTTTGTCGTGAAGGCTTCGTTCAGGAACGCGAATACGTCGAACACCGTCGACTTTCCGCTTCCGTTGGGGCCGAACAGCACCGTGAGCGGGGTCAGGTGGTCGAAGGTGACATCTCGGAGCACTCGATAGTTCTGGATCCTCAGTTTCTCGATGACGGGCCTGGATTCCTGCCGCACGATCATCGTTTCTCCATTAGCTCTGCGAACCTGTCGAACAGGTCGGCGGCGTCGTGCGGGCCGGCCGCCGCCTCCGGGTGGTACTGCACGCTGAACGCCTGTCCGCTGGTCAGTGCCAGCCCCTCGACGCAGCCGTCGTTCGGGCAGGTGTGGGTGATCCGGGCCCGGCCGCACGGGGTGCCGAACTCCTCGCCCGCCTCGCCCTCGACGGCGAACCCGTGATTCTGCGAAGTGATCGCCACCCTCCCCGTCGAGTGCTCGATCACTGGGATGTTGATGCCGCGGTGGCCGTAGCGCATCTTGTAGGTCCCCCGGCCCAGGGCTCGGGCCAGGATCTGGTTGCCGAAGCAGATGCCGAACACCGGCAGCCCGCGCTCCAGCACCTCCTGGACCAGCGCGACCGGTTTGTCGGCGGTGGCCGGATCGCCCGGGCCGTTCGCTATGAACACCCCGTCCGGGCTTAGGTCGGTGATCGCGTCGATGGTGGAGTCGGCCGGCAGCACATGGGTCTCGATGCCCCGAGCGGCCATCATCCGGGGGGTGTTGAACTTGATCCCCACGTCCAGCGCGGCCACCCGGAACCGCCGCTGCCCGTCAGCCTTGACGATGTACGACTGCTTCGTGGTGACCGCCCCGTACAGGTCGGCGCCCTCCATCCGGGGGCTGCCCAGCACCCTTTGCACCAATACGGCCGAGTCGGCCAGGACGTCCCCGGAGAACACTCCGGCGCGCATCGCGCCGCGCTCGCGCAGGTGCCGCACCAGCGCCCGGGTGTCGATGCCGGCGATCCCGACGATCCCCTGGCTGGTCAGCGCCTCGTCCAGGGAGCGGGTCGAGCGCCAGTTCGACGGCGCCCTTGACGGGTCCCGCACCGCGTAGCCGGCGACCTGGATGCCTGACGACTCGTCGTCCTCGTCGTTCCAGCCGGTGTTGCCGATCTGCGGGGCGGTCTGCACCACGATCTGGCCGTGGTAGGAGGGGTCGGTCAGGGTCTCCTGGTAGCCGGTCATCCCGGTGGCGAACACCGCCTCACCGAGCGCGGTCCCCCTGGCGCCGTAGGGCACCCCGGTGAACACCCGCCCGTCCTCCAGCACCAGCACCGCGCTGGTGGCTCGGCTGCCGGCCGCTTGGCCTCGCTGACTCATGCCCGTACCTTTCCGTCCCGCGCGGTGACCCGTCCCCTCAACACCGTCGCCACCACGGCGGCCGGCAGCCGCATCCCCTCGTACGGGGTGTTGGCGCCCAGGCTGGCCAGGTCCGGGGCCCGTACCGTCCACTGCGCCTCGGGGTCGACCAGAGTCAGGGTGGCCGGTTCGTCGACCGCCAGCGGACGCCCCTGGTCGGGAAGCCCGGCGATCTCGGCGGGTCGCTCGGAGAGAACTCTGGCCACCCCCCGCCAGTCCAGCAGTCCCGGCTCCACCATGGTGTGCACCAGCACGGACAGCGCGGTCTGCAGCCCCAGCATGCCCGGGCGGGCGGCCGCCCACTCACAGTCCTTGGCCTGCGCCGGGTGTGGCGCGTGGTCGGTGGCCACGCAGTCGATCACACCCTCGGCCAGGGCCTGCCGCATGGCCGCCGTGTCCGCCCCGGTACGCAGCGGCGGGTTGACCTTGTTCACCGGGTCGTAGCTGGTCAGCAGGCTGTCGGTGAGCAGCAGATGGTGCGGCGTCACCTCGGCGCTGACCCGCACGCCGGCCGCCTTGGCCGCGCGGATCACCGCCACCGTGTGACTCGAGGACACATGGCAGACGTGCAGGGCGGCGCCGGCCTCCCTGGCCAGCGCGCAGTCCCTGGCCACGATGGTCTCCTCGGCGGTGGCCGGCCAGCCGGCCAGTCCGAGCCGGGCGGCCACCGCGCCCTCGTGCGCCTGGGCGCCCTCGGTGAGCCGGGGATCCTCGGCGTGCTGGGCGATCACCACGTCCAGCGCGCCGGCGTACTCCAACGCCCGGCGCATGATCAGCGGGTCGTGCACGCACTTGCCGTCGTCGGAGAACATCCGCACCCCGGCCGGACAGGCCGCCATGGTGCCCAGCTCGGCCAGCCTCTCCCCGCCCAGACCGACGGTGACCGCACCCACCGGGTGCACGTCCACCAGCCCGACCTCCAGCCCCCGCCGCCACACATGCTCGACGATGACCGCGGAATCCGCCACCGGTTCGGTGTTGGGCATCGCGAACACGGCGGTGAATCCGCCAAGCGCGGCGGCCGCGGACCCGGTGGCGATGGTTTCTGCGTCCTCCCCACCGGGTTCGCGCAGGTGGGTGTGCAGGTCGACGAAGCCGGGCAGCGCGATCAGGCCGTCGGCGTCGATCACCTCGGCGTCGTCCGGAGCCACCAGATCGATGCCGATCTGGGCGATCACGCCGTCGCGCAGCAGCAGGTCGACCGGGTCCTCGCCGTACGGCCGGGCACCCCGGATCAGGATCGGGCCGGTCACCGCGCCGTTCACTCCGCCACCGCCGCCGGCGGCCTGGGACACGCCCGCTTCCGCTCACTCATCCTCGGTCCTCCGGCGCTCCGGCCAGCAGGTGATAGAGCACCGCCATCCGCACGTGCACACCGTTTCGCACCTGTTCCAACACCGCGGCGCGCGGCGAGTCCGCCACCACCGGCGCGATCTCCATGCCTCGCACCATCGGCCCCGGGTGCAGCACCACGGCGTGCGCGGGCAGCACCTCCAGCCGCCGCTCGGACAGGCCGTAGCCGATCGCGTACTCCCGCGCCGAGGGGAAGAATCCGCCGCGCATCCGCTCGGCCTGCACCCGCAGCATCATCACCGCGTCCAGCCCCGGCAGCTCGGCGTCCAGGTGGTGGCCCACCCGGCACGGCCAGTCAGCCATCCCGACCGGCAGCAGCATCGGTGGCGCCACCAGGGTCACCTCCGCGCCCAGGGTGGCCAGCAGAAACACGTTGGATCGGGCCACTCGGCTGTGCAACACGTCGCCGACGATGCCGATCCGCTTACCCGCCACCGAACCCAGCCGGTCCCGAAGGGTAGCCGCGTCCAGCAGCGCCTGGGTCGGATGCTCGTGGGTGCCGTCGCCGGCGTTGACCACCGACGGACCCCGGCCATCCAGGGAGTCCGCGCGGGCCCAGGCCGCCACCCGGTGCGCCGCCCCGGAGGCCGGGTGCCGGATGATCACACAGTCTGCCCCGGCCGCCGCCAGGGTGGCCGCGGTGTCCCGGAGTGACTCCCCCTTCGACACCGACGAACCCTTGGCGCTGACATTGATGGTGTCCGCGCTCATCCACTTGCCGGCGATCTCGAACGAGACCCGGGTGCGGGTGGAGTCCTCGTAGAACAGCGTGATCACCGTACGACCACGCAGGGTGGGCAACTTGTGCACCTCGCGGCCGAGCAGCGCCTGCTTGAGCCGGTCGGCGGTGTCCAGCAACGAGGTCGCGGTGGCGGCGTCCAGGTCGGCGGTGGAGAGCAGGTGCTTCACCCGGCCACCTCGGGCTGCTCCGGGTCGACAGCCCGGCGCAGCAGTACCGCATCCCGCCCGTCCACCTCGCTCAACAGCACCGCGATCTGCTCGCTGCGGGCGGTGGGCACGTTCTTGCCGACGTAGTCGGCCCGGATCGGCAGCTCTCGGTGCCCTCGGTCGACGAGTACCGCGAGCTGCACCGCGCGCGGCCGGCCGTGATCGCGCAGCGAGTCCAGCGCCGCCCGCACCGTGCGCCCGGAGAACAACACGTCATCGACCAGCACCACCAGCCGGTCGTCCACCCCGCCGTCCGGCAACGCGGTTGGCTCCAGCGAACGTGTGGGACGGCGCCGCAGGTCATCACGGTAGAGCGTGGCGTCCAGAGTGCCGACGCCCGGCGTGGCACCGGCGAACTCCGCAATCGCCGCACCCAGTCGCCGGGCCAGCGGAGCGCCCCTGGTGGGCAGGCCCAACAGCACCAGGTCAGCGGCGTTTCCGACTCCGAACGAGGTCTTCTCGATGATCTGATGCGCGATGCGCGCGACGGTGCGGGCGACGTCGGACTCGGTGAGCAGCTCCGTGCTCGCCGAGTCCCGCTGGTCGCCACGCGCGCGCCGGGGGGACGCCACGCGGAACTCCCTTCCTTCCCCGCCTCGCTGGACGGGCCTTAAAGGATGTTGGCCGGAGGCCGGTGCAACGCAAGGACGCTACCAGGCCGCACCACTCTTTCGAGCGGTGCGGGCCTGTTGGCAGTCAACCAACCGGGTGGAGTCGGACGCATGATTCGCCGCCGACCCTCGACCAACTTGACCCAGTGACAGGAGCGAGCGCATGATTACTCTGCGTATCGATCAATCGGCCCCTGTCGCAACCGCGGCCACTCGGGGCACAGCGAACGGAGACTCGCCACATGGGCGACTACGCCAAGGCGTTGGGCTCGAAGCTCCGCGCCATCCGGCAGCAGCAGGGACTGTCGCTGCACGGCGTCGAGCAGAAGTCGGGCGGGCGTTGGAAAGCTGTTGTCGTCGGTTCCTACGAACGCGGTGACCGCGCGGTCACGGTGCAGAAGCTGGCCGAACTGGCCGACTTCTACGGCGTACCGGTCGCGGAGCTGCTGCCGGAGGGACGGGTCTCCTCCGGCGCCGAGCCGGCGACCAAGATCGTGATCAACCTCGAACGGCTGCAGCAGTTGCCGGCCGACAAGGTCGGCCCGCTGGCCCGCTACGCCGCCGCGATCCAGAGCCAGCGCGGGGACTACAACGGCAAGGTCCTCTCGATCCGCACCGAGGACCTGCGTTCCCTGGCGATCATCTACGACATGACTCCCGGTGAGCTCACCGACCAGTTGGTCGACTGGGGGGTGCTTCCGCCGGAGGCCCGCCCGGTACGGGAGGACTGACCGCGGCGCCTTGAAGTCAGAGGGCGGGGCCACCTGCCGGGGCCGGGTCGCCGAGAATCCCTGTGACACCAACGTCGCACGAGGTGAGTCGGTGTGTCCTTCGTGTCACACCGAACTTCAAAGAGGCTCGACGGACTGCCCGTTGGACGAAACCGTCCGCATGGTGCGCTGGTTAGCCGTGAGCCTCCGACTGGTCGGCTTCAAGCACCTCATCGCCTGGCTCGTCCAAGCCCCGCTCGTCGGCATCCGGCTCGTCGTCCTCGGACTCCCTGACTGGTGCCGCCGGCTTGAGGCCCGGCCGGATGTACTCGGCGATGTCGGAGATCCGCCCGAGTACCCCGTTGACGAACCGCGGCGAGTCATCGGTGGACAGCGTGCGGGCCAGCTCGACCGCCTCGGTGATGGCGACCGGATCGTCGATCTCCTCAACCCAGAGCAGCTCGTAGAGCCCGATCCGCAACACGGTGCGGTCGACGGCCGGCATCCGAGGCACCGACCAGCCCTCGGAGTGCTCGGTGAGAATCTGGTCGATCCGCTCCCGGTGCTCGGTGACGCCAGTGACCAGCATGGCCGCATAGTCCGACACCGGCGGCGCGTCGTCGTGGGCCCGCCGCTGGGCGAGCACCCGCACCGGGTCCTCCCGGCGGGCCTCGGACTCGAACAGGACGTCCAGGGCACGCTTGCGAGCCCTGGTGCGGGCCCTCACCGGGCCACGCCGATCGGGCCCGCGCCGGGTTCGATCGTGCTGGATTCGATCGCGCTGGCCACTATCGCTGACGTCTCCTGCCGGTGTCCTGTCGGTGTCCGCCCTGTCTTCAGAGCGCGAGCAGCTCCCGATCGGTGCGGGTGAGCAGCTTGGCGCCGTGCGGACGGACCACGAGGGTGTCTTCGATGCGGACCCCGCCCCGACCGGCCAGGTACACGCCGGGCTCGACGGTGACCGTCATCCCGTCGGCCAGCCTACCTTCGGCGGTGGCCGCCAGGGCCGGAGCCTCGTGAATCTGCAGGCCAACGCCGTGTCCCAGCCCATGGCAGAACTCCTCGCCCCGACCAGCGGCTTTGATCACCTCGCGGGCCGCCGCATCCACGCCAGCCAACTCGGCGTCGACCGCGAGCGCCGCCATGCCGGCCGCCTGTGAGATGGCAACGAGCTCGTACAGCTCACGCTGCCAGATCGCGGGCGGGCCCAGCACCATGGTGCGAGTCATGTCGGAGTGGTATCCGCCGTACAGTGCGCCGAAGTCCAGCTTCACCAGATCACCGCGGGCCAGCACCGCATCGGTCGGGCGGTGGTGTGGTATGGCTGAGTGCTTGCCGGCGGCCACGATGGTCTCGAACGACCGGCCTTCCGCGCCGTGCTCGCGCATCCGCTGTTCCAGCTCGGCGGCCACCTGCCGTTCGGTACGCCCAGGCCGCAGGCCGCCGGCCGCGAGCAGGTCGGCCAGTGCGGCGTCGGCGGCGGCGCATGCTGTCGCCAGCGCGGCTATCTCGGTGTCGTCCTTGACCACCCGCAACCGCTGCACCAGGTCGGGAGCCCGGACCAGCACTGGCGCGCCGTCGATCGCCCGCAGCGCGGCGTGGCCGTCCACAGTGACGTGGCCCGACTCGAAGCCCAAGCGGCGCACCCCGTCCGCCACCGCGGCAGTCACGGCGGCCACCGCGCAGGCCCGCTCGACGACTCGGGCCAGCTCGGGCACCTGCTCGGCGGCCTGGGTGGTGTAGCGGGCGTCGGTGACGAGTCGGGTACGTCGCTCGTCGTGCTCGGTGTCCGCCGCGTTGATCAGCGCGGCGGCGCTGGAGCCGGTGAACCCGGTCAGGTATCGCACGTTGACGAGGTCGGTAACCAGGACGGCATCCAGCTCGGCGGCCCGGGCCAGCACCCGCAGCGCGGTCCGGCGACGGGTATGGGTCATCAGGCCAGCCTATGCCGCCGCATATGGTGGGTCCATGAGCGACGGCGTCTACTTTCGGCAGCTGTTGTCCGGGCGCGACTTCGCGGTGGGCGACCCGGTGGCCACCCAGATGGTCAACTTCAGCTATCTCATCGGCGACCCGGTGAGCCGGGAGGCGGTGGTGGTCGACCCCGCGTACGACCCCCGGGGTCTGCTGGACGTACTGGCCGCCGACGACATGCGCCTGACCGGGGTGCTCGTCACCCACCACCACCCCGACCACGTGGGCGGTGACATCTTCGGCCACTCGCTGTCCGGGTTGGCCGACCTGCTCGGGCTGGCGCCGGTGCCGGTGCACGTCAACCAGCACGAGGCGGAATGGGTGCGCCGCACCACCGGAGTGTCGGCGGCCGACCTCACCTCGCACGACCACGACGACGTGGTGACCGTGGGCGAGCTGCCGATCCGGCTGCTGCACACCCCCGGACACACGCCCGGCAGCCAGTGCTTCCTGGTGGACGGCAAGCTGGTCGCCGGGGACACCCTGTTCCTGCAGGGTTGCGGCCGCACCGACTTCCCGGGCGGTGACCCGGAGGCGATCTACCACAGCCTGCAGGCGCTGGCCAAGCTCACCTGCGACCCGGTCGTGCACCCAGGGCATCTCTACTCGGAGAAGCCGATGGCTCCGATGTCGGAGGTGCACCGCACGAACACGGTGTACCGGCCCGACTCGCTGGAGAAGTTCCTGATGATGTTCGGCTGAGCGGCGCCTCGGGCCCGGGGCGGGGGCTACGTGGACGTGATGTGCCTCTCGGCGATCCAGCGCAGCGCGAGCGGGTAGCCGGGGACACCGAGCCCGACGATGACCCCGGTGGCCACCGCGCTGATCAGCGAGTGGTGCCGAAACTCCTCGCGAGCGTGCACGTTGCTGATGTGCACCTCAACCAGTGGGGCGGTCAGGCTGGCGCAGGCGTCGCGCACCGCGACGGAGTAGTGCGTCCAGGCGCCTGCGTTGAGCACGACCGGCGTCCCGAAGTTGGCCGCCTCGTGCAGCCAGCCGAGCATTTCGCCCTCATGGTCGGTCTGCCGGACCTCGACGTCCAGGCCCAGTTCCTTACCGGTGCTGATGCACAGCTGGACCAGTTCGGCGTGCGTGGTGGCACCGTAGATCAGCGGCTCCCGGGCGCCCAGCCGGCCGAGGTTGGGCCCGTTGAGCACCAGCACCCTCATCAGGCATCACCGCAGGTCGCGGCGTACGCGGTGGTCCGCACCTCCAGCGCGAGTGAGCCGCTCATGACGCCGACGCCGAGAGCGCCACCAGCACATCGGCCACGACGTCCTCGACCGGGCGCCCACTGGTGAGCACGGTGGCCTGGGACACCGACTGGTACACCGGGCGGCGCTCGGTGAGCAGCTGACGCAGTTGGGCGCGGGGGTTGGGCATCAGCCAGGGATGCAGCGGCACCAACCCCTCGCGCCGCAGCAGGTTCTCCAGGTCGACGTCGAGGAACACCACCGGAGCGCCGGCCAGCAGGTCGGCGGCGCCCGGCGCGGTCGGGGTACCACCACCGAGGGCGAGCACCCCGTCGCAATCGGCCAGCACCGTGCGCAGCAGCTCCACCTCGACCTCCTGGAACCGCTCCCGGCCGAGCTCCACCACCAGCTCGCCGGCCTCAATGCCGTGAGCGTCCCGCACGTCGTCGTCGAAGTCGCGGAATGGCACCCTGAGCTGGTCGGCGACCGCGCGACCCACGGTGCTCTTACCCGAGCCCGGCGGCCCGACCAGGATCAACGCCGGCATGGTCACCGCTGATCTCCGGACAGCTGCTCGGACCCTGGCATTTTCTCGATGCCTGGCATTCTCTCGGCTCCCGGCATCGTGTCCGCGGCGGCCGCCAGGTAGGAACGCAGATTGCGGCTGGTCTCGGCAAGCGAGTCGCCGCCGAACTTCTCCAGCGCGGCGTCGGCCAGCACCAGCGCCACCATCGCCTCGGCCACCACTGCGGCGGCGGGCACCGCGCAGACGTCGGAACGCTGGTGGATGGCCTGCGCGGCCTCGCCGGTGGTCATGTCGACAGTTCGCAACGCCCGGGGCACCGTGGAGATTGGCTTCATCGCGACCCGGACCCGCACCGGTTCGCCGTTGGTCATCCCGCCTTCGATCCCGCCTGCCCGGTTGCTCAGCCGCCGGATGGGGCTGGCGCCAATTCTCGGGCCCGCAAGCGACCCTTCGCCTGGGACCATCTCGTCGTGCGCCAGACTCCCCCGGCGGGCCGCCGTACGGAAGCCGTCGCCGATCTCCACGCCCTTCATCGCCTGGATGCCCATCAGCGCGGCGGCCAGCCGGGCGTCCAGCCGGCGGTCGGAGTGCACGTAGCTGCCGACGCCGACCGGCATGCCGTACGCGAGTACCTCGACCACCCCGCCGAGGGTGTCGCCGTCCTGCTGCGCGGCGTCCACCTCGGCGACCATCGCGGCGGTGGCGGCGTCGGCGTAGGCCCGCACCGGGCTGGCGTCCACCCGCTCGCCGTCAGCGGGACCGGGGAGTTCGTCGTCCGGAGCCGCCACCGCCCCTAGTGCGACCACATGGGAGACGATCTCCACACCGAACCCCTGACGCAGGAACGCTTTGGCCACCGTGCCCAGCGCCACCCGGGATGCCGTCTCCCGGGCGCTGGCCCGTTCCAGCACCGGGCGGGCGTCGTCGAAGCCGAACTTGGTCATCCCGGCGTAGTCGGCGTGCCCGGGGCGAGGCCTGGTCAACGGGGCATTGCGGGCCTGGTTCGCGATCAGACCCGGGTCAACCGGGTCGGCGGCCATCACGGTCTCCCACTTCGGCCACTCGGAGTTTCCGATCCGCACCGCGATCGGCCCGCCCTGGGTGACCCCGTGCCGCACCCCGCCGATGAGCTCCAGCGCGTCGGCCTCGAACTTCATCCGGGCACCCCGGCCGTAGCCCAGTCGGCGACGAGCCAACTCGGCGCCCAGTTCCTTGGTCGTGACCTCAACGCCGGCCACCATGCCCTCGAGCACCGCCACCAGCGCCGGCCCGTGTGACTCACCCGCAGTGATCCAACGCAGCACGGTTCGATCCTCTCACGCTGGCCACGCTGTGGCACCCACCGCACCCAAGCCGGCGGCGGCGGCGGCAACCAGCCACGCGGCAGCGAGCATGGACGGCCCATGCGGCACGCCGCGGGTGAGCCGCCACCGACCACCGAACAGCCCGACGAGCGTGATCAGCCCGGTGAGCACGGCGGCCAGTGCGACGCCGACCGCCAGCGCGGGCCAGGACACCGCTCCGAGC
>JALYVZ010000021.1 GCA_030852965.1 Actinomycetota bacterium | reverse complement strand
GCGGCGCACAGCGCGTCCCGTGCCGCCGAGGGCAGCACGTCGCCGCGCGGACGGGCCGGCACGCCGATCAGGTCGGCCTCGGCCAGCGGCGCCAGATCCGCGTGCGGGGTGATGTGGAAGCCGAGCGCGGTGGGTACCGCACGCCCATCAACGGTACAGACGGTGAACTCGTACCCGGGGATGCCGTCGTCGCGGCGGTCCAGCCCGAACACCTCGCACAGCACGCCGAGCTCGAACGGGGCCACTCCAGGCAGGGCAAGCACCGCGACGCGTCGGATCACGGTGCCAAAGGTATACCTGAGGTGGCCGAAACTCGATGACCAGTGGCGTATCTGCCACTCGAATCGAGTTGCTCGACGACGGACGATGGTTCATGGCCACCATCATGCTGATCTTCCTGATCACTCTCGGACTGGCCGCCATGCTGGGATGGACGACCGATACCCGGGACGGCGCCGACTGGAAACCGGACGACGACCGGCTGCTCAGGGAGCGTCGGGTCTCGAACCTGTAGCCCCAACCTCGCGACCGACCCCAGGAGGGTCCGGTGTGGAGTCGGTGCCGGGCGAGGGTCGGCTGGGTGAGGCCGTGGTGGGCAGCCGGTATGCCGGGGCGATGCTGCTGCACGGGTTCTTCGACCGGGTGGGGATGGGGGCGGTGCTGGGAGTGGTGGCCGGTGCGGGGCCGGTGTCGGGCCGGGCGCGGCGTTTCGATGATCTGGCGTTGCTGACGCGACTACCTGCGCGTTCGCGCTGGGGGTGTCCTCGGTGGAGGCCACCAAACGCCGGCACGCCCAGAAAGGCCTGGCCGACACGATGATCACCGACTACCACGGCCGGGCGGTGTGCTTCGTGTCCGGGCCACCCTCGGGGCTGACCAAGACGCTGCCCGGCGCGCTGGCCGAACTCAAGAAGGTCACCGGCCCGGCGAAGATCATGCTCGGGTTCGACCGCGGCGGCGCCTACGCCCAGGTGTTTCGCCACTCCCGCGACCACGACGTGGACTGGATCACCTACCGCCGCGGCGCCCTGGCCGCCACCACCGCGACACCACGGCGGTACTGGCGGGTCGACGCCGGCGGTCGCGCCGTGCCGGTCCGTTCGTTCAGCTCGCGAAGCCGCTCGGCGGAGAACCGGACACCGGCCGCGAAACTCTCCCTGCTCCCGTGATCTCGGCGGCGCACGTTCGGCGGCGTTGCTGTCTGGGTCGAGCAGTAGCGCACGCACGGTTCGCGACGGCTCCGGGAGGAAGATCCGGGCCGGTCGGTGGGTGGCCGAGTGGTTCAGGTGGGAATCGCGGTCGGACCGATGAACGTGACAAGATACGTTGCCACGCAACAGGTTGGGAAGGTATGTTGCCATCGGTAGAGATCGCGGACAGCGCCCGCAAACACGGGGTGCCAGACGTCGATATCCGCCACGCCGTGACCCACCCGATTCGGGTGCGAGAGGACAACGACCGTGCTCTCGTGCTCGGCACCGACCGGGCCGGACGGTTCGTCGAGCTGGTGGTACTACTGGCCACCGACGACGAACCGGCGGTGGTGATTCACGCGATGCGACCCGCCCGACCGAAGTTCCTCGACCTGCTGAGGTGAACCTGATGCCACGCACGAAAGAGCAACTGGAACGGGCCGCCGCCGACGCCGAGCGGTGGCTCGACGAACTCGACCCCGCCGAACTTGACAACCCCGAAGCCGACGCGACCGACCTACGCCGGATCGGACTGGCGCTGCGCGCCGTCGCCTCCGCAGAAACCGAACTGGCCGAGGCTGTGCGAGCCGCCCGGGGGACTGGGCGCAGCTGGGGGCTCATCTCCACGGTGCTGGGCGTCTCCCGGCAGGCCGCCCGCGTCCGGTTCGGTGAGCCTGCCGTACCCACAGGCGTCCAGGCGGGCGTGATCGCGTAGGGGCGTCTCGATAGACCCGCCCGATGAAGATTCCCGCAGAGGTACGTCATGCGGGCATGCTCGCCGTTTCACAACCTGGCAATGAGACACCACCGGCGGGCTGCTCGGCGACCTGTTCGAGCGCCGCGACCGCACCCCGCAGGTAAGCCACCTGGTCGACCTCGGCCGGAAGATCCCCCGCTTCGATCGCGGCCAGCACCGCTCGCAACCGCTCGGCCGTCCCCCGCACATCCGGCCCGGGCACGTTCTGGGTCATGTCCGCTCCGTTCAGGCCGTGGGAGTGGTCGTGTAGTTGGTAGCCGATCGCACGCCGCTGAGCGACAGCTTCGAACCGACGAGCACCCGCACGGCGGGCCTGCCCGCTGCTACCTCCGTGCATGCGGCATCGACGCTGGCCACGCATGGGCCGTCCGCTGATCCAGGCGGGCACGTGCACGGTGGCCGAGTCGGCGCCGGCGAGTGGCCCGGGAGTGAGGTGTTGCCGCTGCAAGAGCCGTGCCGGCGGATCTGCTCCTTGGTCAACTGCTGCGAGGACCCGAACGGGCAGAGGTTGCTCTGTAGGTTCAGCACGTCGTCGAGTGCCCGGATCAGGCCAGCCAGGATCGCGTCGTCACCCCCGGACTGTGACTGATCTGCGCAAGCCAGTCGAGCACCTTCGCCGAGGTGGTGCACTCGTTGAGTGGTACCTCGTACGCTGCGCATTCCAGTACCCAGTACCCCGCTAAGTTCTCGGCGAGCCGCCAGGCTCCCAGTTCGGTTCCGGCTCAGGTAGGTCGAGAAGGTTGCGGGACATCGCGGAGTGGCTGGACTCGGCGACGATCAGGGCGGACTCGACCCACTCGGGCAAGGTCCCGTCAGGGGTGTGTTCGGCGACATGCGCCGCCACAGCGAAGATCGACCCTTTGCTGGCCGCGAGGCACCCTTCGGTCACGCAGCCGGCGACCGCGTTGGCCAGTCGAGTGACCTGCTGGTCGCGGGTCATGCTGAAGTCGGTCTTGGGCGCCGCTGTCCTCGATCGGCTGATCGCCTCGTCGCCAGTTGTCCGGGTACCCCTGCCCCGTGCTGACGCCGCTCGGATCGTCCCGCTTACGGTCGAGCAGGTGCGCCAGCTCGCCGCCGAGGTTCCGCGACGGTGCCGGGCCATGGGTGTTCACCCAAGCCGGCCTCGGGCTGCGCCTGGGTGAGCTGTTAGCCCTGCGGGACTGCGATGTGTCGATCCTGGGCCGAACAGTCCGCATCGAGCACCAGCTCGCCGAGGGCACACGCGAGCGGGTGGAGCCGAAGACTCCCCGGTCTCGTCGCACGATCCCGCTACCCGCGATGGTCGGAGAAGCGCTCGCCGAGCACATACGCGAGTTCCCGCCGTTGGCGGACGGAACGCTGTTCTACGGCAGGAACGAACGGCCGTACGCGCACTCGTTCTATGCGACCAAGGTTTTCAAGGCCGCGGTTGATCGGCTGGCCAAAGCGGAGAAGTCCACCTTCCCGGCCGGGACCACAACGCACGACCTCCGACACCACTACGCGTCGGTGCTGTTGGCCGCCGGGGAGTCCGTTGTCGCGGTGTCTGAGCGCCTCGGGCACGACAACGCGACGATGGTCATCGGGTGTACGGGCACCTGATGCCGGACTCCGAGGACCGGACCCGCAAGGCCATCGACGAGGCGTGGTCGGCGCCCTCCGGCCAGGATCCCACGGCCCAGGGACGGCCCGGATGATCTACGCAGCCGCTACGATGCAGGCCAAAGCCACCCGACGCCGAAAGTTAAGAGTTGAACTTGTAGCCGAGGCCGCGCACGGTGAGTAGGTGCACCGGCACCGACGGATCTGCTTCGATCTTCGAGCGCAGCCGCTTGACGTGGACGTCGAGGGTCTTGGTGTCGCCGACGTAGTCCGCGCCCCATACCCGGTCGATCAGCTGCCCTCGGGTGAGCACCCGATCGACGTTGCGCAGCAGGTACTCCAGCAGGTCGAACTCCTTGAGCGGCAGCTGCACCTCGGTCCCGTCGACGGTGACCACGTGCCGGTCGGTGTCCATCCGCACCGGGCCGGCCGCCAGCACGGCCGGGGATGTGGGGTCCTCGGGCGTGCCATCGCCGCGACGCAGCACCGCGCGTACCCGGGCGATCAGCTCCCGCGCGGAGTAGGGCTTGGTCACGTAGTCGTCCGCGCCCAACTCCAGGCCGACCACCTTGTCGATCTCGCTGTCCCGCGCGGTCACCATGATCACCGGGACGGTCGAGCGCTGCCGCAGCGCCTTGCACACGTCGGTGCCGCTCATCCCGGGCAGCATCAGGTCCAGCAGCACGATGTCCGCGCCGTTGCGGTCGAACTCGTCGAGCGCGTCGGGGCCGGTGCCGGCGATGGCGGTGGTGAAGCCCTCCTTGCGCAACAGGAACGCCAACGGGTCCGCGAAGGACTCCTCGTCCTCGACAATCAGCACCCTGGTCACAGCAGTCCTCCTGATGGGATCGCCTCGATGCGCTTGCGCGCGCCACCAGCCTCGGGGCCGGCGGCAGTGTCCGGCGAGCCGCCCCTGGGGGCGAACACCACGCCGTACGCGGGAAGCCGGATGATGAACGTGGACCCGGTGCCCGGCCGGCTCCAGACCTGAACCTCGCCGCCGTGGTTGGCCGCCACGTGCTTGACGATGGCCAGCCCAAGGCCGGTGCCACCGGTGGCCCGCGAGCGAGCCGGGTCGACCCGGAAGAACCGCTCGAACACCCGCTGCTGATGCTCCGGCGCGATCCCGATGCCCCGGTCGGTCACCGCGATCTCCACCACGTCACCGACCCGACGGCGGACCACCGACACCGGCGCCGACGGCGACGAGTACGACATGGCGTTGTCCACCAGGTTGACCAGGGCGGTGACCAGCAGCGTGCGGTCGCCGTCCACCAGCAGCCCGGTCGGGGAGTCCACCAGGATCTCGATTCCGGTGGACTCCGCCACCAGCCGACAGCGGTTCAGCGCCTCGGAGATCACATCGTCGACCTCGACCACGGCGAGCTCGGGGAGCCGCTCGGCACCGGTCAGCCGGGACAATGCGATCAGCTCGGTGACCAGGTGGCCGAGTCGCTCAGCCTCGTTGACGATCTTGGTGGCGAACCGGTGCACCTCCTCGGGGTCGTCGGCCGCGCCCAGGACGGCCTCGGCCAGCAGCCCGACGGCCCCGACCGGCGTCTTCAGCTCATGGCTGACGTTTGCCACGAAGTCACGTCGGGTGGCCTCCAGCCGCACCGCATCGGAGGTGTCCTCGGCGTCCACCGCGGCGAACCCGTCGCCCAACGGCCGAACACGGGCGACCACCGCCTGCGGCTGCCGGCCCCGGTGCTCCAGGGGCGACAGGTCGACCTCCATAGGAACACCGGAGGCGATCACCTGCTCGCAAGCTTTCGTCGTCCGCCCGTCGGCCCGGCCGCCTCGGACCACACCCAGCTCGACAGCCCGGGGGTTGTGCAGCACCACGTCACCGTGCCTGCTCACCACCGCAAGGCCACTGTGCGAGGACTGCATCAGCCGCTGCAACAGCTCGGCGAGGGTCGGGCCGGCCGGGCCGCCGACCCGCTGGCGCGGTCGGCGGAGCCAGAACCCGACCGCCACCCCGACCAGCAGGGTCAAGGCTGCCAGGGCGATGCTCGCCGGCGCGGTCACGCCACGAATGGTACGGGGACAACCCGGACCAGAGACCAGTCCGAATCACCACAGTGACCAGCGTGACGTGCGTCTCAGCGAGTGTTCGTGAGTCGTTTACCGGGCGTTCATGACCATCTGGTCTCGCGCTACCGCCCCTGGTTCGCGACGGCCTTCGCGGCCTTCGCGGCTGCCACTGGGTCCAGGTACTCACCGCCGGCCCTGAGCGGGCGCAGCTCGTCGTCGAGCTCGTAGCGCAGCGGGATGCCGGTGGGGATGTCCAGGCCGGCGATCTCGGTGTCGGAGACGTCGTCCAGGTGTTTGACCATGGCACGCAGCGAGTTGCCGTGCGCCGCCAACAGCACGGTGCGCCCAGCCCGCAGGTCGGGTACCACGGCGCTCTCCCAGTACGGCAGCATTCGGGCCACCACGTCTTTCAGGCACTCGGTTTGCGGAGCCCCGACCCCTTGGTAGCGGGCGTCCCTGTCCTGGGCGAACTCGCTGCCCGGCTCGATGGGCGGCGGCGCGGTGTCGTACGAACGGCGCCAGAGCATGAACTGCTCGTCGCCATAGTCCTGCCGGGTCTGCTTCTTGTCCTTGCCCTGCAGCGCGCCGTAGTGCCGCTCGTTGAGCCGCCAGTGCCGCTTCACCTCGATCCAGTGCCGGTCACATGCATCCAGCGCAAGGTTGGCGGTGGAGATCGCCCGGCGCAGCAGCGAGGTGTGCACTACGTCGGGCAGCGCCTCGACCTCGGCTAGCAGCTCGCCGCCCCGGCGCGCCTCGGCCCGGCCCTTCTCGGACAGCGCGACGTCGACCCAGCCGGTGAACAGGCCCAGGGCGTTCCACTCGCTCTCGCCGTGACGCAGCAGCAACAGTCGGTAAGGCGGGCTCATGCCGCCAGCGTAATCGAGGCCGCGACAAGCCGCCTGCACGTCGCCGACAACGTCCTTCGGACCGATTGGCGGACGACGTGGACGGCAACTGTGCGGTGGCTCACATGAGAGTTCACCGAGAACTCGGAGTCGGCGGTCCGCGACCGCCCGGCCGGCTGTCGGCTGAATACACGAGCCCTTGGCGCAACCGTGACTCGACTGACCCGCCGTCCGGGACCAGGTAACGCCGAGTCGTGCTAGGACGAATGACATGGTGGATCAATTGAGTTGAACGACTCCGGCCCGTGAGGCAGATTGTGTCGCGGGCAGGCGACCGCTGTGGTGCGACATGGCTACTCGGAGGTCTTGAGGTGGTGCAGGCAGGTCGGGTGCACGTGGCGGTCGTGGGCTACGGCTACTGGGGCAGCAAGCACGTCCGGGTGCTGAATGCGATGCCCGACGTGGCGGTGTCGGTGGTGGACAGCAACATTGAGCGGTTGCGGGAGGCGGCGGTCTACCGCTCGTCCGTGGAGATGCTCGCGACGGACCTCGACGAGGTCCTGGATCGGGTGGACGCCGTACTGGTGGCCACCTCGCCGGCGAGCCACGCGGAGATCGGCCTCAGGGCGCTGCAGGCCGGCAAGCACGTGCTCATCGAGAAGCCACTGGCTACGTCCGTGCCCGACGCCGAGAGACTCGTCTCGGCCGCTGCCGCAAACGAGGTGCAGCTGATGGTGGGTCACACCTTCGAGTACAACGCCGGTGTACGGCACCTGCGACGGCTCATCCGAGACGGGGAGCTCGGCCGCGTGCTCTCCATCGACACCGCGAGGCTCAACCTGGGCCTCTACCGGAGCGACGTGAACGTCATCTGGGACCTGGCGCCACACGACATCTCGATCACGTCCTACCTGCTCGGCGAGCTGCCCGTCGCCGTGTCGGTGTGGGCCCAGCGCACCGTCGCCACCGGGAACGAGGACCTCGCCTACCTGCGGTTGGAGTTTCCAACCACCCAGGCGTTCGCGCACGTCAGCTGGCTCAACCCGAACAAGGTCCGCCATACCACGGTGGTTGGGGACCGGCGGATGGCGGTGTTCGATGACATGTCGGACAACGAGCGAGTTCGCATCTACGACATCGGTGTCGACCCCGCCGACATCACCAACCCACAGCTGGCGCACGAGATGCCGGTGACCTACCGGACGGGCGACATCGTCTCGCCGTTCGTTCCGTTTCGTGAGCCGCTCAGTGTCCAGGACCGGGAGTTCGTCGACTCGATCCAGACCGGGACCCGCTCCGCGACCCCGGGTGAACGCGGCCTCGACATCGTGCGTGTCCTCGCCGCAACCGACGTCGCGCTGGCGACCGGGCGTCCGGCCCCGGTGACCCCGCGACTGCATGCCGTGGGTATGCGCGCCGAAGGGGACTCGTGACCACGACCGAGGTCGCTGTGCCCTTTGTCGACCTGCAGCGGCTGCACAGCGACCTGCGGGAGCCACTGGAGCGGGTGTGGAGATCGGTGCTGGGCCACGGCAAGTTCGTCGGCGGCCCCGAGGTGGCACGGTTCGAGAGCGCCTTCGCCCACTACTGCGGGGTGGGGTACTGCGCAGCGGTCGGCAACGGCACCGACGCGCTGGAGCTGACGCTCGCGGGCCTGGGGATCGGCCCTGGCGACGAGGTCATCGTCCCGACGAACACGTTCGTGGCGACCGCCGAAGCGGTGTGCGCGGTGGGCGCGACGCCGCGGTTCGTCGACGTCCTGCCCGACACCCTGCTGATGGACCCGGCGGCGGCCGCCGCCGCGGTCGGTCCGTCGACGGCCGCGATCATCGCCGTGCACCTCTTCGGCCAGATGGCCGACGTCATGGCGCTGTCCGCGCATGCCGACCGGCACGGCTTGGTTCTCATCGAGGATGCCGCGCAGGCACACGGGGCGGAGTTCGCTGGGCGGCGCGCGGGCAGTTGCGGGGCCGCCGGGACATTCAGCTTCTACCCCGGCAAGAATCTCGGCGCTCTCGGCGACGGCGGCGCCGTGGTGTCCGACAACGCCGATCTCATCAACCGGATCCGGCAGTTGGCCAACCACGGGCGCTCCGAGCTCGATCGGCATGCCCATGTCGTCGTGGGTCGCAACAGCAGACTGGACACCCTGCAGGCAGCCGTACTACTGGCCAAGCTGCCGGGACTTGACGACGCGAACAGCTCCAGGGCCGCCGTGATGGGACGCTACCGTGCGGGGCTGCCGTCCTGGTGCGTTCCCGTTGCGGTGCACCCGGAAGCCCGGTCGGTGTACCACCTGGCCGTGGTGCGGGTGCCCGACCGCGCCGCCGTCACGTGCCTCTTGGACGCCGCGGATATCGGCTGGGGAGTCCACTATCCGGCGGCGTGCCATCGCCAGCCTGCGTTCGCCGCGTATGGACGCGAGCCGCTGCCCGTCGCAGAGGCCGCAGCGGAACAAATCCTCTCGCTGCCGTTGTTCCCCACCATGGGTGCACACCACGTGGACCGCGTCTGCGAGGTGCTGGCTCGTGTCTGACGAGGAGGTCCTGGTGTCGGTCGACACCCGATCGACGGGCGAGCGCCGAGTGCCGTACCGCGCCCCCCGAGTGCTCATGTACCACTGCTTCGGGGACGCGCCGAACGACCCGGAAAGGCTGTTCGTAGCGGAACAGGCGTTCGCCGCCCAGCTCGACTGGCTGCGTCGGCACGGTTGGTGCGCGCTGAGCCTCGACGAGTACCTCGCGGCCCTCGACGGCGCTCCCACGCCCCGACGATCGTATCTGGTCACCATCGACGACGGGCACGAGTCGGTGTCGCGGATCGCCGCGCCTATGCTCGCGGAGGCTGGTGTGCCGTCTGTGCTGTTCGTCTGCCCGAGTCTGCTCGGCGACCGATCACGATGGGCCGAGGCGTACCCGGACGAGAAGCTGATCACCGCCGAAGGGCTCCGGCAGCTGACCGGCCTGGGCATGGAGCTCGGTGTGCACGGCTGGGACCACACGCGGATGGTCGGCATGGACGAGGCCACCCTGAGCCGCCAGGTGGCGCAGGCGCGGTCCGAACTGGAAAACGCGACCGCGGTACGCGCGCGAACCTTCGCCTACCCGTACGGCACGCACGACGACGCCGCTCGTGCCGCCGTCGCCGCCGCCGGGTATGAGACCGCCTTCGCCGTCGCGCGCGAGCACGGTCGCTTCGCGGTGGACCGGGTGTTCGTGCAGAGTACCGATTCGCTGCTGACGTTCCGGCTCAAACTGAGCCTGGGCTACCGCCTGATCTCCCGGGTGGGCGGCCGGGCCTGGCGAGTGCGACACGCCATCCGGAGCGGCTGATGGACTATGGTCATCGGCCCGCGACAAGGGCGCATCCCGCCGCCGAGATCACCCGCCGGGTGGCCGACCTCGTCGGCGCCGTGCTCCTGCTCGGGCTGCTGTCGGTGCCGATGCTGGTCGTCGCGATGGCGGTGTGGGCAGACGACGGCGGACCCCCCCTGTTCCGACAGGAGCGGGTGGGGCGGGGCCGGACCCGGTTCACCATGCTGAAGTTCCGCACGATGACCTCCGGGGTCAGCGACGCCGGCCTGCGGGAGCTGATCGCACGCGAGCTTCGAGGCGAGAACACGATGGTCAACGGCAGCGCCAAGCTCAGTGCCGACGAGCGGGTGACGCCCCTGGGCGCCTTCCTGCGGCGCACGAGTCTCGACGAGCTGCCGCAGCTGATCAACGTGGTGCGCGGCGAGATGGCGCTCGTCGGGCCACGGCCGTGCCTGAGCTGGGAGGCGGAGATGTTCCCGGCCCAGTACGCGTCGCGGTTCAGCGTCCGGCCCGGCCTCACCGGTCTGTGGCAGGTCAGCGGCCGCAGCACGCTCGGCACCCTGGAGATGCTGCAGCTCGATGTGCGCTACGTCCGTACCCGGACGCTGCGGTCGGACGCGAGCATTCTGCTGCGGACCGTCCCGGTTCTGTTGCGTCAGGACGGCGCGCAATGAGAGCGGCCCGGTGAGCGTAGCCACATGACCACGACCCTCATCGCGACCACGGGCGGGCACCTCACCCAGCTCGTCGGCCTGGCCGAGCGCATCCCGCCCGATCCGGACACGGTGTGGGTGACGCACGCGAACGAGCAGAGCACCTCGCTGCTC
This sequence comes from Actinomycetota bacterium, assembly GCA_030852965.1. Taxonomy (GTDB): domain Bacteria; phylum Actinomycetota; class Actinomycetes; order Mycobacteriales; family Pseudonocardiaceae; genus Pseudonocardia. The sequence continues at coordinate 17,335 of JALYVZ010000021.1, read as the reverse complement.
GTCGATCGTGACGTGGAGTTCGTCCCCTACGTGGGCGTGCGCGACGTGCGAGGCGTGCTGCGCAGCGTGGCGCAGGCCCGCTCGCTGTACCGCCGGCGACGGCCCACGCGGGCGGTGTCGACGGGATCGGGCATCGCGCTGGGCTACCTGCCCTACCTCGCGGCGCGCGGCGTGGAGTGCCACTACATCGAAAGCGCGGCCAGGGTGAGCGGTCCCTCGCTGACGGGACGCGTGCTGCGGTGGGTTCCGCGGGTGCGCACCTACACCCAGTATCGCCACTGGAGCGGCCCGCACTGGCCATACGGCGGCAGCGAGTTCGACGCGTACGAGGCGGTCCCCGTCGACCGCCCGCTCGGCGACCGGCTCCGGGTCGTCGTCACCGTCGGCACCGCGGCGGAGTTTCCGTTCCGGCGCCTCGTGGTCGCCCTGGCGGGCGTGTTGGGGCACCTCGAGAAGGCCGTCGGTGTCCCGGTGGAGGTGTTGTGGCAGACCGGCTGCACACCGGTGGACGACCTGCCGATCCGGGCCACACCGTTCCTACCTTCCTCAGACCTCGCCGCCGCGCTGGCCACCGCGGACATCGTCGTCAGCCACGCGGGCACCGGCTCCGCACTGGCGAACCTGGCCGCCGGCCGCTTCGCGATGATGGTCAGTAGGTCGGCGGCGTCCGGTGAGGCCGGTGACGACCACCAGTCCGAGCTGGCCGAGGAGCTGGTCAGGCGGGGGCTCGCCGGGCACCGCGCCTGCGAGGCGATCACCGTCGACGATCTGCTGGCCACCAGACACACCGGCGTACGGCGGACGACGGCCGTGCCGCCGTTCGCCTTGCACCCGGCCGAAGGCAGGAGCCGGTGACCAGCGCACTGAGCGTCGTCACCACCGACCCGGTCGCCGACCCGAGGTGGCGACAGCTCGCGACCGGCCCGGCGGCGAGCCTGTTCACCTCGCCGCCGTGGATCGCCGCGGTGTGCCGGACCTACGGCTTCACCCCGCAGGCGCGGATCGCCGTTGGGCACTCGGGCGAGCCGGTCGGCGGGCTGGCCTGGGTGGGTGTTGACGACGCGCGCGGCCAGCGGTTGCTGAGCCTGCCGTTCTGCGACCGCGCGGACCCGCTCGTGGCCGACCGCTCCGTCTGGAACGCGGTGTCCGCGGCCACGACAACCGGTGAACCTCCGTTCACGCTGCGTTGTCTGGACGGCTCCCCGGCGGTCGACGACCCCCGCCTCCGGGTGGTCGGCGAGGCCGCCTGGCACGGGACCCCAGTGGACTCCGGCATCGACGAGCTGCATCGGCGGCTGAGCGGGACGGCGCGGCGCAACATCGTGGCCGCCGAGCGCGCCGGGGTCACCGTGGAGGTCCGGGACGACCTCGAGGCCGTGCACGTCTTCCACCGGCTGCACGTCGGCCTGCGTAAACACAAGTATCGGCTGCTGGCCCAACCCGTGGGTTTCTTCGAGCGAGTCTGGGCGGAGTTCACCGGCGGCGGCTGCGTCACGCTGCTGGCCCACGCGGGGGGCGAGGTCGTCGCGGCCGGGCTCTTCCTGGAGTGGGACGGCGTCCTGTACTACAAGTTCGGCGCGTCCGCCGGCGAACCCCTGCACCTACGACCCAACGACGCCATCTACTGGACGGCGATCCGCCGTGCGGTCGAACGCGGTCTCCGATCCGTCGACTGGGGCCTGAGCGACCTCGACCAGCCGGGTCTGGTGGCGTTCAAGCGCAAGTGGGCCAGCACCGAGCGCCGGGTGCTGACCCTCCGCGCGGGCGAGCCGACGCCGAGCGAGTTCGGCGGCACGCTGGGCGAGTTGACGCGCATCCTCACCGATCCGTCGGTCCCGGACGAGATCACCGCGCAAGCGGGCGCCGCGCTCTATCGCTACTTCTGCTGACCGAGTTGCTGACGACAGGAAGGAGGCCGCCGGTGACGGTCGCACGCAACGGCAAGCTGGTCGTGCTCGGCCAGGGCTACGTCGGGCAGCCGCTGGCCATGCGGGCGGTCGAGGTCGGCTACGACGTGGTCGGGTTCGAGGTGGACAAGGACCGCGTCGACCTGCTGCGGCGGGGGGAGAGCTTCATCGACGATGTCAGCGGCACCGATTTGGCCGACGCGCTGCTGACGCGCCGATACACCCCCAGCAGCGACACCGCTGATCTCGAGGGCTATCGGACAGCGGTGGTCTGCGTGCCGACTCCGCTGCGCGACGGGCTCCCCGACCTGAGCTTCATCGAGGACGCCGCGCGAATGCTCGCCCCGCACCTGACCCCGGGCGCGTGTGTGGTCCTGGAGTCGACCACCTACCCCAGCACCACCGAGGAGGTCTTCGCGCCGATCCTGGAGGCGGGCTCGGGCCTGCGGGCCGGGGTGGACTTCCACCTCGGGTACAGCCCGGAGCGCATCGACCCCAACAACCCCACCTGGGGTTTCCGGAACACACCCAAGATCGTCTCCGGGGTGAACGAGGCGTCCACCGCCGCGGTGGCGGCCTTCTACGACGACCTGGTCGACCACACGGTCTGTGCGCCGGGGACGAAGGAGGCCGAACTGGCGAAGTTGCTGGAGAACACCTTCCGACACGTCAACATCGCGCTGGTCAACGAGCTGGCCATCTACTGCCACGAGCTCGGCATCGACGTCTGGTCGGTGATCGACCTGGCCGCGACGAAACCGTTCGGCTTCATGCGCTTCACCCCGGGACCGGGCGTCGGTGGGCACTGCCTGCCCATCGACCCCTCGTACCTGTCCTGGCAGGTCCGCCGAGCCCTGGGCCGGACGTTCCGGTTCGTCGAGATCGCCAACGACGTGAACGTCAACATGCCTAGCTACGTCGTGTCCCGGGTCGTCGAGCACCTCAACCGCGTGCGCAAGGCCGTAAACGGCAGCAAGGTGCTCCTGGTCGGCCTGACGTACAAGCCCAACTCCGGCGACGCGCGCCAGTCGCCCGCCGTCGCCGTCGCCGTCCGGCTCGCCGGTCTGGGTGCCGAGCTGAGCGCGGTCGACCCACACATCGCGCCGCCCGAGGTACCCGACGCCGTCCGGCTCGTCGGCTGCGACCCCGGCGTGGTCGAGGCGGCGGACATCGTGGTCGTTCTCACCGACCATGACGCCATCGACTGGAAGCTGCTGAACCGCTACGCCGACAAGGTGCTCGACACCCGCAACCGGCTCACCGCGCCCGCCGTCGACCGGCTCTGACCATGTCCATCGACCCGCCGCGGGATGGTACGGGCCGGCGTCCCGGACGGCGCCCAGCTGACGGACTGCGCCTACCTACCGGACTGCCGGGCCTGGGCGAGTACCCGGGTCCGCACGGAGTCGTGTTGGTCGGCCGGTGCCCGGTCCCCGGCCGGTGCCTGTCCGGCGTGGTCGGTGGCGTCGTCGATGGCCGAGAGCGCGGTGACCACTCCCAGCAGGGCGAAGAAGGCTCCGGAAACCGGCGGCCCGGTGAAGGACACCGTGCCGACCGACTCCACCAGCAGAGCGACCAGCCAGCCCACGAGGGCCAGACCAGCCCACCGCTGGAGCGGCCGCCGAGCGGTTCTGAACAGCCGCCGACCAGCCCGGAAGATCGCCACCAGGCCCAACGCGAACGCGGCGGCGCCGAAGAATCCGGTCTCGCCGAGGATCGCCGGCCATTCGGTGTCGGTGAGGAAGCGGCCGTCCTCCGCCGTGACGCCCAGCCCCCAGATCCGGGGATAGCCGCGGGCGAGGTACTCGGGACTGTAGTTGCTCGCAGCGACGGCGGATCCGAAGCGGCCGAACCCGGCGCCGGCGGGGAAGTGGTCGGCGGCGACGGCGAACGAGTCGAGGGTCAGCACGGTCCGCGCCTCAGGGGTGCCCTTGCCGATGTAGTCCTGGTAGGTCGTCTGCACGACCGTGGTGACGGGCCCGGCGAGGACCACGACGGCCAGCGGCAAGGACACCGCAATCGCCACCAGCAGGCGCGTCGAGCGCACCATCGCCTGGACACCCAACCAGGCCGCGGCGAGGCTGGCCGAAGCCGTGCGGCGGGCGGTGAGCACCGCGCCGGCCATCGTGGCGACCAGCAGCGCCAGCGTGAACGGGCTCTTGCGCACCGTCGCGCGCCAGGCCGCGATGGCGACCGCGGCCAGTGCCATCAACTGGCCGAGGTCGATCGGATGCGAGAACGGGCCGATCAGGGACGGCAGGAACGACCGAGGTTCGACGGCATTGAGGTCGCTCGCCAGCACCGCGTTCCAGGCGCCCGGCAGCACCAGGTTCACCGCGCTTGCCGCGAGGCTGAACAAGATGAGCGCGGTGCCGAGACGGGCCGCACCGAGCAGGTGCCGTTCGGACCAGTCCACCTGGGCAACCGCCCAGGCCAGCAGGAGGCCCTTGCCCGTCACGAACGCGCCGGTGAGGAAGATCGAGGGTGGCACCTGCAGCATCAGGCCGCTCAGCATCCCGAGAACGAGGAACGCGGCGAACCACCACTGCCCGGGGAACGTGCGCAGCGGCTTGCGGCTGGCCACCCGGCGCAGCGGCATGGTCAGGACGCACAGCGCGACGGCGGCCTCGTCGAGGTAGGACACCCCCTCGGCCGGGAAGAGATGCCCGAGCGGACGGACGAACAGGACGGCAAAGACGGCGAAAACCGCGGTCAGCCGGGGCGCGAGGAACGCTGTCCCGATGGCCAGCGCCGCACCGACGACGGCGAGCGTCGGCACCGGCAGCAAGCCGGCTCCCGTCCCCGCGAGCAGGGCGACCACCGCTGCTGCCACGGTCTCCCGCCTGCCGATGACCGTCAACGTCGCCGTCCCCCAGAGCCCTCACCGTGCCGTCCGACCTGCTTGCGACCGTACTCCCGGTGGGCACTCAACGCACGGACGTCGCGGGCACCCCTCGACGTCGATCCGCTCTATGCTGGATATGGCTGCAATGCCGTTGGAGGAGGCACGTGAGTATCAACGAGGTTGTCCGGATCGTCAGGGAGCGCTACCGGGTGGTGCTGCTCTGCACGCTGCTCGGCCTGCTCGGCGCGGCAGCGGCCGTCGCGCTGATCCCGCGCGAGTACGCCTCGGACGTGCCACTGTACGTGTCGCTGGTGGGACGGGTCGAGACCTCGGACCAGGCCTACCAGGCGAACCAGCTGGCGAAGGCCCGCGTGGCGTCCTATGCGCCGCTGATGCGCGACGAGCGCATCACCCAGGCGGTGATCAACCGGCTCCAGCTGCCGATGACGGCCGAGCAGCTTGCCAAGCACATCACGGTGACCGTCGCGCCGGACGCCATCGTGATGGTTGAGACCGTCACCGACACCTCGCCGCAGCGGGCCGCCGCGATTGCGAACGCCGCCGCGGAGGAGTTCGTCGGGCTGGTCACCCAACTCGAGCAGCCAATCGGACCCGCACCGGCGCCGGCACCGGCACTGGGGGCTGCGCGACAGCCCACCCCCGAGCCGACCCAGATCAGGCCGCGGATCATCCGGCAGGCCACGCCGTCGCTGATCCCCGTCTCACCGAACGTCCCGTTCAGCGTGGCCCTCGGGGCGGCCCTCGGCCTGCTGATCGGACTCGGGGCGGCCTTTGTCCGCAACGCGCGCGACACCTCGGTCCGAGACCCGGAGCGGTTGCAAGTCCTGACCTCGGCCGCCGTGCTCGCAACGATCCCCGCCGACCGTGCCGCCGGGAACTCGCCCATCACCCTCGATCAGTCCCCCGAGTCGGCGCGCGCCGAGGCCTACCGCACGCTCCGGACGAACCTGCGGTTCCACCACCACGGCGCACCGTGGAACACCGGGGCGAAGGTCGTGGTGGTGACGAGCGCGGGCATCGGCGAGGGCAAGTCGGTCACGGCATGCAACCTCGCGCGCGCCCTCGCCACCGGCAGCAGGGTCATACTGATCGACGCCAACCTCCGGCATCCCCAGGTCGAGACTTATCTCGGCCTTGAACCAGGGCCGGGCCTGACGACAGTCCTGGCCGGGAATCTCGGCTGGCCGTTCGCTCGACGCAGGCTCAACGACGTCGCTCTCGAGGTCCTGTCGTCCGGTCCCGTCGGGCCCCGGCTGGGTGAGCTCCTGATTTGGCACCGGATGGATGAGCTGCTCCAGGAGCTGCGGAGGTGCTACGACTTCGTGATCATCGATTCGCCCGCGCTGTTGCCGGTGTCTGATGCCGCCGCAGTCGCCGCTCGGGCAGACGGTGTCATTCTCGTCGTCCGCTACGGCGCGACGACCGAGGAGCAGGTGGCCGCGGCGGTGGAAGCGCTGCGTGCGGTGTCCGCGCCCGTGCTCGGCACGGCGCTGAACATGGCACCGGCACCGAACCCGCGCCGCGGGCGCGTCAACACCTATGCGGAGCCGCCGCCGCCGCACCTGCTGCCGCTGCCGCTGGTGAACCCAGTGAGCCCGGCGAATCCGGCGAGCCCGGCGATCCCGGCGAGCCCGGTCAGCCCGCTGGTGCCGCCGGATCGCCGCATTCCGGTCGAGCCGGCCGGCAATGTCGGTGGCGATCCGCCCGACGGCGTCGACGGATCGGGTCCGGACGGTGCCGCGCGGTAGTGCGACACCCCTGCGGGCGGCGGTGACGGCGCAGGTCGGGTACGAACCAAACCCGCGTGTCAATGATCTGCAGCCCATACGAGCGTTCGATCTTGCGGCCGTCCGTTGTCCACCCAGGCAGTTCCGCGTTCCGCTGCTCGATCTGCTCCTTCGACATGGCCTCAGCACCTCAGCTCCCTTCGTCGATCGGCGCCAGCGCCAGCGCCAGATCGTGGCCGACCCGATGAGCCTGCCATGGCGCCATAGCCACAGCCACCGAAACAAGTTCCCGCCGAGCACGAGCCGAACCGGTGTCCACCACAACGTCAACCGCGCGCCGCGCCAGCTCAACCGCGTGCCCGGTACACCAATGCGCACGCGATCGCTTCACGATCTCGGGAACGGTGCGCCCACTCCTGCGCCATGTCGTGCCAGCGCAGCGCGGTCACCGGGTCACCCGCAGGTCACCCGCGTCACGTTGCGGGTGTGGTCGAACTCGTTGTTTTCGACTCCGAGTAGATACGCTGACCATTCGGCTTTTGTGAAGTGCAGGGTGACGTTTGCCCTTGTAGTTGTCGGTGCCGTGCCGGGCCAGCTCGCCCAGCGGCGCCCGCGACGGCTGGGCTGTCACCGTGCACCGGCACGCCCGCCGCGACGAGCGTGTCGGCGATCAGCCGTGCGGCGGTGGACTTGCCCACGCCACCCGGGCCGTCCAGGGTGACCAGCGTCCCGGCCAGGCGGCGGGGCTCATCGAGCGGGGCGCTCATGCGGGCATCAGCGGCAGCAGCCGACGTTCTCCGGTGGCCACGCCGTCGGCGACCGGGCACTGCTCGGCGTCGACGTCACCAACCCGGCCACCAGCGGCGACCACAGCGGCGGGGCAACCCTTGCCGCACCCGGAGTTCATCGAGCACGACCCACAGGTGGCGTTCGCGCCGACCTGGTAGCGGTCGTGGAACCGATAGTCGTCCAAGCGCTGCGCGATGTCTGCGTCGGTGAAGATGTTCCCGACGATGAACTCGGCGTCGGCGTGCTGGGAGGCCGGTGTTCGTGCGGCGAAGACCAAGTACGGGCACACGGTGTGGAACGCGTTCGCGCAGGCCAGCCCCACCAGATCGGTTCCCGCGGCCTACCGGGCTGACGAAACAAGATCAAACTTGTAGTTCGGACAAGCTTCTGTTGCGGGCTCTGGCCAGATGCGGTACTGGACGGGCGCGTGGAAGTTGTGCGGGGCAGCGGGGTTACGCCGACTCCTGCCCGATGGTTGCCGGGACGACGGTGCGCAGCAGGCGCAGGTAGACGGCCGCCATGGTCCACCGCAGCACGACGGTGGACACGACGATGCCGACCGGACCCAGCAACACGTAGAAGAGCGCGTCGAGAGCGGCGTTCAGGACGGCGGTGGCGACGGCGATCCACAGCATCAGCCGCGGTCGCCGCCCGATCACCAGCAACCGGGTCCCGACGACGTTGAACAGGTGGGCCGGCAGCGAGAGCATGACGAGCGCTCCCCACCAGAACCCGGTGCGCCAGTCCGAGGGCAGCAGACTGGAGGCCAACGCGGCCAGGCATGCCGAGGCACCGGCGACCGTGAGCGCGAGCGCGAGCCCGCCGAGCGTGCGCGCGTCGCCGCGAAGAAGGTGTCGCGCCTGACCAGTCTCCATCGTCGGCAGCCGCGCCCACACCGCGACCCGCCGGTAGATGAAGGTCATCGTGAAGAACTGGGAGGCGGCGTACATCAACCGGTCCGACATCTCATAACTGGAGATGGAGCCGGCGCCCGACGAGGACAGGTACGTGCGGTCCACAGCGGGCCCGAGCTGGGTCACCCCGGACGAGAGGGCTTGCGCAAGGAGGCCATGGGTGGCCAGCCGGTCGGTATGCTCGCCCGCATCCTGCCGTCGCAGCCGGCGGCACGTCACCCCGAGCACCGCCGCCCGCGCTGCCTCCCCGACCGGAAGCATCGCGGCGACGAGCACGACCGGGGCGTCCGGCCACGTCAGGAGTAGGACGGCGGGGAGCAGGGAGCGCATTGCTTGGACCGCGATCGGCGCCACCGGTGCTCCCCGAGCGATGCATTCCCCGGACAACCTGGCGGCCATCGCGGAGATGACCGGGGTCGCGACGACGGCGCCCATTAGGGTCAGGAACACCGACCGTTCCGGCGAGCGGGCCGCGTAGGCCAGGGCAAGCGCGGGAACCACGACGGCGGTCAGCAGACCGGCGAACCGCACGGTCCGCCAGTGGAACCAGTGCAGCGCGGCGGGTGTCGGCCTGCGTTCCCGGCCGAGCAGCCTCCCGTACTCGGCCACGGTCGTCAGCTCCACGGCCGAGCTGACGATGATCGCCGGCGTGATGCCGACCGAGAGTGCCAGCAGGAGCAGGTCGGACTCGCCAGGGGGCAGCACCAGCGCCGCCACGAACGGCAGGGTGAAGCCCGGCAGCGATCCCACGATGGCCGCGACCGCGCTGGCCAGACCTCCCCGACCGGGCCCGTCAGGCATCCTCAGATCGGGACGGCGGCCTGGCACCGGTACTGCTCCTCCAGGCCCTCTCGCAACGGGGTGCGGGGTGCCCATCCCGTCGCGGCCCGAAGCGCGTCCGTGCTACCGCCCGTGCGGGCGACGTCCCCGGGCATGACGGCGACTCGGTTGACTCGGACATCCCGGCCGGAGATGTCCCCGATCAGGTCGAGCACCTCGTTGACCGTGGTTTGCGCGCCCCCGGCCACGTTGAGCACGGTGCCGGCGGCAATGTCGGCCTCGGCGACCCTCAGGTTCGCCTCCACGACGTCCTCGACATAGGTGAAGTCGCGCACCTGGTCTCCGGAGCCGTACACCTCGATCTGCCCGCCCGTCCGGACGGCCCGGCAGAACCGGGCGAAGGCCATGTCGGGTCGCTGGCCCGGCCCGTACACCGTGAAGTAGCGCAGACCGACCGTCGGCAGGCCGTGGTTGACCGCGTACAGGACGCCGAGGTGCTCTGCCGCCAGCTTCGTGACGCCGTACGGGCTCACCGGTCGGGTGGGGTCGGTCTCGCGGGTCGGGTAGCGGGCCGCGTCACCGTAGACCGACGAGGACGACGCCAGGACGAGCCTGTGCAACCGGGGCGCGCGCAGTGCCGCCTCCAGCAGCATCTGGGTCGCGTCGATGTTGTCGCGGGTGTAGCGGGTGAACTCCTGACCCCACGAGGCACGTACGCCCGGCTGCCCGGCCAGGTGGTACACCACGTCGACCTCGGAGAGCGCCTGGGTGAGGTCGAGCCGGTTCAGGTCGGCTTCGATGGTGCGGAGCCGCGGGTGCCGAATGCGGCGAAGGTTTTCCCGCTTCACGCGGGGGTCGTAGTAGTCGGTCAGGGCGTCGATGCCGACGACGTCATGTCCCTCGGCGAGTAGCCGAGCCGCCAGATGGCTGCCGATGAATCCCGCGGCGCCGGTGACGAGAGCCCTCATCGGCCGCGCCTTCCCACCGGTAGTCCAGACCCGACGTCTTCGGTGAAGAAGACGTCACGCACCACCTCGGGAGCGCTCAACCCGGACACGACCTCGGCGACCTTGGCACGGTCGAGGTCCCGTGCGGCCCGCAGGCCGGCGGCGAGCGCTTCGGGGTCGCGGCCGTGCACGGAGCCCGACACGTTCGGCCGGACGAGACGGCCGGTGTCGCTCCCCTCGGTGACCACCGCCGGCAGACCGGTGGCCAACGCCTCGACCAGCACCCGAGGGTAGCCCTCGTAGCCGGGGTGAGAGGTCATGAGGAACACCCCCGACCGGCTCCGGACCTCCGCGAGCTCCCCCGGCCCGAGTCGTCCCCGCAGGGTGATGCGTCTTCCCACCTCCGACGGCAGGGCGGCAATCTGGCGCTCAACGCCCACGCGCAAGGTGCCTGACCCGACGATCTGCAGGGTCCAGGGCTCATCGGGGTGGGCCAGTGCGAGGTGGGCGAACGCGCGGACCGCCAGCTGGGGGTCCTTGGGCACCTCGAGCCTGCCGACCCACACCACCGCGAACGGGTCAGTCGACTCGGCCTGGAAAGGTGTGGTCGCCGGGTCGAACCAGGTGGGGGCGGACACGGTATGGGGGTTCCACCGCCGGACCTTCTCGGCGTAGTCCGGGTTGAACACGATCACCCGCCGCGCCAGCCTGGCCATCATCCGATCGAGCCGCTCGTAGCACGCCCCGCCCGCGAAGCGCCAGAACGAGTCGGACGTGCTTCCGATGAGACCGTGCTCCTGGGTGTGGATGCTGTACACCAGCGGCGCGCGGAAGAGCAGCCGCACGGCCATCGCAACGTCGAGCCGGTGGGCCTGGATCAGCTTCGGAGCCGGAATCGCGGCTCGGTATCGGAGCAGGCCGGCGACCAGCCGCGCCGAATGTGGAACGATCCGTTTGGCATTGGACGTATCGACGTGGGCGACGGGCAGGAAGTGCACGGTGCGCCCACCGCGCTGGTGGGTCTCCCACCGGCCGAGCGTGTGGTCCGAGGTGGTCCCATCGTCCACCCCGACGATCGCCAGCTGCACGCCGGCTGGGGCATACTCCAGCAGGCCGCGGATGCACGTGTCGATCCCGCCGATCGTGACGGCGCGACTGATGTCGTACTGCTGGACCAGCAGCCGATCAGCCTCGCCGGGGCGCGGTTTCCGATCCGTGGTCGTCATGTCACCTGCCACGTCATGTCACCTGCCACTGTCATGTCACCTGCCACTGTCATGTCGGCTGCCACTGTCATGTCACCTGCCACGTCGGGCATTGTCCGGGCGCCCTCATGCCGCCGGGCGCCGCGGGGCTCGCCCGACGCCGACCCAGGAGAAACCCGCCCGGCACGGCACGTCGGGGTCGAGCAGGTTGCGGGTGTCGACCACCACCGGCTGACGGACAACCCCGCGCAGCCGCAGCCAGTCGAGCGCGCGGAACTCCGGCCATTCGGTCAGGATGACGACGGCGTCGGCGTCCTTGGCCGCGACGTACGGGTCATCGACGAGCGTGAGCAGAGAACCGTCGGTCGGCATACCGTGGTTTACCGGGTTGCCAGCGGCGACGGCCGGGTCGTAGCCGCAGAGCTCCGCCCCAGCCTGCCGCAGTCGGGCGGCCACCGCGAGCGCGGGCGAGTCGCGCACATCGTTCGTTCCCGCTTTGAAGGCGAGACCGAGCAAAGCGATGCGGCGGCGCGCGAGCGTCCCGGTCCGCTTGCCCGTCACCGCCAGGCTGACCTTCTCCACAATCCGTGCGCTCTGGCGGGTGTTGGTCTCCATCGCCGCGCGCAGCAGTCGGAACTCGAAGTCGACGGTGTCCGAGAGCTGCAGCAGTGCGGCGGTGTCCTTGGGCAGGCACGAACCGCCCCAGCCGGGCCCAGGAGATAGGTACGAGCTCCCGATCCGTCGGTCGTAGCCAAGACCCTCGGTGACGTTGGTGACGTCGGCGTCGAGGCGCTCGCACAGCTCGGCGAGTGCGTTGACATAGGACAGCTTGATCGCCAGGAAGCAGTTTGCCGCGTACTTGATCATCTCGGCGCTCGCGCAGTCGGTCAGCACCGTCGGGGCGCCGACCCGGGCGTAGAGCGCGGCAACACGTTCGGCCGCGTCCTGGGTGGCGGAGCCGATGATGATCCGATCGGGGTGCAGGAAGTCGTGCACCCCGAAACCTTCGCGGAGAAACTCCGGGTTGCTGACCACGGCGACGTCGGGTCGCGCCATCAGCTCGGCGATGCGTTCGGAGGTACCGACCGGTACCGTCGACTTGGCGACCACTATCGAGCCGGCCGGCATGCCACGGCGGATTTCCTCGATTACGGACTCCACGACCGTGAGGTCGGCTACGCCGCCGATACCCATGGGCGTGGGCACGCAGACGATGAGTATCTCGACCGGCGTGCCATCTGCACGCAGCTGGTCGAGTCCGGCCGCGGCGCCGACGACGAACGACAGCCGTCCGGCCGCGCTCATCTCGGCAACCAGCGGGCCCAGACCCGGTTCCCGGATGTCTAGCTGGCCGGTGCGCAGCCGTTCGACCTTGGCTTGGTCAACATCGGCGCAGACGACCCGATGCCCCAGCGAGGCCAGACACGCGCCCGTCGTGAGCCCAACATAGCCAGTGCCCACCACCACGACTCGCCGCGCGAAGTCCGACACCCGCGTCCTCTCCCCAGTGTGCTCTCCCCCGGTGCGGGAACGCGGAGCGCCGCTACCACCGGAGTGACTGCGCCTACCGGAGTCACTGTGCTACCGGAGTCACTGTGCTACCGGAGTCACTGCGCCGGCGGTCCCTGGTAGCCGTCACGGGCCGACGGGTCGTCGAAGCCTACCGCCCGTCGGTATCCGGAGCCGATCTCATTGTCGTTGGTCACGACCACACCGGTAGAGTTCTGCCCCAGCGCGAACGCCTTGTTACCTTCGCCGACCATGCGATTGCGGGAGATCCTGACGTTCTGGATGTCTTGGATCGACACCGACTGTGCATCCGCGTGCGCGTCGCAGTAGTTGCCCTCGATCAACCAGTTCCGCGAAACTCCGTCGCCCGAGCCGTCCTTGACGTGCGGGCCTTCCGCGATCACGCACTGCGCCCGGATCCCCTCACACCGGTTGCCCTGGATGACGACGTTCTCGCTCCCTGGGCGGGAGGTGGCGAATGTCTGGACGCAGTCCACGTGGGAGTCCCCGATGTCAGAGCTGCCCTCCAGGTCGTGGACCGAGTTGTGCAGCACCCTCGCACCACTGCCAAAGAACCGGATGGCATCGAGGTCGTTGTCGGTGTAGTTCACGTGCTTGATCGTGTTGTCCTGAATCGTTACGTTGTCCCCGGCCGCCCAGATGCCGGTGTCGTTCGCCTCGTTGGACACGAAGCCCTGGATCACGATGTTGTCTGCCTCGGCGTGGATCCCCCGCACCTGAGTGCTGCCGTTGCCCGAGTAGGTGATCGGCGCGTTCGGCGTCCCACCGACGGTGATCTTCAGCGGTTTGTCCATGTCAGTGAGGCACACGACGTCACCGGGGAGGGGGTTGTCGGCGCTCCCATGACAGTTCGGGTTGACCGGGCGGGCCCCGAAAGTCCCATCCCACTGCGATACCGGGGGCGCGGGTGGCTGAGACAGGGATGTCTGAGGAGGAGACGAACACCCGAACAGACCAAGAGCCATGGTCAGCATCGCTCCCACCATGGTCACGGCTCGCCCCACGAAGCTCTCCTTCGCTGGGACACCTCAGCAGCCACGTGCCCAGCATCTCATCTTGTCGGTGTCGGTGTCGGTGTCGGTGTCGGCGTCGGCGTCGGCGAAATGAGGATTACCTTACCGTGAGTGTGACCGGACGCCGCAAGCCGGAACAGAAGCACGGCTGAGAATCGCACTCCCGCACCACATCCCCGCGCGGCGTCGAATCCCCCGCTCGACGCGGATCCGGGGCGCAGCGCATCACGTCCGGCCGGCACTGTCGCTGATCTCGCCCGAGCTACTCGTCGCTTGGGCCGAGCCCGCGTAGCGCGGCGAGTATCTCGGTGAGCTGGGTGGCGAATCCGTCGAGCTGCTGGGACTGGCGGCGTTGGTTGTCCTCGATCCGGTCGAGCCGGCCGCCGTGCAGGTCCAGGGTTTGCTGGACTTCGTCGACCCGGTTCGTCAGGCGCAGTTGGCTCCCGCCGATTTTGCTGAGGGTGGCGTTCGCGCTGGCCTGGAGCTGGTACAGGTCTTCGACGTCGTGGCGCACCTGGGCCACCCGTCGGGGGATGTCCGGATCCACCGTCACAGTTCTCGCCACCTTGCACTTCGGCCAGCTTCAGCAGTTCCCGGGGCTGAGCTCAGGAGCCTAGCGGCTTGAGGTGGCGGTACACCGTGGCCCGCCCGACCCGCAGCTCGCGGGCGATCTCGCCGGGCTTGTGGCCGTCCTCGAGCGTCCAGCGGGGGCTCGGCTTCCACTCCGCCGGCAGCCGGGTGTAGGACTGCGCCATGCCTACCGACCAGATCCCAGCCGCCCTGGACGACAGCCACCTCGCCGCCAAGGTCTCCGCGTTGCGCGACCAGGGAGTGTCGATGGTGGCGATCACCTTCGTCGACACCGCCGGGATCACCCGGGTCAAGTGCGTACCGATCGAGCGGTTGTCACACACCGCCAGACTCGGGGTCGGGGTCTCGCCGGTGTTCGACACGTTCTGCTTTGACGACTCCCTGGTGGTGGGCAAGCACCTCGGCGGCCCGGACGGTGACCTGCGGCTGATCCCCGACCTGGACCGCCTGGTGCCGCTGGCCGGTCAGCGCGGCTGGGCGTGGGCGCCGGCGGACAAGTTCACCCAGGAGGGGCCGCCGTTCGCCGGCTGCCAACGCCGGTTCGCGCACGACCAGGTCGCGGCGGCGGCCGAGCACGGGCTGTCCTTGCGGATGGCATTCGAGAGCGAGTGGTCGCTGGGCGCCTGGCCGGCCGAGAACGACGGTTTCGTGCCGGCGTTCGACGGACCAGCGTACGGGTTGATCCGGCTCGGCCAGGTGTCCGAGTACGCCCGCGAGCTGGTCGAGGCGCTGAGCGCGCAGGGTCTGACCGTCGAGCAGTTCCATCCCGAGTACGCGCTGGCCCAGTTGGAGCTGTCGGTGGCGCCCAACGACCCGGTGGGCGCCGCCGACGACGTCGTGCTGGTGCGCGACACCGTGCGTCAGATCAGCGCCCGGCACGGCTGGCGGGCCAGCTTCGCACCCACCGTCGACCCGAACGGTTGCGGCTGCGGTGCGCACCTGCATTTCTCGGTGCACGACGGTGACGGTTCGACGATGGCTGGGGGCCAACGCCGCTATGGGATGCGCCCAGTGGGCGAAGCGTTCCTGGCCGGGGTGCTACGCGAGCTGCCGGCGCTGTGCGCGGTGGGCACCGCGCACCCGACCAGCTACCTGCGGCTGCAGCCGTCGCGATGGGCCGGGGCGTGGCAGTGCTGGGGCCGGGAGACCAGGGAGTCCGCGTTGCGGTTCGTCACCGGGGTGGTCGGCACCCAGGCGAGCGCGGCCAACGCCGAGGTCAAGTGCTTCGACGCCACCGGCAACCCGTACCTGGTGGTGGGAGCGGTGATCGCCGCCGGGCTGGCCGGGGTGACCGAGGAGCTGACCCTGCCGCCGGACATCACCGGTGACCCAGCCGGGTTGTCCGACACCGAGCGCTCGGTGGCCGGGATCACCCGGCTGCCCACCTGCCTGGGCGAGGCCGCCGAGGCCTTCGCCGGGTCTCGGGTGCTCGTCGAGGCGATGGGCGAGGTGCTGCACGACACCGTGCTGACCATGCGCCGATCCGACGGCGACCGCTTCACCGAGACCTCGCCGGACGAGTTGACCGCGTTGAGCCGCTGGCGGTACTGATGCCGGCGCTGGACGGCGTCGAGCTGTTGGACCACCACTGCCACGGAGTGGTCGCGGGTGATCTGGAGCGCCCCGCATTCGAGTCCCTGCTCACCGAGGCTGCCACCGGCGGCGGCCGCGACCGGTTCGACTCGATGCTCGGGCTGGCCGTGCGCCGCTGGTGCACACCGGTGCTCGACCTGGAACCACACAGCGGCGCCGACGCCTACCTGGAGCGGCGGTCGGCGTTGGGCTGGACCGAGGTGACCCGCCGACTGCTGCGAGCCAGTGGGGCCCGGACCTGGCTGGTGGACACCGGCTACACACAGCTGCCGCTCACCGACCCGGATCAGCTCGCAGCGCTGGGCGGCGGACGGGCACACCACGTGACGCGGCTGGAAACAGTGGCCGAAAGAGTCGGTCCGGCGGTCGACGCGTCCGTCGGAGCGGCCGGTTGGTCGGACGCGGCGGAACGAGCGGTACGGGCCGAGGCAGCGAACGCGGTCGGCCTGAAGACCGTGGTGGCCTACCGGTCCGGGCTGGCGGTACCGCCCGACCCGCCGTCGGCGGCCGAGGTGGCACACGCCGCCGGGCAGTGGCTGCGCAGCGGCGAGTGGCTGCGCACCGGCGGTTCAGGCGGCGACACAGCCGACGATGCGGGCGGCGGTTCAGGCAGCCCAGCGCGCATCGCCGATCCCGTGCTCGGTGCCTGGCTGGTGCACCTCGGCGTCCGGTTGTCCGCCGAGCTCGGGCTGCCGCTTCAGGTGCACACCGGCTTCGGCGATCCCGACGTCCGGCTGAGCAGCGCAAACCCCGCGCTGCTCACCGACCTGCTGGCCGCCAGCGCGCCGAGCGGAGCGCGGCTGATGCTGCTGCACTGCTGGCCGTACCAGCGTGAAGCCGGGTACCTGGCGAACATGTTCGATCATGTCGGGGTCGACGTCGGGCTCGCGGTGCCGCATGTCGGGGTACGCGCCCAGGAGGTGCTCGCCGAGCTGCTCGAGATGGCACCGTTCTCCTCGGTGTGTTTCTCCTCGGACGGCTACGGGCTGCCCGAGCTGCACTTCCTCGGCGCGCTGTTGTGGCGGCGCGCGCTCGATCGGCTGCTGGACGAGTGGGTCCGCGAAGACGTGATCACAGTACGTGACTGCGAGCGCTTGGTCGACGGGGTTGCCCACCGCAACGCACGCTCGATGTACCCGCTGGCGACCGCGTCGCGGTAAGCCCTTTGATCAATTGACCGGTCAGATTACCCCGAAAGGTCGATTCCACTGGCCTGTTGACTGGGCATAATGAGTGGTGGCACGCCAGGGGCCAGGTGTCCCCCCGCACCCATGCCAGCTCGGTGGGCCAGCCAGAGGCTCACCAGCCTGCCCACCACCCCCGGTGGACAGGCTGGTGGGGCATCTAGGACTTGCCACTCCCACCGGCCACCGAGGCGAGCGCCGCCGTGGCCGCTCGGTGTCGGCGCGCGGCGCGGCGACCGAGCAGGACGCCCGCGCCGACCAGGCCGAGCAGGACCGCGAACGGCAGCAC
>JALYVZ010000115.1 GCA_030852965.1 Actinomycetota bacterium | reverse complement strand
CCACCACGCCGTCCAACAGCACCGGGGTGCGCCGCACCGCCGCCTGCGCCAAGAACCCGGCCATCCCGGCCAGGTCGGCGCCACCGACGGTGCGCAGCAGGGCCACCGGCTCGCGGGCCACCGGGCGGGCCCGGCACAGCGCGTCGCGGATGGCGGCGGTCTTGCGCATCCAACCGGCGTCGTCCACCCCGGTGCCCCGCCCGACCACGGCCACCGGCTCCGCCCCGGTCAGCGCGGCGACCAGCACCGACGAGGCGGTGGTGTTCCCGATTCCCATCTCGCCAGCGATCAGCAGGTCGGCGCCGGAGTCGACCTCCTCGTTGGCCACCAGTCGTCCGGCGGCCAACGCGGCACGCACCTCGTCGTCGGTCAGCGCATCTTCGAGGTCGATCCGCCCACTGGACCGCCGTACCCGGTGCCGGCTGACGTCACCCGGAAAGGGGTCGGCGTCAACCGAGAGGTCCACCACCCGCACCGTCGCCCCAGCCGCCGCCGCCAGCACGTTCACCGCCGCCCCACCGGCCAGGATGTTGCCCACCATCTCCGCGGTGACCTCCGGCGGGTAAGCCGACACCCCGTGGCGGGCCACCCCGTGGTCACCGGCGAACACCACCACCCGGGGCCGGGGCAACGGCCTGGGCGGGCAGCTGCCCTGGCAAGCCGCGAGCCACTCGCCGAGCTCCTCCAGCCGGCCCAGCGAGCCGGCCGGTTTGGTCAGCTGCGCCTGTCGGGCCACGGCCTCGGCCCGGGCCTGCTCGTCGGGCGGGATGATCGCCGGGAACTCCACCAGGTCTCCTCAATGTGGTCGGGCGCGCTAGCGCAGGGTCAGGGGGATTCCGGCGACCAGCAGCACCACCGCGTCGCAGGCCTGCGCCAGCCGCGCGTTCAGCGCGCCCATCTCGTCGCGGAACAGCCTGCCAGAGCGGCTCGCGGGCACCACGCCGAGCCCGACCTCCGCCGAGACCAGCACCAGCCGGGCCGGACACTGGCCGACGGCCTCGACCAGCGCGTCCAGACGTGCGGCCACCAATCGACCGGCATCCGGAGACTCCCAGGCGCCCACCTCATCGAGCTGCCCGGTCAGCCAGGTCGCCAGGTCGTCGACCAGCAGCAGCTCGCCGGGCCCGGCCGAGGTCAGCACCGGGGGCAGGTCGGGACTCTCCTCGGTCGTCCAGGCCGGCGGCCGTCGCGCGCGGTGCGCGGTGACCCGGGCGGCCCACTCCGGGTCGTCCAGGTCCAACCGCGCGGTGGCCAGGTAGCGGACCTGGGCATCGGCCGGCAGCAGCTCCTCGGCGTACCCGGACTTGCCGGACCGGGTGCCGCCAAGCACCAGGGTGCGCCCCGCGGCGGGGGCGTCCGGGGTGGAGACGCTGGACACGTGATGACGCTACCGTTCGATGGTGAGCTTTCGCTGGCGCTACCTCACCGAGTCCGGCACCGAGCAGACCGGCCCGGACAAGACCTTCGCCGACCAGACCGAGGCCGAGTCCTGGTTGTCGGACCAGTGGCCCGCGTTGCTCGACTCCGGAGTCGACGCGGTCACCCTGCTGGACGGCGAGTCCGAGCTGTACGGCCCGATGAGCCTGCGCGAAGCCTGAGCTCAGGCCTTGGCGCCGTAGCTCACCCGGGGCTTGGGTACCCGCAGCCGACGCAGCTGGCTGGCCCGGGTGAAGGCGTAGAAGCTGGTCGACAGCGTGCCCACCTCCTCCTTGGGGAACCGCTCCCGAGCCCGCTTGGTGACCTGACGCCCGAGCAGCACGCCTTCCAGGGCCATCGCCAGGATCATGGTCATGCTGAACAGAGTGAGCAGGTTCTGTACTCGGGGGAATGACGGCAGCAGCAGGGACAGGAAGATGAACCCGGCCAGCGGCATGAACAGGCCCATCAGGTGCCGGCGGCAGTCGACCATGTCCCGGATGTAGGCCTTGACCGGGCCGCGGTCGCGGGCCGGCAGCGACTTCTCGTCCCCGGCGAGCATCTTGCCCCGGCGTTCGGCGCTTGCCTTGCGGCGCTCCTCGCGGCTGGCCCGGTTCTGCTTGGCCAGCTTCATCGACTCTCGTTGGGTGCGCGGCGGCGGGGGAGCGGGGCCACGCCGGCGGCCTTCGGCATCGCGCCTTTTTGGCGTCGGGCGGCCCTTCCCCGCGGTGCGGCCAGAACCGGTCTCGCTGCCCGGGTACGACTCGCCGGACTCGGCGGTGCCGTCGGCGGCCGCGTCGACTTCGTCGGCGGAGCGGCGGCGCAGAAACCTCACGGGCAGACCATACGACCCGGCGGCCCCGGTACCGTCGCTCGGGTGCGCGTGGTGATCGCCCCGGACTCGTTCGGCGGGACGCTGTCCGCTCCGGAGGCCGCGGCCGCCATTGCGGCGGGTTGGGCCGAGGTGGCGCCGGCCGACGAGCTGCGCCAGGTGCCGCTGGCTGACGGCGGTACCGGGTTCGTCGGAGTGCTGCACGCGGCGCTCGGCGGCGAGCCGCGCCAGCTGACGGTTACCGGTCCATTGGGTTTCCCGGTGAGCGCGCACTGGTTGCGGATCACCGACCAGAGCTCCGATCACCAGGGCCTCCGCCGCCGGGTCACCGGCTACCTGGAGGCTGCGCAGGCATGCGGGCTGCATCTGGTGGCTGCACCCGGTCGCGGCCCGGACTCCGCCCGGCACGCAACCAGCAGGGGTGTCGGTGAGTTGATCGCGGCTGTTCTCGGAAACGGCCCGGCCCCCGGGGTGGACCGACTGGTGGTCGGCCTGGGTGGTTCCGCATGTACGGACTGTGGAGCCGGTGCACTGGCCGCGCTCGGGGCGGCCCCGCTGGACGCCGACGGAGCCGAGCTACCGGACGGTGGCGCGGCACTGGCCCAGGTCGCCGCACTGAGTTCGGTACCGGGACTGCCGGCCGGGGCTGAACTGGTGCTGGCCGCCGACGTGGACAACCCACTGCTCGGCCGGCGCGGCGCGGCGTCGGTGTTCGGGCCGCAGAAGGGTGCCGACCCAGCCGCGGTGGCGGAGCTGGACGCCGCGTTGGGGCGCTATCTCGCGGTGCTGGCCGCGGCCGTCGGCCGAGATCCAATGGCGCTGGCGGCCCTGCCCGGCGCCGGGGCAGCCGGTGGGTTGGGCGCTGCGTTGCTGGCGCTCGGCGGGCAGCGGGTCTCCGGGGCCGGCCTGGTGTGCGGGCTGACCGGTCTGGACGCCGCTCTGGACACGTGCGACCTGGTGCTCACCGGTGAGGGCAGCTTCGACTGGCAGTCGCTGCGCGGGAAGCTGGTCACCGCAGTGGCCCAGGGGGCCGCCGAGCGCGGGTTGCCGTGTGTGGTGCTGGCCGGTCAGGTCGGTGTCGGACGGCGGGAAGCGGCCGCCATCGGCGTCGAGGAAGCGCACTCTGTGGCCGAACACACGTGCGGAGTCGAGGCGGCTCTGGCCGACCCGGCTGGTACCTTGGCCGCGCTGGCGGCGTCGGTGGCCATCCAGTGGAGTGGCTCACGCTGACCTTGGCCGTGCACTGTGACACCATGGGGGGTGTTGCGGGAACATCTCCGGCATGGTTGGTGTTTGGGCCCGTTATAGCGAACCGAGCTGAACCGAGGAGCGATCTAGATGACCGTCGACAACAGCACCACTACTGAGACACACGGCGTGGAGCTGAGCGAGGCGGCCGCCGCGAAGGCCAAGGCGCTGCTGGACCAGGAGGGCCGCGACGACATGCACCTGCGCATCGCCGTCCAGCCGGGAGGCTGCGCGGGCCTGCGCTACCAGCTCTTCTTCGACGACCGGTCGCTGGACGGCGACCTCTTCCGCGACTACAACGGTCTTCGGGTCGGGGTCGACCGGATGAGCGCCCCGTACCTGCAGGGAGCGGTGATTGACTTCGTGGACACCATCGAGAAGCAGGGGTTCACGATCGACAACCCGAACGCCGGCGGCTCCTGCGCCTGCGGCGACTCGTTCAACTGATCCGGAGCTGGTCGGGAGCCCGGCTGGTCGGGAGCTGATCGACGGACGGCGGGCCGCACGCTGAGCCCGTAAGGTTGTCGTTGTGTCTATCGCCGTGACTGGGTCCATAGCGACCGACCACCTCATGCACTTCCCCGGCCGCTTTGCTGACCTGCTGGTCGCCGAGCAGATGGAGCGCGTCTCGCTGAGCTTCCTGGTCGATGACCTGGTCATCAAGAAAGGCGGCGTGGCCGGCAACATCGCCTATGCGCTCGGTGTGCTGGGGCAGTCCCCGGTACTGGTGGGTGCGGTCGGTTCGGATTTCGCGGAGTACCGGGGCTGGCTGGAGCGGGTCGGCGTGGACTGCGGGGGTGTGCTCGTCTGTGATGATCTGCACACCGCCCGATTCGTCTGCACCACCGACGACGACATGCGCCAGATCGCCTCGTTCTACACCGGCGCGATGGCTCGGGCCCGGGACATCTCCCTCGCGCCACTGATCGCCCGCGGGCTTGACCTCGTGCTGATCGGGCCCAACGACCCCGAGGCGATGCTGCGGCACACCGACGAGTGCCGCGAACTGGGGTGCGCGTTCGTGGCCGACCCCTCCCAGCAGCTGGCCCGGATGGAGGGCCCGGAGATCCGCCGGCTCGTCGAAGGAGCCCGCTACCTGCTCACCAACGACTACGAGTGGGAGCTGCTGCTGCGCAAAACCGGCTGGACCGAGTCCCAGGTTGCCCAGCGGGTGGACGTGCGGATCACCACGCACGGTGAGAAGGGTGCCCAGCTGGTGCCCCGCGAGAGGCCCGAGTTGACGGTCGGCGTGGTGCCCGAGACCGCCCGGGTGGACCCGACCGGTGTCGGCGACGGCTTCCGGGCCGGGTTCCTGGCCGGTGTCGCGGGCGGGCTCTCTCTGGAGCGGGCCGCGCAGCTGGGCTCGCTGGTGGCCGTCCACGTGCTGGAGACTGACGGCCCACAGGAGTGGAGCTGGCAGCCCGCCGAGGCTCTTGAACGGCTGCGCGAAGCCTATGGCCCGGACGCGTCCGCCGAGATAGCGGCTGCGCTGCCGGTGAGCGCGCAGGAACCTGCCTCATAGCTGCACCGGGTACACCGGCTCCGGGATCTCCGGGTGGATTCGCTGCTCGACAGTGATGCCGTGCCACAGCATGAACACCAGCAGCGTCCAGAGCCGCCGGCTGTGGTCGGCGGGCCCGTCCCGGTGCGCGTCGAGCATCCGGCGCACCGCAACCAGGTCGAGCAGGTGGTCGGTCTGGCTGTCGGTGATGATGCCGGCCGCCCAGTCGTACATCTCTTCACGCAGCCAGTGCCGGATCGGCACCGGAAACCCGAGCTTGCGGCGGTGCAGCACGTGCGGCGGCACTATCGACTCACAAGCCCGGCGCAGTGCGTACTTGGTGGTGCCGGAGGCGTTCGTGCCGGTGATCTTCTCAGTCAGCGGGATTGTCGAGGCCACCCGGAATACCTCGGGGTCCAGGAACGGAACCCGCAGCTCCAGCGAGTTGGCCATGGTCATCTTGTCCGCCTTGACCAGGATGTCGCCGCGCAGCCAGGTGAACAGGTCGATGTGCTGCATCCGAGCCACCGGGTCCCAGTCCGCTGATTCCCGGTACCAGCGCGCGGTGATCTCGGTGTGCGAGCGGCGCGGGTCGTATCCCCGCAGCACGCCTGCCAGCTGGTCCTCGCGGAAAATGCGCGCGTTGCCGTAGTAGCGCTCCTCCAGCGGCAGCGCACCCCGGCGCAGCAGATCCTTGCCGCGCACGCCCTCGGGGATCCGGGTGGACAGCCGGCCCATCGCTCGGCGCACCCCGCCCGGCACCTTCTCGAATGGCGCCAACGACAACGGCTCGCGGTATATCGTGTACCCGCCGAACAGCTCGTCGGCGCCCTCCCCGGACAGCACCACCTTCACGTGCTGGCGGGCCTCCCTGGCGACGAACCACAGCGGCACCAGCGACGGGTCGGCGACCGGATCGTCCAGGTACCAGACGATCAGCGGCAGCGCCGCCATCATCTCGTCGGGCTTGACTGTGCGGATCACGTGCCGCACCCCGATCGCGGCGGCCGACTCGGCGGCCACGTCCACTTCGGAGTAGCCGTCCCGCTCGAACCCGGTGGTGAACGTGATCAGGTCCGGGTTGTGTTCCTTGGCCAGCGCGGCGATCACGGTGGAGTCGATCCCGCCGGACAGGAAGGCGCCGACCGTGACGTCCGCGCGCATGTGCTTGGCCACCGAGTCGCGCAGCACATCGGTGACCCGCTGGTGCAGCGCGGCTCGCTCGCGCACGCCGGTGACCGGCACCGGCGTGAACGACGGGGTGAAGTAACGTTCGGTGACCGGCTGCTCCCCTGGCCGGACGCTGAACAGGGTGCCCGACTCGATTCGCCGGATCTCCCGGTGCATGCTCGCGGGCTCAGGCACGTACTGCAGCACCAGGTAGTGCTGCAGCGCCGGGAAGTCGAGGCTCAGCGCGGTGTCGCCGGCGGCGGCCAGTTCCTGTAGGCACTTCTTCTCGCTGGCAAAGGCGATGCCATCGGGTCCGGTCCAGAAGAACAACGGCTTGATGCCGAACGGATCCCGGGCCCCGAAGAGCACCCGCCACTCGGTGTCCCAGATCAGGAACGCGAACATCCCGCGCAGCCGGCGTACGGCGTCGGCGCCCCAGTGGTGGTACGCCGCCACGATGACCTCGCCGTCACCGTCGGTGGCGAACTGGGCGCCGCACTCGGTGATGAGCTCTGCCCGCAACTCCAAATAGTTGTAAATCTCACCATTGAAGGCCAATGCGTACCGGTGGTGCGACTCCGGTGGCCCCCAGCGCAGCGGCTGGTGCGAATGGTCCAGATCGATGATGGACAACCTGTTGAACCCGAGCACCACGTCCAAGTCGTGCCACTCGCCGCTCTCGTCCGGCCCTCGGTGCCTCGCGCAGCGTAGTGCGCTGGTCACTGCGGCGGCGTGGCGTGGCGCGTCCGCGCTCACCGTCAGTAGCCCTAGAAGCCCACACACGCGGCTCGTTAGTCCTTCCACCTCGACGGCACGAGGCACCGAGTATGCCGGGCGACACCCGTGTGACGACGACCACGGTCGGTTTCAGACCGGCACCGTCGAGGTGTAATGGTCGAGTGCGGACAAGCGCGCCGGGTCGCCCGGTACGCACATGTGCGTATTCATATCCGGCGCCGAAGCTGGTTCGTTGGTGTCTGGGCGCGGAGAGGAACTGTTGTGGACGCGAGGATCGAGTGAGCCGTGCGGAGTTGGCGTCGCTGCTGGCGTTCTGCGCCGCCATGACGTTCTCGCCGGGCCGAACACCACGTTGTCGACCGCGCTCGCGGCCAATCACGGGCTGCGGCGGGCAGCCCGGTTCGCGGCCGCCGTCGCCACCGGCTGGGTGCTGTTGATGCTGGTCTGCGGCCTGGGTCTGGGTGCGCTGGTTGCCGGGGTACCCCCGCTGCGGTGGGCCATCAAGGTGGTCGGGGTTGTCTACCTGCTGTGGCTGGTCTACCGGCTCGCCGGTTCGGCGGGTCTGAGCGGCCCTGATGCCCCCTGCTGACCGTCGGCTTCGCGCAGGGAGTGGCCCGAGGGGCCACGGTAGGCGTTCTCCACACCCGAATAAAGCGCGGCCGGAGGAGGACCTCCTGCCGTCGGTTCGCGATTCCGGGCCTACGCGGCGCACCCGGGCGCGAGAAACGGGGCGTCCTCTTATACGCTTTAGCCTAGTTGGCGACCGGGCGCGATTTCCTGCTTACCCGGCGGCGGGCAACCGGTTTCGGGAGGCAGTGAGCTGTGGGCCGTAAAGTTGTGATGCGGCGCACCCGGTGGGGTAGGGCGGGCAAGGTGGTCGCGCTGGCCGCCGGGGTTGCGGTCTCGGCGAGCGGATGCTCGACGGCCGAGGTGTTGCGGTTCGGCTGGCCGGTTGGGGTCACCCCGCAGGCCACCGAGATGCGGCTGCTGTGGACCTGGCTCGCGGTGGCCTCACTGGCGGTGGGCGCGATCGTGTGGGGGCTCACGGCCTGGACGGTGGCCTTCCACCGCAAGCGCGGCGACGGCGAGCTGCCCACGCAGTTCCAGTACAGCCTGCCGGTCGAGGTGATCAGCGTGGTGCTGCCGACGATCATCGTCGCGGTCATCTTCGCCTACACCGTGGTGGTCCAGAACGACGTCGACAAGAGCATTGCCAAGCCGGACGTGAAGATTAACGTCACCGCGTTCCAGTGGAACTGGCAGTTCGACTACCCGGGGAACTCGACCGGCAAGTCGATCAGCACGCTGGGCACCAGTGAGACCATTCCGCTGCTGGTGCTGCCGACCGACCGCAGTATTGAGTTCACCCTCACCTCCGAGGACGTCATCCACTCCTTCTTCGTGCCCGAGTTCCTGTTCAAGCGGGACGTCTTCCCGATGCCGGACAAGAACGACACCGACAAGACCTTCGTGATCGACAAGATCGAGCGGGAAGGTGCGTTCGTCGGCCGCTGTGCGGAGCTGTGCGGCAGCTACCACTCGGCAATGAACTTCGAGGTGCGCGCGCTGCGCCCGGCGCTGTACGACCAGTACTTGAAGCTGCGGACCCAGAACAACGCGATCAGCCGGATGCCGAACACCGCAGGTGAGGCGTTGGCCGCCATGAACTGTGGACAGCTGTGTGCGCCCGAGGCGATCACCACCTACCCCTTCCAGACCAAGCGAACCGATCGGGCCGCCTCGGTCCGACCGGTCAGCTGACGACCCGAGGAGAAGCGGCGCGATGAAGGTCGAGTCCCGGATCTTCGAGATCTGCACGGCGTTCTTCTTCCTGTGCGCGATCGCCTACGGCCTGCTGGCTCATGAGCCGGTCGGCATCGTCGGCCTCAGCCTGACCGGCGGGCTGTCGTTGATCATCGGCACCTACTTCCGGTTCGTGTCCCGGCGGCTGGAGATGCGTCCGGAGGACAACCCGACGGCCGAGGTGGTGGACGGCGCAGGGGACATGGGCTTCTTCAGCCCCGGCAGCTACTGGCCGATCGGACTGGCGGCCGCGGCCGCGCTGCTCGCGGTCAGCGTGGCGTACTGGATGGTCTGGGCGATCGCGATCAGCGTGCCGATTCTGCTGGCCATGGTCGGCGGTCTGCTGTTCGAGTACCACCTGCCACGATCTGACCACTGATCTTGCTGGTCGGTGCCCGGCTAGTGCTGGTCCCGCTGACCTCGTTCGATGCACAGCGATTGCTGGCCGGGCTCGGTGGGCGGGCCTTCGTCGAGTGCTACCCGTCGACCTTCGCCACCCAGATGCTCCGGCTGGTGGCCCAGTTCCCTGGCGAGGACGAGGCACTGGGACCCTGGCTGATCACCCGCCGCTGTGATGACGTCGTGGTCGGCGTGATGAGCTGTGCCTGGATGGCCGAGCTCGCAACGGTTACCGTCGGCTACGAGGTGGCGCCGAGCTGCCAGGGCCAGGGCTACGCCACCGAGGCACTCAGGACGCTCGTCGAGCACCTCCTGGCGCGGCCCGAAGTGTCCAGGGTGTGCGCGGACACCTTGGTCGACCACGTCGCCAGCCGGCGGGTGATGGTGAAGGCCGGCCTGCGCTGGCAGCGCGATGACGTCGAGGAGAAGGATGGCCGAAAGATCACCCTCGCGCACTACGCCATCGACCGCACCTCACCGATCTAACGATCACTCCAGCGGCCAGCGCCCGCCGCGAGTTCACCCTGTCGAGTGATGGCTGAGCAATCCACCCCACAAGGGACACAGCATCCAGACACTCCGCCTGTCCATCGATCAGTGCTGGCGGAATGGGGATATAATAGGTGTCGTACACCTTGAATATTGAACTGCAGCAGCAAATAGGCGGAGCTTAGATAACGGTCGCCGATAGGAACGCTGGTGGAGTGAGCAGAAATCCGTCCGTTTACGGCGTGAGTACTCGGTGTGCGTCTAACGTGTCAACAGCGGCTGAAATTTGACCCCTTGGCTGCGGTCGAAAACTGACCCCCTGTCGGTGTTTTGATCTTTTTCGGTCGGTCGGGTGGCTCTGGTTGTTATGCCGTGGCCAGGTGTGCGGTGTGTTGGTGTGCGGTCTCGATCGCGGCTGCGAGGTGGCGTGCGTGGCGTCGGGCGCAGTTGAGTTGGGCGTCGGTGAGTGCGATGAGATCGGCTGGGTCGGTGTCGGTGTCGGCGCGTAGCCGGTCGGTGTCGTGTTCGTGGTGTAGCCAGGTGCGTAGTTGGTCGAGTAGTTGCGGCAGCCGGTTGGCGGTGGCGGCGAGATCGGCCAGTAGCCAGCTGAGCTCGGCCGGGTCGGCGAGCGCGTCGTGGTGGCGGGTGCGGTGGTTGAGTTCGCGGATGGCTTCGGCGGCCTGCTCGCCGAGGTTCAGCACCCCGGGCTCGGCTGGATGGGGCTGGTTGTGGGCTGCCGTGTGGAGTGTCATGTGTTCACTCCTGGCCGGTCGCGGCGGCGGGGATCCTGCCGAGGTCGCGGTTCTTGAGCCGGTAGCTGTCGCCTTTGAGGGCGACGACTTCGGTGTGGTGGACAAGACGGTCGATCATGGCGGCGGCGACGACGTCGTCACCGAAGACCTCTCCCCAGCGGCCGAACACCTTGTTGCTGGTGACGATCAAGCTGGCCCGTTCGTATCTGCTGGACACCAGCTGGAAGAACAGGTTCGCCGCTTCGGGTTCGAACGGTATGTAGCCCACTTCGTCGACGACCAGGCATGGGTAACGCCCGAGGCGCACGAGTTCGTCTTGCAACCGGCCGCCGTGGTGGGCGGTAGCGAGACGGTCGACCCATTGGCTGGCGGTCGCGAACAGGACGCGGTGTCCGGCCTGGCAAGCGCGGATCGCCAGCCCGGTCGCGAGATGTGTCTTGCCGGTGCCCGGTGGGCCCAGGAACACCACGTTGCCCTTGGCGGCGATGAAGTCGAGCGTGCCCAGGTGCGCGATGACCTCGCGCTTCAACCCCCGCGCGTGGTCGAAGTCGAACTCCTCGATCGTCTTGCGGGCGGGGAAGCGGGCGGCGCGGATGCGGCCTTCACCGCCGTGGTTCTCCCGTGCGGCGACCTCGCGTTGCAGGCAGGCGAGGAGGAACTCCTCATGCGTCCAGTTCTCCGCTCTCGCGTGTTCGGCGAGGCGCTCGATCGCGTCGCGCAGGGTGGGTGCCTTCAACGCGCGGGTGAGGTAGGCGAGCTCGGAGACGGTGTCTCGCCCAG
>JALYVZ010000392.1 GCA_030852965.1 Actinomycetota bacterium | reverse complement strand
GCGCCGCACTACCGGCCGCGCCGCGCAGCAGCGTCACCTGCTCGTAGGTCAGGAAGAACCGGCCGGACGCGACCCACTCCGGCAGCTCCAAGCGGCGTCCGAGCTCGGTCAGGTCGGCTGGCCCGAGACCACGCTCGGCGGCCCGCAGCAGCAGCTCACGCAGCTCGGCGGCGAAGCCGGGCACCGCCATCGCCGGGCGCAACCGGTCCGGCCAGCCCAAACCGGGTACGTCACCGGCCAACTCTCCGGCCAGCAACTCGCGGACCACCGCGTCCTGGTCCGCGCTGGCCAACAGCCGGGGCGGTGGGGCCCCCTGCCGAGCGGCGTGCAGCCGCAGCAGCCCGAACGCGTACGAGTGCACGGTGCGCACCAGCGGCTCCCGCACGGTGACCCCGAGCCCGGCCCCCTCCGGACGCATCCCCCTGGTCATCCGCATCCGTAGCTCATCGGCGGCCCGCCGGCTGCCGACCAGCACCAGCACCCGTTCCGGGTCGGTGCCGGCATGCAGCCGGCGCAGCACCGACTCCAGCAGCACCGTGGTCTTGCCGGTGCCCGGACCGCCGAGCACCCGCAGCAGGCCACCGTCGTGCGCCAGGACCCGCTCAGCCGGGCTGTCCCAGACCAGCGGGGCAGCCGCCGGCCGGGCGCCAGGCACGAGCGTCGGGCGGGTAGCGGCGGGCGTCACAGCGGCATGGAACCACGCCAGTACGACGACCCCGCGCCCGGCAGCCCGTTCTCGGAATCCACACCACGTTGATCTGCTAGTCGCTACTGTCCCTGTTGTGCGTGCCGGTCGGTCCCACGTGCGGGTGTGGTGTCGATGAGGTCCTCGGGCTTGTAGGTCGGCGGCCGGGGTTGGCCGCGTCGACTGTTCGCGGGGTCGGGACGACCGGCACATCATGCGCGTCGCCAGCGCGGAGCACGCGTCGACGAGGTCCCCGCCGTAGCGTTTGACCCCGGCGACCGCCTCGGCGGCCATCTCGGCACCGGGTTCGCGCAGCTGCTCGACCGCGCGGGGCGTGAAGGCGCGCGAGACGAGCGAGCGCATGCGCCGGTGATAGTCGCCCTCGTTCGTGAACATCAGCCGGCCGTACCAATCGCGGAGCGGTCCCTCGACGATGCCCATCAGGTCGAAGAAGGCCAGTCCGATCCCGTTCAGCCGCGGGTCGACCGCGAGTGCCACAACATCGCGCTGGCGCAGCACAACGGTGGCTCCGGTGGGCCCGTCGGTGGCCAGCGGCCCGGCGAACGCGGCGCCCCGCAGCTCGTCGTGCAGTCCGCCGCCGCGCGGATTGGAGGGCCTATGCAATGACGTGTACTCGGCCGCGCAATGCGCCGAACGGATGCGCGGATGATGGCAGCTGGACCAACAGCACCGGCGCATCTCCTGGACGGCGGAGTGCGGCCCAGCGAACGTTATTGTCGTGCGCGTGGACGCTGAGCTGGTCGAGCGGGTGCGAGAAGTCATCCTGGCGATCCCGCCGGGATCCGTGCTCAGCTACGGCGAGGTCGCCGCGCGCGCCGGGGTGCCGTCGGCCCGGCAGGTCGGTCGACTGCTCGCCGAGGACGGCCAGGACCTGCCGTGGCACCGGGTGTTACGGGCTGACGGACGCTGCGCACCGCACCTGGCGGACGAGCAACTGGCCCGGCTGCGCGCTGAGGGCGTTCAGATCGTAGGCCGCCGGGTGCAGCGGTAGCTGGGACACCGACCAGAGTCGAGTGCGGCCGCGCCACAGCCTGTGATCATCAGGGCAAGAGCGCTGTTTCGGCGGCCGGGTGACCGCGCTGACGCCCTGATGATCACCGTTGGCGGGCGTTCGACCGGGAAAGGTGCAGCGCTAGCAAGACGGTTACAGCTGGCAGCACGGGTGCGGCGTTAGCTGGCGGCTGACACCTGGCGCCCGCTGGAGCAGCTGAGTGTCGCCTCGCGGTAGCGGCTCACCACGGCCCGGACCACAGCCGGGTGTACGCCCAGCGGATCCGCGATGACGTCCGCCCCACTGTCGGCGAGCCGGCGGTGGAACAGCCCGGGGGCGAGCAGCCAGCTCGCCGCCGCGACTCGCCGCCCGGACGCCCGCAACTCCGCGACCAGCCATGCGGCTTTCGGTTCGCCCGAGGCCAGGTAGCCCGCGTGCACCTCGGTGCCGAGACGGCGGGCCAGCGCGTCTGCCGCCGCGAGCAGGTCCACCCGGGCTCTCGGGTCCCGGGAACCGGCCGCGCCGAGCACGACCACGCCACCTTGCCGCCAGCCGGCCCGAGCCAGCCGGTCGGCCGCCGCCGCGACAAGCAGCGGGTCCGGTCCGAGCAGTGGGGTGAGCACGGCCCGTCCGTACGGGACGGCGTCCGCCACCTGGCGCGGCAGATCCTCGCGCACGTGGTAGCCGGCGGCCAGGAACGCCGGCACGACTATCGCCGGCGGCCCGGCCAGGTCGAGCATCTGGGTCAACGCGTCTGCCACCGTGGGCTGGCGTACGTCCACGAACGCAAGGCGCACCACCACCCCGGGTAGCCGACGCCCCACGGCGGCGGCCAGCCGGCCGATGAGCGCGGTGCCGGCCACGTCCCGGGTGCCGTGCGCAACCAGCACCAGCGGCGGTCGCGCGTTCATCGGGCGTCCCCGGACACACAGTGCCCGCCCACCGGCACCGGGCCCACGCCAGGATCGAGCGCCAGCCGGTAGCCGCGCTTGACCACGGTCTGCACCAACCGGGGCTCGCCGAGGGCGGCCCGCAACCGGGCCACCGCCATCTCCACCGCGTGCTCGTCGTCGCCACCGCCGGGTAGCGCGCGCAGCAGGTCCGCGCGGGTCACCACCCGACCCGCCCGGCGGGCCAGCAGCCGCAGCAGGGCCATCCCCGCCGGTGGGATCGGCCGCAGCACACCGTCCACCAGCACCGCGTGCCCGCGCAGCTCCAGCCAGTGCCCGGCCACCGGGAGCTGGCGGGCCAGCCGGGGCGCTTCGGCCTCCAGGGTGCGAACCATGGCCCCGAGCCGGGAGCGCTGCGGCTGCACCGTCGGAATCTCCCTGGCCTGCAGCGGCGCCGCGGTCACCGGACCCACACACACCGCCAGCACCGACCGCCGCAACACCTCCACCACCGCCTCTTCCAGCCCGCGCTCGGCAGCCCGGGCCAGCAGGCTGGCGGCTGCCGGGGCGCTGGTGAAGGTCACCGCGTCCAACCCGCCGGCCAGCGCTGCGTCGATCAGCCGGTCCAGCGGCGCGATGTCAGTCGGCGCAACCCAGCGGTACACCGGCACCTGGATCACCTCGGCGCCGGCGCACTCGAGCGCCTCGACCATGTCCGGCAGCGGCTCACCGTGCAGCTGCACCGCGATCCGGGTGCTCTCCACACCGCGCTCCAACAGGTGCTCCAGCACCTCGGCACTCGACTCCGAGGCCGGCGACCAGGCGTCCACCAGACCGGCCGCGCGCACCGCGCCGCGCGCCTTCGGGCCCCGGCACAGCACGGTGGCCGAGCGCAGCGCGTCCAGCAGCGACTCCCCCAGGCCCCAGC
>JALYVZ010000114.1 GCA_030852965.1 Actinomycetota bacterium | reverse complement strand
GCCGAGGCCCGTGCCCGCGTTGAGGTCGCAGTCCCGGCGTCCGAGGGCCGTGCCGACGCCGAGGCCCGTGCCCGCGCCGAGGCCGCGGTCCCGGCGTCCGAGGGTTTGTACCCCGAGCTGGACGTGGCGGCACTGCGCGGCCACCCTCCGGCTGTTCGTCGGCGGGTGCTGCGGGGCTGGCTGCTCGACGCCGGCGTACGCGAGGTGTCAGACGCGCGGCTGCGAGCGGCTGACGACCTGGTCGGGCGCTGGCACGGTCAGGGGGCGCTCGCGCTGCCTGGTGGGCTGGAGTTGAACCGAGGTGGGGGGCGGCTGGTGCTGCGGCGCACGGTATCCGCGCCGGGAATTTCGGTCGTCGGGTCGGTGGCGCCGACCCGCCCCACATAGACTCCACCCCAGCGCCGGACTCTCCGGTGAGATGAGGAGGCAGTTCGCGGTGTACGACGGTGACATCGCGTCCGTCCTGGTCACAGAACAACAGATCCGCGAGAAGATCGCCGAGCTCGGCAAGCAGATCGGCGAGGAGTACCGGGCCGACTGCCCTGGTACCGCGCGCGCCGACGATCTGGTTCTGGTGGGGGTGCTCAAGGGCGCGGTGATGTTCATGACCGACCTGGCCCGCGCGCTGCCGATTCCGGTGCAGCTGGAGTTCATGGTGGTCAGCTCCTACGGGTCGGCCACCTCGTCGTCCGGAGTGGTGCGGATCCTCAAGGACCTGGACCGGGACATCGCCGGCCGGCACGTGTTGATCGTCGAGGACATCATCGACTCCGGCCGCACGCTGACCTGGCTGCTGCGCAACCTGGAAGCACGCCGTCCGGCCTCACTGGAGGTGTGTGCGATGCTGCGCAAGCCGGCGGCGGCCAAGATCGATGTGCCGGTGCGTTATGTCGGGTTCGACATTCCGGACGAGTTCGTCGTCGGCTTCGGGCTGGACTACGCCGAGAGGTACCGGGACCTGCCGTTCATCGGCACCCTTGCTCCGGCCGTCTACGCCTGACGGCCCAGCCTCAGGTTGGTCGCCATCGGTGGTGGCCGGCCAGCAGGAGCAAGGCACGGGTTGCGGAGCTTGGTGCTGCGCCGGAGCGGACGGCGGCGCCGAACCGCCACAGCGGCGCCGAGCGCAGCGGCACCGCGCGCAACCGTGCGCGGTGGGTGAACGCCGGCCGGGGGAGAAACCCGATACCGAACCCGTTTCCGATGAGATGTTGGAAGGTGCTGATGTCGCCGACCTCCACCTCGACCGAGCGGGTCAGGCCGGCGGCGGCGAACGCCTCGTCCACAACGATGCGGCCGCCCCAGCCCGGCGGAAAGTCGACAAACGGCTCGTCGACCAGCTCGTGGAGTCCGACCGGTCCGGTGCTTGCCAACCGGTGCTCGGGCGGGGCGAGCAGCACCATCGGCACCGTGGTCAGGTGGGTCACGTCCAGGCCAGCGGACAGGGACTCCGTTACCGCCAGGAACGCCAGGTCGATGGTCTGCTGGCGAAGCAGCTCAGCCAACTCGGTGGTGCCTCCGGTTGCGAAGCGCAACGACAGTCGGACGTGTGGGTGGCGACGGTGGAACTCGGCCAACACCGCCGGCACGCCACCGGGGTCCATGGACTGCAGCAGGCCGACCCGCAGGGTGCCCCGGACCACGGCGAGGACCTCGCCCACGCTGTCCCGGGCCGACTCGACCGAGGCGAGTACCTCGCGGGCCCTCGGCAGCAGGGCCAGCCCGGCGTCGGTCAGCTCCACCCGGCGGGTGGTCCGGGTGAACAGCGCCGTGCCGAGCTCGCGCTCGAGCGTGCGCACCGCGACCGACAGCCCGGACTGCACCAGGTGCAATCTGGCGGCGGCGCGGGTGAAGCTGCGTTCCTCGGCCACCGCGACGAACTGCTCCAGCTGCCGAAGTTCCACATTCATCAGGGTAGCTGATGACTGATATGACAACTCTTCGTTGGACTGAATGAATAGATCGGCGCACGCTGGCCCCAACGGACAATCCCGAGGAGCCGACACCATGCGAACCCCTTCGACCACGGAGCGCCTAAACAAGGAGCGCCTGACCACCGGGCGGGTGCTGCTGCTGGCCATCTCGTGCGGCGTGGCGGTGGCGAGCCTGTACTATCCGCAGCCCCTGCTGCGCTCGATCGCCGCCAGCCTGCACACCGGTTCGACCACCGCCGGCCTGGTGGTCACCGCCGCCCAGCTGGGCTACGCGATGGGTTTGGCGCTGCTCGTGCCGCTCGGCGACATCCTCGCCCGCCGGCGGGTGGTGCCCGCGCTGCTGGCCGTCGACGCCGTCGCGCTCGCTGCCTCCGCCGCCGCGACCAACACCGCAACCTTGATCGTGCTGGCGCTGCTCGTCGGCGCCGGATCGACGGCCGCTCAGATCCTGGTCCCGCTGGCCGCGTCACTTGCCGATGACACCAGCCGGGGCCGGGTGGTGGGCATGGTGATGACCGGGCTGTTGCTGGGGATCCTGTTCGCCTGGACCGTCGGTGGCGCGGTGGCCGCGCTCACCAGTTGGCGGGTCGTCTACCTCCTCGCCGCCGTGCTGGTCGCGGTGGTGGCGATCACCCTGGCCCGCGGCCTGCCCGCCGAGACCGCGCGGCCGCCGCTGTCCTACCGGGCGCTGCTCGGCTCGACCGTCATGTTGTTGCGCCGCGAACCGGTGCTGCGCCGGCGCGGGCTCCTCGGGGCGCTGAGCTTCGCTGCGTTCAGCCTGTACCTGACCACCGCGGCATTCCTGCTGGCCGGGACGCATTACCACTACAGCGAGTCGGCGATCGGGCTGTTCGGACTGATCGGCGTGGTCGGCGCGGCCTGCGCCCCGCTGGCCGGACGGATCGCCGACCGAGGGCGCACCGCCCCCGCCACCTGTGCCGCGGCCGCCGCCATCGGCGCCTCCTTCGTCCTGCTGTACTTCGGCGCGCGGTCGCTGCCCGCGCTCATCGCTGGGGTCGTCGTCCTCAACGGGGGAGTGCAGATCATGTCCGTGCTCAACCTGAGCGTGATCTACGCCCTCGCTGGAGAGGCCCGCAGCCGGGTCAACGCCAACTACATGGTGATGTACTTCGTCGGTGGCGCGGCGGGATCCGCCGCCGGGTCGGTGCTCTACGCCGCCGCCGGCTGGGCCGGAGTGTGCGTTTTCGGAGCGGCACTCGGTCTCACCGCGGTCGTGGTGTGCGCGTACGACCAGCAGTGATCCCCCGCTCCAGAGACCGGAACAGGGGATCACTGGAACGGCGACGCCTACAGCAGCGGCAACCCACCGCTGTGGAACTCCTCGGTGCCGTTCACCAGCTTGAGATCCTTCAGGTCGTTGACGGTGTCGTGTGCGTAGTCCAGGACCAGGTGCAGGTCGGAGACCCCGTTGCTGCCCGGGATCGGGGTCAGGCTGAGGGTGCTGAGCACCCCGAACGCCCGACCGTCGGAGTCCAGGAACCCACTGCCGGAGTCGCCGGGGATGCCGGGGCTGAGGGTGGTCACCGTGTGGGTGCGTCCGCCGCCGGCGTCACCCAGGCTCACGCCCTCCTTCGGGGAGAGGACGGTGACGCCCTGGCGCAGCGCGGAGTTGCCGTAGCTGTACACCCGATCACCAGCGGAGAGACCCTCGGTGCGGACCCCGGTCGGGCCACCGAAGTGCGGCACCGACGGGTTGGTCTTGGCGACGTCGTCCTGGTCGAGCTCGATCAATGCGAAGTCGTTGTACGCGCAGAGATCCTGGTTCTTGTCGCCGCGCTTCTGCATGGTCAACCACGAGCTGTACGCCAGATGGCCGGGGTGGTCGGCACCTTTGATGGTGAACTCGGTCCCGAGCGGGTAGGAGTCCGACTTGCACCCGTCGGTCTGGGTCGCCTCGCCCTTGCCGGCGCAGTGGGCGGCCGCACCGAGGTACGACTTGCCGGCACTGGAGAACACGAAGTTCGCGGTGCACTGACCAGCTTTGCTTTCCACCATTACTCCGGGGTGGATCGTCGCGTCCGCGGCCGAAGCGAAACGCTCGGAGGCCGTGGCCGCGCCCGGCACCACCAACGCGCCGGCCGTTGCGACCCCAGCCACCAGGCCGGCCGCGGCCAGGCAACGAAAGACGCGACCACGGCGGGTCACGTTTCGGAGAATCATGTGGACTCCAGCCAACAATTCGGGTGATGAGCGCGCGCCACCGTTGAACGAGGTTCTACTCCCCTCAACGACGCACCACCCGGTCGGTTACCTGCTCGATCCGGTTGATCTGAGGTCTTCTCAGGCGGTCGGCGGCCGGGGCCGGGAGCCCTCCGATGGCGAAGTGAGAAGTGCCGGGGTGCACCGCCACGCGTTCCCGTCCTCGGGCCGGTAGGCTGGGCTTCTCGGGCGGAAGGTCGACCGGCGCGGATCGACTCCAGATGGTTGCGATTCGCCGCCGCGTGCTTTGGTTCCCGTCCGAGTCGATCAGGGAGGACAGAGGCCCCGGAGGCCGCAGCTCATGGACCGCAAGCGCCTGCTTCGAAACCCGCTGACCTGGATTCTGGCGGCGTTGTTGCTCTACGTCATAGTGAGCCAGTTCTTCGACGACGCGCGGGGCTACACGAAGGTGCCCACCTCGCAGGCGCTGGAGCAGGTGGCCAGGAACAACGTCGCGAGCGGGATCATTGAGGACAAGGAGCAGCGGCTCTGGTTGGACCTGAAGGCCCCGATCGCGGCGAGCAACGGCAACCGCGACGCCGTGCCCACCCAGAAGATCATCACGTTGTACCCGATCGGGGCCAGCGAGAAGATCTACTCCGCGCTCGCCGACTCGAAGACCAACTTCACCACCCGGGTCCGGCAGGAGTCGTTCCTGACCCAGCTGCTGGTCTACATGGTGCCGCTCGGGCTGGTCCTGCTGCTGCTGTTCTGGATGATGAACAGTGCACAGGGCGGCGGCAACAAGGTGCTGTCGTTCGGCAAGTCCAAGGCCAAGGCGCTGACCAAGGACATGCCGCAGACCAAGTTCTCCGACGTGGCCGGGGCCGACGAGGCGGTCGAAGAGCTCGACGAGATCAAGGACTTCTTGCAGAACCCCGGCCGCTACCAGGCGCTCGGCGCGAAGATCCCGAAGGGCGTGCTGCTCTACGGTCCGCCCGGTACCGGCAAGACCCTGCTGGCCCGCGCGGTCGCCGGAGAAGCGGGAGTGCCGTTCTACTCGATCTCCGGTTCGGACTTCGTGGAGATGTTCGTCGGTGTCGGTGCCAGCCGGGTGCGCGACCTGTTCGAGCAGGCCAAGGGCAACGCGCCGTGCATCATCTTCGTGGATGAGATCGACGCGGTCGGCCGCCAGCGCGGCGCGGGCCTCGGCGGCGGGCACGACGAACGTGAGCAGACGCTCAACCAGTTGCTCGTCGAGATGGACGGGTTCGACGCCCGCGCCAGCATCATCCTGATCGCGGCCACCAACCGGCCGGACATCCTCGACCCGGCGCTGCTGCGGCCGGGCCGGTTCGACCGCCAGATTCCGGTCGGTGCGCCCGACCTCGCGGGTCGGCGGGCCATCCTGAAGGTGCATGCCAAGGGCAAGCCGTTGGGGCCGGACGCCGACCTCGACTCGCTGGGCAAGCGGACCGTCGGGATGTCCGGCGCGGACCTGGCCAACGTGCTCAACGAGGGCGCCCTGCTCACCGCCAGGGAGAACGGCACGCAGATCACCGCCGCCATCCTGGAAGAGGCCGTCGACCGGGTGGTCGGCGGGCCGCGCCGCAAGAACAAGATCATTTCGGCGGAGGAGCGCAAGCTCACCGCGTACCACGAGGGTGGGCACGCGCTGGCCGCCTGGGCGATGCCCGACCTGGAGCCGGTCTACAAGCTGACCATCCTGCCGCGGGGTCGCACCGGTGGCCACGCACTCGTCGTCCCGGAGGACGACAAGGGCCTGATGACCCGCTCGGAGATGATCGCCCGACTGGTGTTCGCGATGGGCGGACGCAGCGCGGAGGAGCTGGTCTTCCACGAGCCCACCACCGGTGCCTCCAGCGACATCGACCAGGCCACCAAGATCGCTCGGGCAATGGTCACCGAGTACGGCATGAGCGCCCGGCTCGGCGCGGTGCGTTACGGCTCGGACCACGGCGACCCGTTCCTCGGGCGCAGCATGGGCAACGGGCCGGACTACTCGGTCCAGGTCGCCCAGGAGATCGACGAGGAGGTGCGCAAGCTCATCGAGGCGGCGCACACCGAGGCCTGGGAGATCCTGAACACCTACCGGGACGTGCTCGACGAGCTGGTGATCGAGCTGCTGGAGAAGGAGACCCTGACCCGCATTGACCTCACCCGGATCTTCGACCAGGTGCAGAAGCGGCCCAGGATCACCGCGTTCAACGACTTCGGCGGCCGCACGCCGTCGGACAAGCCGCCGATCCAGACCCCGG
The DNA here is from genome assembly GCA_030852965.1 of Actinomycetota bacterium. GTDB lineage: Bacteria > Actinomycetota > Actinomycetes > Mycobacteriales > Pseudonocardiaceae > Pseudonocardia. The sequence goes on along the minus strand of JALYVZ010000114.1, from coordinate 4,793 downwards.
CCGAGCTGGCCAAGGAACGTGGCGACACCTGGCCGCCGGACCGCGAGCAGCGCCAGCCGACGCCGGTCGGTTCGGTTCCCGGCGATCGCTACGGAGTCGGTGGTTCGCACCCCGGCCAGATCGGTCCGAACGGGGGGGTGCCCGGCCAGGGTGGTCTTGGTGGTCCACCGCCCGTGACCGGCGTGCCCGGCGGGCCCCCGTCGGGACCCAACGGGGTCCCGCCGTCGCAGTACGGCCAGCACCCGTCCTACCCGCCGGTTGGCTACGGCAACGACCAGCACGGCAACGACCAGCACGGCAACCGCGAGCACGGCAACGACCAGCACGGCTACCGCGAGCACGGCAACGACCAGCCCGATTATGGCCAGCGGGGCAATGACCAGCGGGACCGTGTCGACCAGCCGCGTAGCGCCGTGCCGCCGAACTACGGGGCGCCGGCGAACTGGCGGCCGGCCATCATGCCGCGCGGGCAGGACTGGCCACCCTCGAAGTGGGAGAACGACGATCAACGGCGCGAGGAGTCCGAGGGGCACGAGTCGCCGGACGGCCGATGAGCGACGTCGACCTGTCGCGGCGCAATGGCGACAGCGTGCCGCCGGGCGGTCTGGAGGTGCCGGGGCGGGGTGCGTTCGACCTGGCCAGGGCCGAGGCGGCGGTGCGCGAGCTGCTGATCGCCGTCGGTGAGGACCCCGACCGGGTAGGGCTGCTGGAGACCCCGCGCCGGGTGGCGAAGGCGTACCAGGAGATGTTCGCCGGGCTGCACGAGGACCCGGACGACGTGCTGGCCAAGACGTTCGCTGAGGACCACGAGGAGCTCATCCTGGTCAGCGACATTCCGATGTACAGCGTGTGCGAACACCACCTCGCGCCGTTCCACGGCCTGGCGCACGTCGGGTACATCCCGTCGGTGGACGGCCGGGTCACCGGGCTGAGCAAGCTCGCCCGGCTGGTGGACCTGTACGCCAAGCGCCCGCAGGTGCAGGAGCGGCTGACCGCGCAGGTCGCGGACGCGCTGGTGCGCCGGTTGTCCCCGCGCGGAGTGATCGTGGTGATCGAGGCCGAGCACCTGTGCATGGCGATGCGCGGCATCCGCAAGCCGGGTTCGCGGACCACCACCTCCGCGGTGCGTGGTCAGTTCAAGGGCAACGCCTCGTCCCGTGCGGAGGCACTGGCCCTGATCCGTGGCCGATGAGCCGCTTGCGGGCTGGAGAGTCAGCACCGATGAGCCGCTCGCTTGACTGGTCGCTGGGCGAGATCCCCCGGCCGGACCGTTGTGTGGTGCTCGGGGTGCTCAACGTCACGCCCGACTCGTTCTCCGACGGCGGGCGCTTCCTGAACGTCGATGATGCCATCGCGCACGGTGTCCGGATGCATGCCCAGGGCGCCGACCTGATCGACGTGGGTGGCGAGTCCACCCGCCCCGGGGCGCAGCGGGTGGCCGCGGCGGTGGAGGCCGATCGGGTGCTGCCGGTGATCCGCGCGCTGGCCGCCGAAGGCGTGCCGACCAGCGTAGACACCACCCGCGCCGAGGTCGCCGAGGCAGCGCTTGCAGCCGGCGCCGCGGTGGTGAACGATGTCTCCGGCGGTCTGGCCGACCCGACGATGGGGAAGGTGGTGGCCACGGCCGGGGTGCCGTGGATCCTCATGCACTGGCGCGGGCACAGCGACCGGATGGCCGAGCTGGCGGTGTACACCGACGTCGTCGGCGAGGTTCGGACCGAGCTGCTGGCCAGGGTCGACGGTGCCGTGGCGGCCGGCGTGGACCCGGCGAAGCTGGTCATCGACCCTGGCCTGGGGTTCGCCAAACACCCCGCGCACAACTGGCTGCTGCTGCAGCGGCTGGACGTACTGCTGGAGCTGGGATTCCCGGTACTGGTCGGGGCGTCCAGAAAGCGGTTCCTCGGGGCGCTGCTTGGCGGTTGCGATGGCGCGCCGAGGCCACCGGCCGGCCGAGAGGTCGCCACCGCGGCGACATCGGGGTTGGCCGCCGCCGCTGGAGTGTGGGGGGTGCGGGTGCACGACGTGGCCGCCTCCCTGGACGCGGTGGCGGTGGGCGCGGCGTGGCGTACCGGGGTGGCGCGGTGACCAGCGCGGCCCCGTGGGCCGGGGCCGCAGCTGTGAGCACCGACCGGATCACGCTCACCGGGCTGCGGGTGCGCGGGCACCACGGGGTGTTCGAGCACGAACGCATCCACGGGCAGGAGTTCGTCGTCGACCTCACCGTCTGGCTGGACCTGACCCGGGCCCAGCGAACGGACACGCTGGCCGACACCGTCGACTACGGTGCGCTGGCCGAGCTCGCCGCCGACGTGGTGGGCGGGCCGCCGCACGACCTGATCGAGGTCGTCGCCGGCCGCATCGCCGACCGGGTGCTGGCCGCCGACGCGCGCCTGAGCGCGGTCGAGGTGAGCGTGCACAAGCCGTCCGCCCCCATCCCGCTGACGTTCGCGGACGTGGCCGTCACCATGCGACGGAGCCGCCCATGAGATCGACCGTCGTGCTCTCGTTGGGCTCCAACCTCGGAGACCGGCTGAGTCACCTGCGGCTCGCGGTCGCCTGGTTGGCGGACATCGCCGACGTCCTCGGGAGCTCCCCGGTGTACGAGACCGAGCCGTGGGGCGGGGTCGAGCAGCCAGACTTCCTCAACGCGGTGCTGGTGGTGCGCTCCACGAGCCTGGACGAGTGGGGCTGGCTGCGCCTTGGCCAGGAGCTGGAGACCCGCGCGGGCCGGGTCCGCGAGGTGCGCTGGGGGCCGCGGACACTGGATGTGGACGTGGTGGCGGCGTTCGGTCCGGACGGCGCGGCGATCGTGAGCGAGCACCCCGAGCTGCGGCTGCCGCATCCCGGGGCGGCGATCCGCAACACCGTGCTGCGCCCCTGGCTGGACATCGACCCCGATGCGGAGCTGCCCGGGTACGGCCGGGTGGAGGCGCTGCTGGCCGCGGTGGGCGAGTCCGGCATGCGCCGCCGGGACGAGTTGGGGCTGCTGACGTGAAGGTGATCGGAGCTCGCCAGCTGCTGCCGCTGTTCGGTGCGCTGGCCGTGGTCGTCTACCTGGCCGTCGGGTCGATGTACTCGACGCTGCCAGCGCTGCCAACGCCGGCTGGGGCGCCGCTGCTGGTGCTGGCCGCCGCCGAAGTGATCATGGCGCACGGGTTGCGGACCCGGATCGAACGCCGCCCGGGCGCCCGTCCGGTGCAGCCGTTGCAGGCGGCCAGGGCGGTGGCGCTGGCCCAGGCGTCGGCGCTGACCGGGGCGATCATGGCCGGGGTCTGGCTGGGGCTGCTCGGCTACCTGCTGCCCCGCCGCAACGAGCTGGCCTCGGCCGCCGAGGACACCCCGGCCGCGGTGATCGGGTTGGTCAGCGCGGTGGCGTTGATGGCCGCCGCGCTGTGGTTGCAGCACTGCTGCCGCACCCCACCCGAGAACGACGACCTCGACCGACCGCGCCCCGGGAGCTGATCGGCCCGGTAGCGGATCAGGTCCTGTGGCTGATCGGCCCGGTAGCGGATCAGGTCCGGTCCCAGCGAGACGCGGCACATACCGCGAATCGACCGCTTCGTCGTTAGTCTGCTCGACAATGACCTCCCACCAGAGCTTCGGGCCGCCGGGGCCGTCCGCGACCTACCAACGGCGCGCCCAACACCAACGCCGGGGCGTGCTCGCCCCGGTCCTCGGTATGGTCGCGCTGGCCATCTGCGGGTTGCTGGTGTTCGGCGTCCTGCTCACCGATGTCGGGCCCGGTGGTGTGGTGGTGGGCACGTTCTGCGCGCTGCTGCCGGTCGGGCCGGTGGTCGCGGCGTTCCTGTGGATGGACCGGTGGGAGCCCGAGCCGCCCCGCCTGCTGCTGACCGCGTTCCTGTGGGGCGCCTGTTTCGCCACCCTGGCCGCATTGGTGATCAACACAACCGTGGCGGCGGTCGCCACGGCGGCACTCGGTGCCGGCGAGACGATCAGCTCGGTGCTTGTGGCACCGATCGTGGAGGAGGCACTCAAAGGGTCGTTCCTGCTGGGGCTGTTCTGGTTCCGTCGGCGGGAGTTCGACGGAATCCTCGACGGCGTCGTCTACGCTGGTCTGGTCGCCACCGGCTTCGCCTTCACCGAGAACGTGCTCTATCTCGGCCGGGCGTTCCACGAGGGGGTGAGCAGCGGCCATGGCGGTGGAGTGCTGGCGGTGCTGATCCTGCGGGGGGTGTTCTCCCCGTTCGCCCACCCGCTGTTCACCGCGATGTTCGGGATCGGGCTGGGTATCGCGGTGAACGCCCGCAACGGCGCGTGGCGGGTGCTCGCCCCGGTCGGCGGGTACCTGTTGGCGGTGTCGCTGCACGCGCTGTGGAACGCCTCCGCGTCGCTGTCCGGTGGTCAGGCGCTGGTTTCGGTGTACCTGGTGATCATGGTGCCGATCTTCGGTTTCGTCTTGTTGTTGGCGGCCTACCAGCGCCGACGTGAGCAGCGGATCATCGCCGCCGAGCTGCCCGGGTTCGCCGAGGCCGGCTGGATCGCGCCGAGCGAGGTTGGGCTGCTGCAGAGCCTGGCCGGGCGCCGAGGGTGGCTCCGGGCGGTCCGCCAGCGCTCTGGTCCGGCGGCCGCCAAGGCGGTGTACCAGTACCAGGGCGCGGTCACCGAGCTTGCGTTCCTGCGGCACAAGATGGCCCGTGGCTCCGTCGGGCCGCAGGCCCGACAGTGGCACGATGAGCTGCTCAGCATGGCGGTGGACGCTCGGGCTCGGGCCGTGGGCATGCCGAACGCGCTCACCGCAGCGTGGGCCCGGCGGCCGCCGCCACCAGGTTGGA
>JALYVZ010000113.1 GCA_030852965.1 Actinomycetota bacterium | reverse complement strand
GCCCCCAGACGAGCTGGAGCCTGCCGGTCCACTGGTCGGGATGTGCCCGGCGCTGTGGCCGCCCGACCGGTCCGGTGGTCGACGTGGTGGCGGCCGAGGACGGCTACCAGGTACTCCGCGACCGCGAACTGTTCTTTGCGGGTGCGCAGGCCGACTCCGTGCGGGCCGCCGCCATGAGGGCGCGTCGATGAGCGGGCGGCTCTACGGTGTCGGGGTCGGGCCGGGTGACCCGGAGCTGGTCACGGTGAAGGCGGCCCGGCTGATCGGGGCGGCCGACGTGATCGCCTACCACTGCGCCCGGCACGGCCGCAGCACCGCGCGCCGGATCGCCGAGCCGTACCTGCGGGCCGGCCAGATCGAGGAGCAACTGGTCTACCCGGTCACCGTGGAGACCACCGACCACCCGGGTGGCTATCGCGGCGCACTGGACGAGTTCTACGCCGCGGCCGCCGAGCGGCTGGCCGCGCATCTCGACGCCGGCCGCAATGTGGTCGTGCTCGCCGAGGGCGACCCGTTCTTCTACGGCTCCTACATGCACATGCACGAGCGACTGGCACACCGGTATCCGACCGAGGTGGTCGCCGGGGTGACCTCGATGAGCGCGGCGGCGGCGGCTCTCGGACGCCCGCTGGTGGAACGCGACGAGGTGCTGACCGTGCTGCCCGGCACCCTGCCGGACGAACAGCTGGCGCAGCGGCTGGCCGGGACCGATGCGGCCGCCGTACTGAAGTTGGGGCGCACGTTCGGATCGGTGCGGGATGCGGCCGAGCGGGCCGGCGTGCTGGCGGACATGTACTACGTGGAGCGGGCCAGCACCGACGAACAGCGGACGGCGCCGCTCGCGGAGGTGGACCCCGACACCGTGCCGTACTTCTCCCTCGCGTTGCTGCCCAGCCCGCTGGCCGGTGCGACCATCGCCCGGGAGGTTGCTGCGCGGCAGGGGGACGCGGGTTTGCTTACCGGTAAGCAGAGCAAAGCGATCGCCGGGGAGGTGGTCGTCGTCGGGCTCGGCCCGGCCGGCCGCCCGTGGTTGACCCCGGAGGTGCAGGAGGCGCTCGCGGCCGCCACCGACCTGGTCGGCTACGGCCCCTACCTAGGCCGGGTACCGGCCAACCCCCGCCAACGCCGGCACCCTTCGGACAACCGGATGGAGTCCGAGCGAGCGGAGTTCGCCCTGGACCTGGCACGCGAGGGTCGGCGGGTGGCGGTGGTGTCGTCCGGCGACCCGGGGGTGTTCGCGATGGCCAGCGCGGTGCTGGAGGTGGCCGTCGAACCCCGCTGGAAGGACGTGCCGGTCCGGGTGTTGCCCGGGCTGACCGCCGCGCAGGCGGTGGCCAGCCGGGTCGGGGCACCGTTGGGCCACGACTACTGCGTGCTGTCGCTGTCCGACCGGCTCAAGCCGTGGGAGGTCATTGCGGCCCGGCTGAGCGCGGCGGCCACGGCCGACCTGGTGCTGGCGATCTACAACCCGGCCTCGCGCAGCCGCACCTGGCAGGTGGCCGCCGCCAGGGATCTGCTGCTGGAGCACCGCGCGCCGGACACCCCGGTGGTGGTCGGACGGGACGTCGGGGGACCCGAGGAGCAGATCACCATCACCAGGCTGGGTGAGCTGGACCCGGAGACGGTTGACATGCGCTGTCTGCTGCTGGTCTGCTCGTCGCAGACCCGGCTGGTGGAGCGCGGTGACGGGGCCAGCGTGATCTTCACGCCGCGCCGGTACGGGGGTAGTCAGCCGCGCTCACGGGCCGCCGAGTAGAGGTGGCTCCCGCAGCCGCCATCGGCCAGCACCCGGCCGACCACGATCAATGCGGTCCGCCGTACCCCCGCCCCCCGGACCTGGGAGGCGATGTCGGCGAGCGTGCCGCGTAGCACCAGCTCGTCGGCCCGACTGGCCCGGGCGACCACCGCGACCGGGCAGCCGCCGCCGTAGTGCGGGGTCAGCTCAGCAACGACCGTGTCGATCCGCTGCACGGCCAGGTGCAGCACCAGGGTCGCTCCGATCGCGCCGAGGCGCGTCAACTCTTCACCGGGCGGCATCGCGGTGGCCTGGGCAGCGATCCGGGTGAGGACCACGGTCTGGCCGACCCCGGGCACGGTGAGCTCCTGGCCCAGGGCGGCGGCGGCCGCCGCGAACGCGGGGACCCCGGGAACGATGTCCCAGGGCACCCCGGCGGCGTCCAACCGCCGGATCTGTTCGGTCACCGCGCTGAAGATCGACGGGTCGCCGGAGCACAGTCGAGCCACGTCATACCCGGCTCGGTGCGCGGCGAGCAGCTCCTCGACGATCTGGTCCAGGGTGAGGTCACGAGTGTCGACCAGCCGGGTTCCCGACGAGCACACCTCTAGCAGCGCGGCGGGGACCAGGCTGCCCGCATACAGGCACACCGTGCAGCGGGCCAGCAGGTCGCGGCCCCGCACGGTGATCAGATCGGCGGCCCCCGGCCCGGCCCCGATGAAGTGAATCGTCAACCGAGCATCCGGTTCAGCGCCAGCGCCACATCGCGGTGGCCGCGCACCGGGGCCAACCGACCACGACCGACCACGGCCAGCTCATTCACCCGCTCGTTCAACGTCACCCGCTCGTTCAACACTGACGGAGTTCCCTCCACGTCGAGACCATGGCCACCTTACGTGGTGGCTCGGTTACGGGCGCGCGAACCGGACTCGGTTGCGCGCGACCCGATGGAGCAGTCACAATGACAGCTCGGTGATGCGAGTCACCGCGTGTCCGGGTGGCGATCCGAGAGCGGCGGCCAAGGAGCTGCTCGTGAGACGACCTGGACGCTGGTGAACCGCGATGCCCCACGATCCGATGACCGCGCCGCGCCGGGCACCGGCCTCGACGCGCTAGGTGGGCAGCTCCCGTCAGGCGACCGTCAAGGCACTCGGCCAACGGGCGCAAACGCATCCGGGTCGACGACATTGCCGCGCTGCGGGAGCGCTGGGTTCGCTGAGCCGCGGAACCGTGCGCTGTTGTCCGCGGCGTATTCCGGCCAGGCCATGTCGGTGGCGATCAACGGCACCGCGACCCGGGTGCCTAGGTCGCCGGCCAGGGCGTCCGTCAGCTGGCCGCGTGCGGTGTTCGGCGGGTTGTCGGTGGCGGGGTGGTTGTTGGTGCCAACGCATTCGTGTTTCTGGCGGCAGGCCGTCTGTTGGCTCAGTGCGCCGGCAACCCGCAGCGGCCCGCGCCCGTTGTGCACCCCCCACCGGCTGATCGCGGCCCACTGTCGAGCCTGGATACCGTCGGTGCGGTAGATCTGCGGCAAGGCGTACACCCCAGGGCCGGCTCCGGTGGCGATCTGGAACACGTCGGCCACCGACCAGTCGTTCAGGCAGTGGTCACCAGGGCCATCGTCGGGGCAACCGTCCGCCGAGCCAGCCGTGTAGAGCGTTCGAGAGGACACGGCCAGGTAGCCGTCCACCCAACCGCGGGCCCAGGCCGCGTCGGACCATGCCGGCTCGCCGTCCAGTGCGCCGGCCACCGTGACCCGATCCGCCGGCGCCGTCGTCGCCACCCGTTCGACCAGCCTGGCCCACGCTGTCCCGGCGTCCGCACCGTCGATGCCGCCATCCGACTTGTTGTTCGTGCCGAGCGCCAGTACGGCGGTGCCCGGACCGCACGCGGTGAACCCCCGGATCCATCCCGACGCGGCCGCCACCACCGTCGCCTCGTCGACCCGGGCCGTGGGGGAGCCGGAGGTGGTGCCGGGTGGACGGATCCGGCCCTGCGCCTCCTGCGCACCGAAGAACAGCACCCGCAAACCCGGGACCCCGGCCTGGGCGTCGGCGCAGCCGGTGCGGTAGCCGACCTGTGCACCGGCCGGTGCGTCGCCGGCCAGCACTATGTAGTGGCTGATGGTGACCGTCGAATCCGACGTGGTGCCGGGGCCAGCGGAGGCGGTGATGCTGGACATGGCGAGCACGGCGGCCATCGTTCGGGGCAACCACCGCTCAACTCGATGCATGATCACACAACGTAGTGATGGGGTCGACGAGTGTGCGGTTGCCACGCGGCGATGTCGCGGAGGAGCTGATGTCCGCACGTTCCCATCGTCCCCCACCGAGGACTGGTCGCCATCCCGCCTCGGCAGCTTGCCTCCGCCGGCCGGGGTGAGATGGGATCGTGACGAAACGTGGAGCGAGTCCGCCGGTCCCGTCGGAGGCCGATCTGGTGCTTTCCGGGGGCGGGGTGAAGGGGGTCGCACTGGCCGGTGCGGTCGCCGCCCTGACCGATGCCGGGCACGAGCCCAAGCGGGTGTCGGGGACCTCGGCCGGCGGAGTCATCGGTGCCATGGTCGCCGCCGGACTGCGTGGCGCTGAGCTGGGAGAGGTGGCCCGCGCGGTCAAGAACAGCAAGTTTCTCGATCCCGCGCTTCTGGACTGGGTGCCGCTGTTGGTGTCCAACGACGGGATCTACGCTGGCAAGTTCGCGCTCCAGTGGCTCACGGACATGCTGGCTGTCCACCACGTCCACACGTTCGCCGACATCCGTGACGACGATCCCGAGCTGCTGCCGGAAACAGCGGTACAAGCTGGTGGTCACCTGCGCCGACCTCACCCACGGGCGACTTGTCCGGCTGCCCTGGGACTACCACCTCTACGGCCTCGACCCCGATGAGTCGCGGCCGAGGCGGTGCGGGCCACGATGTCGGTTCTGAAGCGGTACCGGCCCTGAGCGAACCGATCCCGGGCCGGCCCATAGCTGCCCACCTAGCCTGCCGAGGTTACTCGACGGGGCCCGGTGCGCACGAGGTCACGACCGTCGGCGGGCCGCTCGCTGCACGTTGCGCATCTTGGTGCCCTGGGGGAGCGGACCCTTGGGCAGCCTGGCCGTGCGCGAACCGAGCGCGTTGAGCCGGCCCTCCAGCACGTCCATCTCCTTGGCGGTGACGTTGCGCGGCAGCTTGGCCAGGTGGGTCTGCAGCGTCCGCAGCGGGATCTGGCCTTCTTCGTTGCCCACCGTGATGTCGTAGATCGGGATCTTGCCGGCCAGCCGGGCCACCCGCTTCTTCTCCTGGGCGAGCAGCCCGCGCACCCGGTGCGGAGCACCCTCGGCGACCAGGATCACCCCGGGGCGGCCGATGACCCTGTGCACAGCGTCCATCTGGGTGGTGCCGGCCACGGCCTGGGTGACCCGCCACTGGCCGCGCATATTGTCCAATGCCCAGCCGGCCGCGCCGGGCTGACCGTCGGCTTGTTTGTAGACCGAGCTCTGCAGCCGCCGACCCAGAATGACCACCGCGAGCAGCGCGCCCAGCGTGATGCCCAGCGGCAGCACGAACGGGATCTTGTGGGTGAACCAGCCGATGGCGTACCCCACCGCCGCACCGCCGAGGACCACCCCGAGCATGATTGGAATGAGCGCCTTGTCCTGCTTGCGCTGCATGTTGAAGGCCTGGAACATCTGCTGGCGGCGCTGCTTGCCTTCCTGGCGCTTGACGCGCTTGGCTTCGGCTTGCTCGGCCTTGTCGGGCTTGGCTTTCGCGGACATGTCAGGCCTTTCCTGGGCTACCTCTGCGTTCAGGATACGGCCGAGTCGGGCTTTGGTGGGAGCCGACCTGAGCAAGACCGGTGTGCTGAGCGGGGAATCGGTGTACGCCGGGTCATCGCCTGGGCCATCGTTCAGCGGGTGAGCAAGGACGCGGCCTCCTGGGCTGCGGGTCCCTCGGCGGCCAGGTGTTCCAGTGCGGACGGCACCTGCTCGCCACGGCTGCGCACGGTCTGGGCGTACAGCCGGCCGGCTCGGTAGGACGAACGCACCAGCGGGCCGGCCATCACCCCGGCGAAACCGATCCGATCGGCGGCCGCCGCGTGCTCGACGAACTCCTCGGGTTTGACCCACCGATGCACCGGGTGGTGCCGTTGGGAGGGGCGCAGGTACTGGGTGATGGTGATGATCTCGCAGCCGGCCTGGTGCAGGTCGGCCAGCGCGGCCGTCACCTCGGCGGGTTCCTCGCCCAAGCCCAGGATCAGGTTCGACTTGGTGACCAGGCCGGCTTGTCGGGCGGCGGTGAGCACGTCCAGCGAGCGCTGGTATCGGAAGGCCGGCCGGATTCGGCGAAAGATCCGGGGCACGGTCTCCAGGTTGTGCGCGAGCACCTCGGGGCCCGCGGCGAAGACCTCGGCGAGTTGGCCGGAGTCGGCGTTGAAGTCCGGGATCAGCAGTTCGACGCCGGTGCCGGGGTTCAGCGCTTGGATCTGGCGGACCGTCTCGGCGTAGAGCCAGGCGCCGCCGTCGACCAGGTCGTCGCGGGCCACCCCGGTGACGGTCGAGTACCGCAGGCCCATGGTGCGCACCGACTCGGCCACCCGGCGCGGCTCGTCGCGGTCCAGCGGGGCCGGCTTGCCGGTGTCGATCTGGCAGAAGTCGCAGCGGCGGGTGCACTGCTCGCCGCCGATGAGGAACGTTGCCTCCCGGTCCTCCCAGCACTCGTAGATGTTGGGACAGCCCGCTTCCTCGCACACCGTGTGCAGCCCCTCACGCCGAACCAGGCCCTTGAGCTGGGTGAACTCCGGACCCATCCGGGCTCGAGTACGGATCCACGGCGGCTTGGACTCGATCGGGGTCTCCGCGTTGCGTACCTCGAGCCGCAGGAGCTTGCGCCCCCCCAACTCGACCCGCAAGGCATCTGACACGTCAGCCACTCTACGCGTGGCCGCTCCCCAACCCATTGAGCGAACGGCACCTTCGCCTGGATACGTGCGGAAGTGCCGTTCGGTCGGACACGGGATGTGTTAGGCGACCTGGTGCAATGGAGCCCGGCCTGCGGTGAGCAGGTCGCGGAACTCGCGGCCCAGTTGGGCGGCACGTGCCGCGGGCTCGTCCAGGCCGGCCAGGTCGGCGGCTAGTGCGAGATTGCGGAACTCACCGGCCATCGCCTCCGTGAGCACGGCGGAGCGCCGCTGGCCGTCGTCCAGTACGCCACGCAGTACCGGCTGGTCAGCGGCCAGCCGGCGCCAGGCGTCGGCCACCGCGTCGGCCGTGGGCCCGTATCCGGAGTCCTCGATGGCCTGGTCGAGACGGGCGGACAACATGGCGCTCCACCGGCTCTGCAGACCCAGCAGTTGGGCGTCGGTGACCGGAGTGGGCGAGTTGGACGGGCGACGGGCCTGGTCGAGGACCGCGTTGAGCTCGGCGTAGGTGGGTGACTGCTTGGCGTTCATGAGATACAACCCCCTTGCTCTTCCTCAGGCCGGCGGTTCCGTGCCGCTGGCACCTTCCATACCGGACACACAAAACATACCATGAGTACGCACTGGGTAGGTAAGTATGATGCGCGTCATGCCGACCACGACGTCACGCCGGGAACACGGCCGGCGCTCCCGACGGGAGGAGTACTCCGAGAGCACCCGGACTGCGCTGGTGGCCAGCGCAGTCGAACTCTTCGCCGAGAGCGGGTACGCCGAGACGTCGTTGGATGCCATCGCCTCGGCCGCCCGGGTGACCAAGGGGGCGCTGTACCACCACTTCCCTGGCGGTAAGAAGACGCTGTTCACGGCGTGTTTCGACCAGATCGAGGACCAGGTGCACGACCGACTGGTCCACCAGGCCGCCCTTGCCGGCGGCTCACCGTGGGAGATGGCCAGGGCCTGTCTGCGCACGTTCCTGGACATCTGCCTGGAGCCCACCTACCGGCGGATCGTCTGGCAGGAAGGCCCACACGTGTTGGGGTTCGCCCAGTGGTGGGACTGCGAAGAGCGGCATGGCCTCGTGCTGCTCCGAGCCATGTTGCAGAAGTTGATGGACAGCGGCGACATCGAGCGGCTGCCGCTGGAGCCGCTGGCCCGCACCATCTCCGGGGCGCTCGCCGGAGCCGCTACCGCGATCGGGCTTGCCGACGACCCGGCCGCCGTTCGCGCGGACTTCGAGCAGGTGATCGCAAGGCTGTTGTTCGGACTGCGGCCGGGGGAGTCCAGCTAACCGACAGTCAGCCCGGCCGCACCGGCAGCCGGCCGTCCAGTGCGTCGGCCACCGCGTCGGCCACCGAGTCGGTGACCCCGGCCACCGTTACCGGGCGGCCCAGCTCGGCGCTCAACGAGGTCACCCCGGCGTCCGCGATCCCGCATGGCACGATCCGGGCGAACGCGGCCAGGTCCGGCTCGCAGTTCAGCGCGAACCCGTGCAGGGTCACCCCGCGCTGCACCCGGACCCCGATGGCGGCCACCTTGCGCTCCGGCCGGGCGCCGTCAGCCGGCAGCCAGACGCCGGTGCGGGCGGTCACCCGGTAACCGGGCAGGCCGAGGTCGGCGCATACCTTGATCAGCGCCTCCTCTACCCGCCGCACATAGTCGAGCACGTCGATCGGGTCAGCCAGCCGCACGATCGGGTAGCCGACCAGCTGCCCCGGACCATGCCAGGTGATCTTGCCGCCACGGTCGACGTCGACCACCGGGGTGCCGTCGAGCGGGCGTTCGTGAGGTCGGGTACGTCGCCCCGCAGTGTAGACCGACGGGTGCTCCAGCAGCATCAGGACATCCGGACCGGCGTCCTGGGCGCGGGCTGCCGCGTGCGTCCGTTGCTGGTCCCACGCCGTTTGGTAGTCGACCAGGCCGAGCCGCAGCTGCTGGATTGCCCCGGACGAGGCCCGACAGGACGACGACAGGATTGCGGTCACGCCGCCAACGCTACGCCCGTCGCTCACGGGTCGCGGCGGCGTCAGGTCGCGGCGGACAGTGCCTCGGCCACCGTGCTGTGTCGGAACTGGTAGCCGGCCCGGTTGAGCACCCCGGGCACCGCCCTCGGCCCGGACAGCACCAGCTCCTCGGCGGCGTCCGCCCCGAGTGCCAGCTTGAGGGCCATCCCGGGCACCACGAACGGCGTCGGCCGGCGCAGGGCTCGGCCCAGCGCGGCGGTGAACTCGGCGTTGGTCACCGGGCTGGGGCCGACGAGGTTCACCGGGCCGGACACCTCGGGGTGCTCCAACAGGAACGTGATCGCGCCGACCTCGTCGTCCAACGAGATCCACGGGAAGAACTGCGCCCCCGACCCGATTCGGCCGCCCAGGACCAGGGAGAACAACGGCTTGAGCCGCTTGAGGATGCCCCCGGACCGGGAGAGCACCGGCCCGGTGCGTAGCAACACGACCCGCGCAGACGCCCCGGCGCCGGTGGTGGCGGCCTCCCAGTCCCGGCAGACCTCCGCGAGGAAACCCGACCCGGCCGGCGCCGACTCGTCCACCTCGCGCTCCCCGGTATTGCCGTAGAAGTTGACCCCGGAGGCGTTGACCAGCGCGGACACCCCGTTGGCCGCCGCGGCCGCGGCCAGCACTTCTGTGGGTTCGACCCTGCTGTCCTTGATCAGCTGCTTGCGGGCATCGCTCCACCGGTGATCGCCGATGCCGACCCCGCACAGGTTCACGATGGCGTCCGCGCCGTCCAGCGCGCCGTTCTGAAGTTCGCCGGCGGGCGGGTCCCAACCGCGCTCGTCGGGAGCCCGCGGTGCCCGGCGGACCAGCCGTAGGACCTCGTGGCCGCGATGGCGCAGCACAGGGATCAGGTTGGTGCCGATGAGACCGGACGACCCGGCGACCACGACGCGCATGACGCAGATGGTCGCTCACCCTGGCGTGGCGCGCGACCCGAGGCGGACCGGCCTCACCGGCAGGCTGCGCTCGGTAGTTCCCACGTGTGTTGGCTCTCGGGTCTCACGTTCCGCACTTCTCGAATGCAATATCGCCCCCCAGTGATGCGGTGCTGTGATCAAGTTGGGTTGTAGCTGGTGGCGGGGATGGCGAGCAGGTCGAGGACTTGGCGGTGCAGCGGGTTGAGTTCGGGTTCGAAGGTCTGGATGAGTTGGCCGTCGTGGTGGAGTTCGTGGCGGGTGAGGTCGGCGAAGATCTCCACGATGCGTTCGGTGGAGGGCGCGGTGCAGGCGCGCAGCTCGGGGTAGAGCGGGATGTCGTGGGCGTGGGCGGCGGTCATGGCGGTGCGGATCTGGCGTTCGATCAGCGCACCGAGGAGCAGCGCGAGGAACTGGCTGCAGAACAGGGCCTCGATGCGGGCGGGGTTGCGCAGCAGTACCGGGGCGGCGTCCTGCACGGATTTGAGCAGGTGGTGGCGGCGTTCGAGGTTGGGCTGGTAGCGGTAGGCGCCGAGCACTTCGGCGTCGGTCAGGGTGGTGTCGTTGCTGATCAGGGGGAAGCAGCCGTCGGTGGCGGCGTCATAGGCCAAGACGTCGAGGCGGGTGTCGGAGCTGATGGTGTGGCGGGTCGTGGTGTGGCGGCGGTAGCGGGTGTTGGTGCCGGGGCGGCCGCGGCGTTCCTGGCGGAAGGTTTCCTCGGTGGTCTCGTCGATGGAGTAGCTGATCCAGCGGTCGGCGCCGGCGCGGGCGAGCGCGGCGGCGGCTTCGGCTTCGATCGCGACTCGGGTCTTGAGTCGGCATTTGGGTCCGGCGAGGCGGGTGGCGAGGGCGTCGATCGCGGCGGCGCCGGCCTCGATGCGGGCTTGGCGGGCGGCGGTGTCGCGGGCGGCCTTGGCGGTGGAGTGCACCCAGATGACGCGGTAGCCCTCGGCGGAGGGCAGCGGGGCGGGGAAGGTTGAGTACACCTGGTCGGGCTCCTCGGTCCGCGGCCCGGGTCCGCGTGCCGCTTCGGTCCATTGTGGCTGGTTCGTCTGGGCCCAGTCGCGGAACCAGCGGTCCTCTGACCGGGACCGGGGCAGCACGGTGACAAACCGGCCCCCGCCCGCGGCGATGTGGTTCATGGCCTGCCGGGAGCACAGTTTGGAGTCCGCGACGTAGAGGAAGTCGAGGCGCCCGAGCAGCCCGACCAGTCCGTTCCAGGTGGGGACGTGGGTGGGGTCGTCGGTGGTGTTGCCCTCGGCGAGGCGGTAGGCGATCGGGACCGCGCCGTCGGCGGACACAGTCAGGATCCACACCAGCTGTTTGAGGTCGGGGCGGTGGTCTTTGGAGTGCCCGAAGGTGATCACCGGAGTCGGCTTGCCCCCGCGGGGCCCTCCGGTGGCGTCGCGGTAGTCCCCGTGCACGCTGATCGAGGTGGAGTCGTTGTGCAGCTCGGCGACCTCCACCCCGAACTCGGCGATCACTCCCACCATCAGCTCGGTGAGCAGGCTGGCCCGGTCGGCGTCGAACAGCTGCTCCAACATGCGCCCGACCCGGTCGTCGTTGAGCACCTCGACCTGGCTCGGGCTCAAACCGAGCAGGCCGGGCGCGTAGGGCGCGGCCCACTCCCCGAG
>JALYVZ010000112.1 GCA_030852965.1 Actinomycetota bacterium | reverse complement strand
GCACGACGCCCGGCACAGCGGCGGCGCCGCCACCGACGGTCCCCGCACCGAAACCGTGCGCTGGCGCCGCCAGCTGGAGGCGGCGGTCACCGCCGGGCCGGTGGTCGCACCCGACGGTACGATCTACGCCTCCTCCAACGGCGGAGTGCTGCACGCGCTGGACCCGTCGACCGGCGCTGACCGGTGGACCTACGACTCGGGCCAAAGGGGCGGCGGAGACCTCTCGGTGTCCCCGCTGGTGCTCCCCGACAGCACGGCGCTGTTTCCGACCCCGGGCCGGGAGCTGGTGGCACTCTCGCCGGCCGGCCGCACGCTGTGGAGCGAACGGCTGCCCGGCGCGCCGACCTCCCCGGCCAGCGTAGACGGGCATCGGGTGTACGTCGGCGACACAAGCGGGTACGTCAGCGCCCTGGAGATCACGCCGGGCGGCCACCGGCTGGTCTGGACGCTGTCGGTCGGGTCCGGCTCGTACGGCTCGGTGGTCGTCGACGGCGGCCGGCTCTACACCACGACCAGTAGCTCGCTGGTGGCCGTCGACGACCGGGGAGAGCGGGGCACGGTGGTCTGGACCCGCAACCCCGGCGACGACATCACCGAGGTGTCCGCCGGGCGGGTGCAGGCGTGGGACATCCGCACTGGCCGCCGAGCGGCGAGCTACGGGCCGTTGCCGGCTCAGATCTGGAGCTCGACGGTGTTGGACCGGGGCTACCGGCTGTACTTCGGGACCCAGGACGGCCACGTACTCGGGTTGGCACCGGACGGCACCCGCCTGTTCGACGTCCGCGTCGGCGGCCCGGTCGACTCCTACCCCGCGCTGAGCGGTGACGGCGTGCTGCTCGTCGGCAGCCGCGACGGCACCCTCACCGCGATCGGCTGATCATGGCCCAGCCGCCGGGCACACTCGCCCCGAGACGCCGGAGCACCCGGCCGACGATGGCGCCGATGATCAGCCACGCGATCCAGGCTCGCCGGACCGACCGCCAACGCCACATGCAACGCCAGGATCAGCGCAAACGCCCCCCCAAACCAACCGAACCAGGCTGGCCAGCCTACCGAACACGTGCCGCGCCCCGACACCACCGGGGCGCGTTCCGACGTGCCAGTCAGCCGACCCGGCGCACCAGGCCGGTGACGATGTTCGTGATCACCAGCCAGATCAGCGCCGCGATGCCGAAGTTGACCGCGACCCCGACCTTCGGGTTCGCCGGCTGGAACAGGTCGCGCAGGCCAAGGGAGAAGAAGTACGCGCCGGAGCGCACGAACATGGCGAACTGGTTGGCCGGGTTGGCATCGAAGGTGTTCAGCAGGATGTGCACGACCAGGAACGCCACGATGATCAGCCCGATCACCCGGATCACCGAGACGACGGCGTAGCTGCCTCTGCGGGCCACGGAACCTCCACAACTCTCACTCTGGCGGCGGCTCGCGCCGACCCAGACGTCCTCAGTGGAACGGGCGCGCCCATGGTGGCATGTCGGTGATCTCCTCGAAACTGGGGGCCGAGCACGGTCCGGTCACGGGTTGCTCCCACATGGCGGAACCGCGTTGCACGCGCACGTCCGTATCAGGCTATGGTCAGGTCTGTGGCATTTCTGCTTCTTCGCCGCCGCGGCGGGGTCTGAGACGACCGGCCCCTCGTCGCGGGTCTTGGCATGCCGCCGGTCGATGTCCCCTGCCGATGACCGGCAACCAGTCACAGGAGCATCGCCATGACCATGTCTTCCGAGTTCAACACTGCCCCCGACGCTTACACCGCGTCGACCAACAGCCGGCTGCGCACCCCCAGCGGCCCGATCCCGGCGGACCAGCCGCCGTGGAACCCGCAGCGCGGCAGCCACCTGCCCTACGCGCGCTACCAGCCGTTCCACGAGTTCGTCGAGCCGGTGTCGCTCCCTGACCGCACTTGGCCGGACGTCCGGATCACCAAGGCGCCGCTGTGGTGCGCGGTGGACCTGCGGGACGGCAACCAGGCGCTGATCGACCCGATGAGCCCGGCCCGCAAGCGGCGGATGTTCGAGCTACTGGTGAGGATGGGCTACAAGGAGATCGAGGTCGGGTTCCCGTCGGCCAGCCAGGCCGACTTCGACTTCGTCCGCGAGATCATCACCGAGGACCTGATCCCGGACGACGTGACGATCCAGGTGCTCACCCAGGCCCGCACCGAGCTGATCGAACGCACCTACGAGGCCTGCGAGGGCGCACCACGAGCCATCGTGCACCTGTACAACTCCACCTCGATCCTGCAGCGCCGGGTGGTGTTCCGCGCCAACCGGGACGGCATCCGGCGCATCGCGACGGACGGCGCGGAGGACGTGGAGCGGTTCAGCGAGAAGTACCCGGACACCGACTGGCGTTTCCAGTACTCCCCGGAGTCCTACACCGGCACCGAGCTGGAGTACGCCGTCGACGTGTGCAACGCGGTGTCCGCGATCTGGCAGCCGACCCCGGACAACCCGATGATCGTGAACCTGCCGGCGACCGTGGAGATGGCCACCCCGAACGTCTACGCCGACAGCATCGAGTGGATGCACCGACACCTCGACCGCCGAGACGGGATCGTGCTGAGCCTGCACCCGCACAACGACCGGGGCACCGGGGTGGCCGCCGCCGAGCTGGGCTACCAGGCCGGCGCGGACCGCATCGAGGGGTGCCTGTTCGGCAACGGCGAACGCACCGGCAACGTCGACCTGGTCACGCTGGGGATGAACCTGTTCAGCCAGGGCATCGACCCGCAGATCGACTTCTCCGACATCGACGAGATCCGCCGCACCGTGGAGTACTGCAACCAGCTACCGGTGGCCGAGCGCCACCCGTGGGGTGGTGACCTGGTGTACACCGCGTTCTCCGGTTCGCATCAGGACGCCATCAACAAGGGCCTGGAAGCAATGAGCCGCGATGCCCTTACCGCTGGGGTGGCCGTCGAGGACTTCCGCTGGGCGGTGCCTTACCTGCCGATCGACCCCAAGGACATCGGGCGGACGTACGAGGCGGTGATCCGGGTCAACTCGCAGTCCGGCAAGGGCGGGGTGGCCTACATCATGAAGGCCGAGCACGGGCTGGAGCTGCCGCGCAAGCTGCAGATCGAGTTCTCCCGGGTGATCCAGGAACGCACCGACACGCAAGGCGGCGAGGTCAGCCCCCAGGAGATCGGCGACATCTTCGACACCGAGTACCTGCTGCTCGCCACCCCGTTGAAGCTGCTGCGCCACCGGCTGACCAACGACGGTGCGGGCCACGACGAGATCGCCGCGGTGGTCCGGGTGGAGTCCGACGAACACGAGATCGTCGGCTCCGGCAACGGCCCGATCGCGGCGTTCGTGGACGCGCTGGCCGGCGTCGGTTACAACGTCCGGGTGCTCGACTACCACGAGCACGCGCTCTCCGCCGGCGACGACGCGAAGGCGGCAGCGTTCGTGGAGTGCATGACGGACGACACCACCCTCTGGGGCGTAGGCATCGACAGCTCGATCGTAATGGCATCCCTCCACGCCGTAGTAAGCGCAGTAAACCGCACGTCCCGCTGAACGCCGCTGACCGCCCCAAGGGCAATGAGCCCGCTCGTTCGCCCTCGGTGACGTGGCTCGAGCGGCAATGAGCGGGCTCATTGCCGGTTCAGCGCGGCGCGGACGGTGGCTACCACCTGGTTTGGGTGGTGGAGGTGCTCGGCTGTGACGAATACGATGTGCCAGCCTGCGGCTTGCAATCGGTTGAGCCGTTCCCGGTCATGGCTGAGCTGACGGCGATCGGCGTGCCAGGCACCGTCGTACTCGACACCGGTCCGGCGCCGTTCACATCCGAGATCGAGGCGGGCCACGAAACGGCCGTCGGCTGTTCGGACGACGAGTTGGGGTGTGAGCTCGACGCCGGCCAGCGCGAGCAGCACCCGTAGCCGGGACTCTGGACGTGACTCGGCGCGCTCGTCGGCCATACGCAGAGCCTTACGAGCGCGGGTGATGCCGTGCTCCCGCCGGCCCACGACGTACCGGAGCAGGCTGTTCTGATCGACCACGCCGGCAGCGAGAGCGGCGTCGAGGTCGGCCACCGCATCCGGCAACGGTGCGCGAAGCGCCAGGTCGAGGCCTAGACGGTCACTGGTTGCCAGAGCCGCGTCGGCCCACGGGCGGGAGTCCACCACCGGCAGGGGTGTGCGGCGAACCGCCAGTCCAAGTACCGGACCGAACCTTGATCGCTCGGGCACCACGATCTCCACCGGATCCCACGGCCGCGCCAGCGGTACGGACCGCACGGTGGCCGCCGATCGCCCGGTGATCACAGCCTGCTCAGGAATGATCATCGTTGCGGCGCGGCACCTCAACTCATGAGTGACTGGAACGCCACGAGGCAGGTAAACGTCGCGAACGAGCCGCACGAAGTGCGGGCCACACAGTCGCTTCCACGTGACGTCGCCCGCCGTAACCGCATCGGACCCTCGAAAGAACGCACAGTCATCCACACCCAAATAGACCCGTGCCGACAACCCCCCGGTTCCCCCCACTTCCACCCTGTGGACAACCCCCGCCACCGTCGGCAATGCGCCCGCTCATGCACCCTCAGGAATGGAACTTGAGGGCAATGCGCCCGCTCATTGCCCTCAGCGTGCGGCGGTGGGGCCGACGTAGGCATATGGGCGGGGTGGGCGGCGTCGCCGGGCGAGACGCCGTAGTTGACCTCGTCCAGGGTCACTCCCAGATCGAAGTGCTCGGGCCACAACACCGGCTCCGGCGCGGACTCCCCAAACTCGGCAGCGTCCGCCGGCGAGTCGGACGCCACGAGAGTGGCAGCGCCAAGTCGCGCGCCCGGCTGATCGGTGATCGAGGCGGAACAGCTGCGGTAAGTGCGGTCAGGCGCCACAATCGCCGATCACCCGCCGGCCGACGACCCGCCCGCCGATCACCCCGCCGGCCACCCGCTTGGACGGCCGACTCCCCGGCACGGTCTCGCCAGAGCGACAGCTCGCCAGAGCGACAGCTCGCCAGAGCGACAGTCAGACGACGTCGAAGCCACCATCCTTCATGCCGGCCACAAAGGCGACCCACTCGGACGCGGTGAAGATCAGCGGTGCGGCATCCGGCTCACGGCTGTTGCGGATGGCCACGCCGTCGTCGACCAGCCGTGCCACCTCCACGCAGTTCGTGCTGTCAGTGCCGCCGCTGAACGTGCTGCGCACCCAGCTCAGCGCATCCTGCTCCACGTGGCCTCCCCGAACCCCGCCGAAAACAGGATGTTACATGGCGCTAACCAGACGCACAGCAACCGAACGCTGCACGAATCGCCCTGATCGGCTACTTCAAGAGGCACTGTGAAGCCGGAAGATGTCAGCGCGTTACTTTGAGTCACCCCAATCGGTCTATGAGTGTGGTCAGCCGGTCGCCGAGCTCCGCGCCTCCGAGGGTGCGCTCCCTCGCCGACCGGAACGTCGCGATCAAGCTCTCCACCTCCGCCGGACGCTCCTCGAACCCCTGGGCGGTGTGGCCCTCGGACAGGACCACGTCGTCGTCACCCTCGAAGCGCAACACGGTCAGATCAGCGACAAGCAGCTCATGCACACCGGCGGCAAACGGGAAGACCCGTACCTCGACGTTCCCGGCCGGCTCCAGCGCCGTCGTCTGCAACGAGAGGAGTTGTCCGCGCATGACCCCCGGATCCCCCACCGCTCGCAGAAGCACCGACTCGTCGACGATCGCGGTCAGCCGCAGCGGCCCTCGGCGGCGGGTGAGCACCCCTTTGCGCCCCATCCGCAGGTCCACGTACCGACGCACGTCATCGTCGGACATGTCAGGATCGAAGGCACGGAACAACGCCTCGGCGTACTCGGGCGTCTGCAGCAGGCCAGGCAACCACGCCCCGCCGAACACCAGCTCCTCGGACGCGCCGGACTCTAGGTCGATGAACCGCTCCAACGACGAGTCCATGACATCGCTGAACTCGTGGTACCAGGCCTGCGCTCGGCCCTCCTCGGCCAGCCCCAACAGCTCGTCCCGAAGCTGATCAGCCTCCCCCCCTATCAGCTCGACCAGGTCACGCACGTCCCGGGCGCGAGGCACACCCAGGCCCGTTTCCAGCCTGCTGATCTTGGATGGGCTGCACTCCAGCGCCTCGGCGGCCTTCTCGACCGGGATGTCGGCATCGATCCGGAGTCGCCGGAGCTCCACGCCGAGTCGACGCCTGGCCACCGCCGGACTGGTCATCACCACGCCTCTTCGCACCTCGTATCGTCTCGACCCGGCTCCCGGAGCTCGCGTCAATAGCACGGAACCGATCCAGACAGACGACGTTCAGGGGGAGCGTAGCGTCCATGACCGGTTGTTCGGCTCCAACGAGCCGAGCCCGGTCTCAGTAATGGCGCAAGCGCAGAATTCACATGCATAGGGCATGCCAGCCTACTCTCCGCGTTCAACGAGCCGCATCCGGCGTCCGAGTGATCACCCAGGCCCCCGCCTGGGACGCCCCGACGCGCACTCACAGTGACAGTCCGGAGCCCTACTGGCACAGCGATCGGCCAGACCCGCAGGTCCAATGCTCGCGCAAGGTCATGATCTTTTCACGTGCACAACACTCTTGCATTTTTCTGTACCACAAGGCTCTTGCATTTCTCTTGTGCCTCTGTCATCGTCATCGTTGGGGTGGTGACGATGACCTGCAACGAGTGGTGGGGTCAGGACCAGAACGACGGCGCCGAGATGGCTCGCTTCCGGCGGCGGGAGATCAGGGACCGGTGGCGCGAGGTCTGCGAGGCGGCCCAGCCTCCACTTGCCCAGTGGATCCCCATGCCGGACGGTTTCACGGTTGCGTACCCAAGGATTGAGGAGATCATCCTCGGCAACCCGACCGCGATCCTGATCTGGCTTCGGCCCGGCCAGCTGCCGTCGGACGTCGAGGCCTACGCACCCCGTATTGCGTACGCGATGCAGGCGGGACGGCTCCGGGTGCGCGAGACCGGGACTCCGATGCTGCTGCGCATCGAGTTTCTCAGCCACCCCCTGGAGCGGGTCCACCACGACATCCCGCGCCTGCCGCGGCCGCGGACCAGCCCGTTCGCCGAAGCACCCTTGGAGGGCCCGGACGACGGCGAGGCTGCCTGACCCACCGGCGGACGCACACGCGGAGCAGGTTCCGGGTAGCGCGGCTACATCGCGCGGCGGCCGGACAGCGCGCGGCCCAGGGTGAGCTCGTCGGCGAACTCCAGGTCGCCGCCCATGGGGAGCCCGGAGGCCAGGCGGGTCACGCTCAGCCCGGGAAAGTCGCGCAGCAGCCGCAGCAGGTAGGTCGCGGTCGCCTCGCCCTCGGTGTTGGGGTCGGTGGCGATGATGACCTCTTTGATGTCCGCCTCGTCCTCGGCCGGACCGGTGCCGCCGATCCGGGCCACCAGCTGACGGATCCGCAGCTGGTCGGGCCCGACGCCGGCCAACGGGTCGAGCGCGCCGCCGAGCACGTGGTAGCGACCGCGGAACTCCCGGGTGCGTTCGACGGCGAGCACGTCCTTGGGCTCCTCCACCACGCAGACCAGGGTGGCGTCGCGGCGCAGGTCCGAGCAGTACCGGCAGCGCTCGCGCTCGGAGACGTTGTGGCACACGTCGCAGAACCGGACGCCGTCCTTGACCTTCTGCAGCACGTGCTGCAGCCGCCCGACGTCGGCTGGCTCGGCGGTCAGCAGATGGAACGCGATCCGTTGCGCGCTCTTCGGGCCGACCCCGGGTAACCTGCCCAGCTCGTCGATGAGGTCCTGGACCGGTCCCTCGTACAAGATCCGCTACCCCAGGCCGGGCAGGCCGAGCTCGCCAGCCAGCTCACCGAGCGGACCGAGCTTCTGCGCCTGCAGGTCCTTGGCCGCCTTGGCCGCGTCGGCGAGCGCGCCGAGCAGGAGGTCCTGCAGCGTCTCGACGTCGGACGGGTCGACCACCTTGGGGTCGATGGCCACGCCCGTGACCTCACCGGCGGCCGTGGTGGTGACCGTGACCAGCCCGTTCCCGGCCTGCCCGGTGACGGTGGCGGCGGCCAGCTCGTCCTGCGCGGCAGCCAGCCGGCGCTGCATCTTCTGCGCCTGCTGCAGGATCATGTGCATGTCCGGCTGGCCCGGTCCCGTCACGGTCGCGCTCCTCTTACGTCTGCACGTCAGTATCTCTACACGTCAGTATCTCTACACCGTCGGTGTGTGGGGTCCAGCGTAGTCCTGCGTCACCCGAACGCCCGAGCCGGCGACCGGCCCTCAAGGTTGGCATGCGATCGTGTTGGGCGTGTCCCGCGCTCGCAGCACCGCCTTGGCGATGGTGGTCGTGGTCGCCACCACCGTGGCGGCGGCGTTGGCCGGCTGTGGCCGAGCCACCCCGGTGAGCCCGACAGAGGTCGCCTCGACCTCCAGCGAAGCAACGCCCGACGGCGCCAGCCCGAACAACGCCGGCAAGAACAGCGCCAGCCCGGGCGGCGCCGGCCCGAACAGCGCCAGCCCGAACAGCGCCAGCCCGAACAGCGCCAGCCAGGGCGCCGTCGGTCCTGGCGGCACCGTGTTGGGCGGCAGCAAGATCGTGCTGCTGGACCCCGGCCACAGCGGTGGCAATGCCGCCGCGCCCGCCGAGATCAACAAACAGGTGCCGGACGGGCGCCAGGGCACGAAGACATGCAACACCACCGGGACCGCCACCGACGACGGGTTCGCCGAGCACACGTTCGCCTGGATCGTGGCCCAGCGGGTCCGCCAGGACCTGGAGCGCACCGGGGTGACCGTCAAGATGACCAGGGACAACGACACCGGGGTGGGGCCGTGCGTGGACGTCCGGGGTCAGCTGGCCGAGGAGGTGAACGCCGACGCGGTGGTGTCGATCCATGCCGACGGCGCCCCACCGGACGGTCACGGTTTCCACGTCGCCTACAGCTCGCCGCCGCTGAGCCAGTCCCAGGGTGAGCCGTCGGTGTCGCTGGCCACCGCGCTGCGGGACGCGATGCGCGGAGCCGGCCTGCCGACCTCGACCTACGCCGGCAAGGACGGGCTGACCCCGAGGGCCGACCTGGCCGGGCTGAACTTCGCCCGTCGGCCGGCGGCGCTGGTGGAGTGCGACAACATGCGCAACCACGATGAGGCGGTGGTCCTGCGCAGCCCGGCCGGCCAGGCGCGCATCGCCGACGCCATCGCGGGCGGCATCCTCGCCTGGCTGGCCAAGCACTAGAGCATGCCCCGCGGACATGCTCTTCTCACCCACTCGGCGCGACGCGGGATGTCGGCCGAGGGTGGATGATCGTCCCGGAGGACCTGAGCAGATGCGCACCCTGGTGATCGACGACGAGCGGTCGCTGGCCGCTGGACTTCGGGCTGGCCTGGAGCTCGAGGGGTTCATGGTCGACGTCGCGTACAACGGTCTGGACGGGCTCACGCGGGCCCGGCAGCACAGCTACGACATCATCCTGCTGGACGTCATGCTGCCCGGGCTCGACGGCTACACGCTGTGCCAGACGTTGCGGGCCGAGCAGATCTGGACTCCGATCCTGATGCTCACCGCCCGGGACACCCAGCGCGACGAGTGCACCGGGCTGGACGTCGGCGCGGACGACTACCTCACCAAACCGTTCTCCTACCAGGTGCTGGTAGCCAGGATGCGCGCCTTGCTGCGTCGTGGCCCTCGCCGGTCGCCGGCAAGGCTGCTCGAGCTCGGCGACCTGCGGCTGGACCCGGCGGCGAAGCGGGTCTGGCGCGGCGGCACCGAGGTGCGGCTGACCGCGCGCGAGTTCGCCGTGTGCGAGCTCCTGCTGCGCAGGGCCGGCGCGGTGGCGTCCAAGCAGGAGATCCTGGACCACGTCTGGGGCCCGGATTTCGAAGGCGACCCGAACATCGTCGAGGTCTACATCGGGCACCTGCGCGCGAAGCTGGACCGGCCGTTCGGCCAGGAAACCATCGAGACCCACCGCGGCGCGGGGTATCGGCTGGTGGACCGCCGTGCCGGTTGACTGGAAACGTCGGATGACCGGCCGGGCGGCCACACTTCGGGCCGCCACCCGCACGGTACGGGGCCGCACCGCGATCGCAACGCTGGTGATCGTCGGGTTGGCCTCCTCGGTCGCCGCCGTGGTGATTGTGGCGGTGCTGCGCGGGCTACTGGCTGAGGACGTGGCCAAGGCGACCCAGCTGCGGGTGGCCGAGGTGTCCCAGCAGGCGGTGGACACGGTGGTCGCGACCGGCAAGTTTCGCGAGGTTTTCGACGTGTCCGACCCGGACGACGAGTTCGTGCAGGTCCTCGACCCAGCCGGCAGCGTGGTCGGAGCAAGCACCAACGTCGCCGGGCTGCCCGCACAAGGGAGCCTGACCCCGGATCCGGTGGAGATCACCGGACCGCTCACGGAGCAACCGCTCCTGCTCGTGGTGTCCGGCACCGTCGACACCCCGCGCGGACCCCTCACCGTGCTGGTCGGCCACTCGTTGGACGCCGTCAAGGACGCCACCAGGACCGTCGCGGCGTTGCTGACGGGGGGGCTGCCGCCGTTGCTTGCGGTGATCGGGGTGACCGGTTGGCTGCTCACCGGTCGCGCGCTGGCGCCGGTCGAGGCCATCCGGACCGAGGTCGACGCAATCTCCACCTCCCTGCTCGACCGGCGGGTGTCCGAGCCGCCAGGTGGAGACGAGATCACCCGGCTGGCCCAGACCATGAACAGCATGCTCGGCCGCCTCGAACAGTCGGTGCAGCGGCAACGGCGGTTCGTGGCCGACGCCTCGCACGAGCTGCGCTCACCCATCGCCGCCATCTGCCAGCATGCCGAGGTGTCGCTGGCGCACCCGACGCGCTGTCCCACCTCGGAGCTGGCCGCCACGGTGCTCACCGAGGCACGGCGGGTGCAGCAGCTGATCGACGACCTGCTGCTGCTGGCCAGGGCCGACGAACACTCGCTCGACTCCCATCGCGAGCCGGTCGACCTGGACGACCTGGTGTTCGAGGAAGCGTCTCGACTGCGCTCGGACACCACCCTGCGGGTGGACACCGGCGCGGTGTCGGCCGGCCGGGTGGACGGCGACCCGGCCGCGCTGCGGCGGCTGCTGCGCAACCTCGTCGACAACGCCGCCCGGCACGCCACCCGACGCGTCAGCCTGGAGCTGGCCGAGCACAACGGCAACGTCCTGCTCACGGTGGAGGACGACGGGCCGGGCATCCCGGAGCCCGACCGGGAGCGCGTGCTGGAGCGCTTCGTGCGGCTGGACGAGTCGCGGGCCCGCG
>JALYVZ010000001.1 GCA_030852965.1 Actinomycetota bacterium | reverse complement strand
CCCGCGCCGTTGGCCACCGACGCCGCGCACAGCCGCCGGGTCACGGATCTGGGCGTGTACCTGCGCCAGAGCCACGCCGAGCGCGACCTCGCCGCCCTCGCCGACCTCGCGGCGGCGGCGGAGCGATGGCAGCCATGGTGACCGCCATCGAGGGCGAGGGCACCCCGGAGTCGAGCTGGCGGACCTGGCCCGGGTTGGCCGGCCTGAACACGTTCGCGCTGGACCCGTTGCCGGCCAGGGTCGTGGTCGTGGCCCCCCATCCCGACGACGAGGTACTCGGGGTGGGCGGCACCCTGGCGCTGCTCAGCGCGGCCGGGGTAGCGGTGAGGGTGGTTGCGGTCAGCGACGGCGAAGCCAGCCACCCGCACAGCCGCACCACCAACCGGCGCGAGCTGGGTCTGATCAGGCGCGCCGAGCAACATCTGGCATTGGCCCGCCTCGGCCTGGGACGGGCCGAGGTGCACCGCTGCGGACTGCCCGACGGGAGGCTGGCCGAACACGAGCCCGGGCTGGCCGACACCCTGACCGGGCTGCTCGACGAACACAGCTGGTGTGTGAGCACCTGGGCCCACGACGGGCACCCCGACCACGAAGCGGCCGGACGGGCCGCCGCCATCGCCGCCGCCCGCACCGGCGCCCTGGTGCTGTCCTATCCGGTGTGGACCTGGCACTGGGCCCGGCCCGGCGACCCACGAGTGCCCTGGACTTCCGCACGCAAGGTGCCACTGCCGCCCGCGATCACCCACGCCAAGCACCACGCGGTGCACGCACACGCGAGTCAGATCCAACCGCTGTCAGCCCGTCCAGGGGACGAGGCGATCCTCGGACCACCCGCGCTGGCTCGTCTCACCCGTGACTTCGAGGTGATCCTGCTGTGATCCCCCGCCTGCCGGGCGAATACTTCGACGAGCTGTACTCCACCAGCAACGACCCGTGGGGGTTCGCCACCCGCTGGTACGAGCAACGCAAGTACGCCTGTGCGCTGGCGGCGCTGCCCAGGGCGCGGTATCGCAACGGATTCGAACCGGGGTGCTCGATCGGGGTGTTCACCGAGGCCCTCGCCGGCCGCTGCGACGCGCTGCTGGCCACCGACGTGGCGGACATCCCACTGCGCGCCGCCAGGGAACGACTCGCGCCGAGTACCCACGTGACGATCGAGCGCCGCGGCGTACCCGAAGACTGGCCACCTGGACGGTTCGACCTCATTGTCATCAGCGAGCTGGGCTACTACCTCAACGGTGCGGACCTGCAACGGCTCTGGGTCGCCGCCACCGACGCTCTGGAACCCGGCGGCACCCTGTTGGCGGTGCACTGGCGTCACCCGGTGCCCGACTACCCCCAGACCGGGGACGCCGTGCACACCGCCCTGGCGGCCCAACCCGGCCTCGGTCGCCTGCTCGAGCACATCGAAGACGACTTCCGGCTCGAGATCTACCTGCGCACCCCACCCGAGGTGCGCTCGGTGGCCACCCAGACCGGCCTGCGATGACCCCCATCCGCCACGAGCTCACCCGCATCGGGGTCGTGGTCCCCGCACACAACGAGCAGGTGCTGCTACCCGGCTGCCTGGACGCGCTGCGCGCGGCGGCGCGGGTGGTCGAGGTCGGAGTGCAGCTGCTGGTCGTGGCCGACGCGTGCACCGACCGCACCGCCGCCGCCGTGGCCGGAGCCACCGCGGTCCTGACCGTGTCCCATCGCAACGTCGGGGCCGCTCGCCGCGACGGTTTCGCCCAACTGGTGCGCACTTTCGGCGCCGAACGGCTCTGGCTGGCCACCACCGACGCCGACACCCACGTCCCGCGGAGCTGGTTCGCCGACCAGCTGGCCCATGCCCGCGCCGGTGTGGACGCGGTCGCCGGCATGGTCCGGGTCGAGGACTGGGACGAACACCCACCCGCCACAGCCGAGCGGTTCCGACGCCTGCACTCCGCTGTCGTCGGACACCCGCACGTGCACGGCGCCAACCTGGGGATGACCGCGACCGCCTACCTGGCCGCAGGCGGCTTTCTCCCCCTACGAGCACACGAGGACATCGCCTTGGTCACGGCCCTCACCCGCACCGGGCATCGCGTCCTGCACATCGCCGACCCACCCGTAACCACCAGCGCGCGGCGCCACGCCCGGGCCCCTGCCGGATTCGCCGACTACCTCACCCACCTGCGCCCGGACCCTGACCTGGTGCACTGAAACCACCGTTTGCCTGACGGCGGCGGTTGTGCGAGGTTTGGTTCAGGCGGCCGCAGAGACTCTTGCGGCCGGCCGCTCCGTCCATACCGCCGCGGAAGAAGCTGACCGACTCTTGACTGCCAGAGATCGTCATGGTCGGGCCGCGATCGTTGTCACCGATGCGGCGCCGTCTTTCGATGAGCAGCAGGCGCATCGCCGCCACGTCTACACAGCGATCATGGCGGTGCACATTGCGGGTTTCGCAGTGTCGTACCCACTGTATCTGTGGCAGCAGTGGGCCGGTGTGGCGATGGTGGTGGCCACTGGTGCGCTTCCCTGGGTCGCGGTGTTGCTCGCCAACGACAGGCCGCCGCGGCAGAAGCGGACGCCGAGCTCGGGCGACTTGGCTGACCAGGTTTCAGAATGACCCTCAGCGCGCCGAGCGCGTCGGGCAGTGATGTGGTCGGGCAGTGATGTGGTCGGGCAGTGATGTGACTGTCGAAAGGCCGAGATGAAGCAGGCGCATCGATCGGGCGTTGTAAGCCCGCCAGCAACATGTTCCCTCTGGTACCCTCCGTACTCCGCCGGGTCGCTCGTCGGGCTCAGGTGACCTGGGGAGGACCAACGAAGAGCATGGCCGACATGGAGGCCCCCAGCGGCGGTGCGATCGGGCGTCGGCGCAGGGCAGCCCAGGTCGCCGGGGGTGAGGAGTACCGCGCCAAGCGCCGCGAGGTGATCCACATGGCGGCCACGGTGTTCCAGGAGAAGGGCTACCAGGCGGCGACCCTGCACGATGTGGCGTCCGCCCTCGACACCGACCGGGCCACGCTCTACTACTACGTGTCGGGCAAGGAAGAGCTGCTGCGGGAGTCGGTCTTCGCCTACATCCTGCAGATCGTCGACGACCTCCGGCGGATCGCGGACTCCGATGCCTCCACGCCGGAGAAGCTGCGTGAGCTCATCACCGGGCTGATGGAGGCCTACGAGGCGCACTACCCGCACCCGTACGTGTTCATCCAGGAGAAGCTGGACCAGGCGTGCCGGCTCGACACCGAGTGGGCGCAGCAGCTGGTGGGCATCGTCGGCGAGTTCCAGGCGCAGATCGTCAGCATCATCGAGCAGGGCGTCCGCGACGGCGAGCTGCGCGCCGACCTGCCCACCGACGTGATCGCCAACGGTATGTTCGGGATGATCAACTGGTCCCACCGCTGGTACAGTCCGAGCAGCAGCCGGCACACCGGTAAGGACATTGGCGCGTGTTTCGCGGAGATCTTCCTAGCGGGCCTGGTAAGCGACTAGTTGAGCTCTCCTCCGGGTTGGCCAGGCTCTGCTCGATCGCCCGGGCTCGATCGCACGTGTTTTGACCATGGCGCCGGCCCTGCAGTGCCCGGCGCAGCCGGGTCCGCGTGCCGAGATCCGCGTGAGCGTTGTTTGATCACACTCAGCCCACGCTGAGGCGGATCTCGACGTCGGGACGACACCGCGGCGGGTCCGCCCGCGCCGCGCCGACGCCGGTAGGCTGCGATCATGCCGGTCTGGGTGTCGCTGCTGCGCGGTGTCAACCTCGGCGCCCGGAACAAGGTGAACATGCCACGGCTACGGGAGGCGCTCACCGCCGCCGGGTTCACCGACGTGCACACCTACGTGCAGAGCGGTAACGTCGTCGCCGGTTCCGAGCACGCTGACCCCGCGTTCGTAGTCGAGGCGGTCCGCGCCGTGGTCGCCGAGCACTTCGACGTCGAGGTCCCGGTGGTTGTCCGGTCGCCGGAGCAGCTGCGCGACATCGCCGCCTGGTGCCCCTTCCCCGAGGATGCCGGCACCCGGCCGACCCAGGTACACGTCATCCACCTGGCCGCCAATCCCGACCCGGTACGGGTGGCCCAACTCTGCGCCGAGGACTGGGCCCCCGACGGTCTGGCGGTCCGCGGCCAGGAGGTCGTGATCCGCTACGCCGAGACGATGCACACCAGCCGGCTGCAGCAGGCCAAGGTGCTCAAGTGCCTGTGCGTCGACGGCACCGCCCGCAACTGGCGCACCCTGACCGCCCTGGTCGACCGTACGGCGGCGCGGTGAAGCCGGCGCACCGTCAACCAGCGCGCAGCTCCAGTGCCGGTGGACGCAGCCGCGCACAGCGTGGGCCGCCGCAGCTGTCGGTAAGGTGCACGTTCGCGGTCACCCGCTGAGCGCAAGCCAGGGGCGCAACGTCGGCGAGCATCAGTTTGGCCCGCCGGAACATCGTGAACGATCCGTCGTCGCCGACGTTCCCCCAGGTCAGGTATACGAAGCGGGCGCCGCGTCGACCCTGCACCGCAGGGCCGCGGAAGTCGACGCCGTCGTCGCGCCCAACGAGCGAGACCTCGGTGGCCCAGGTCGCGCCGTCGGAGTCGCCGGGTATCAGCTCGGCCGGCTCGCGCCCAAGCTGGATACCGATGTGCACATTGTGGCATGGTGCGCCGTCGACGAGTTGCCAGGACCGGCCGGGGAAGTGGTGACCGCAGATCTCCAGCAGCATGCGCACCAATCTGTCAGGATCCCGCAGCGCACCTGTAGCAACGGACAGAGTACGCACATTGACACCCGCGCGGCAATATTGGTGGCGAGTTCGGCCGCCGGTCACGCGCGCGTCGGATGATCGGGTGTCGGCCGCGGCATGCTCTCACAACGTGCGGGTGGCCATCGTGTCCGAATGTTTCCTACCCACCATCAACGGCGTCACCAACTCGGTCCTGCGGGTGATCGAGCAACTGCGCCACCGCGGCCACCGGGTGATGGTGATCGCGCCAGGGTCCGACGGCGAGACCGAGCATCAGGGCGTGCCGGTCACCCGGGTGCCGGCCCTGGAACTGCCGGTGGTGAACTCGATGCCGGTCGGGCTGCCCAGTCGGCGGGTGCTTCGGGTCCTGGGTGAGTTCCGCCCGGACGTGGTGCACCTGGCCGCACCGTTCGTGGTCGGTGCCAGGGGCCTGGCCGCAGCCAGGCGGCTGGGTGTCCCTACCGTGGCGGTGTACCAGACCGACGTGGCCGGGTTCGCGTCCTCCTACGGTCTCGGGCTGACCGCGCGGGCCGCGTGGCGCTGGACCTGCCGACTGCATTCGCTCGCCGACCGGACCCTGGCTCCGTCGAGTTGGGCGGTCGAGGCGCTGCGCTCGCGTGGGGTGCCCAGGGTGCATCAGTGGGTTCGAGGAGTGGACATGGCACGGTTCCATCCCTCTCGACGCAGTCCCGCGTGGCGCAGACGGCTGGCTGTGAACGACCGGCTGCTGGTCGGTTACGTCGGTCGGTTGGCTCCGGAGAAGCAGGTGGAGCGGTTGGCCGCCTTGGTCGGCGACCCCCGGATCAAGCTCGTCGTGGTGGGCGACGGGCCGAGCGAGCGCAAGCTGCGCCAACAACTGCCCGGGGCGGAGTTCCTCGGATTCCGGGACGGTGACGAGCTGGCCGAGATTTACGCTTCGCTCGACGTGTTCGTGCATACCGGTCCGTCCGAGACCTTCTGCCAGGCGGTGCAGGAGGCACTGGCCTCCGGGGTGCCGGTGGTGGCGCTGGACTCCGGTGGGCCCAGGGACCTGGTTACGCACGGTCGCACCGGCTACCTGGTGCCGGCGGGGACCGGCCCGGGCGATCCGGTGGCGGCGGCTGCGCTTCGGTCGGCGGTCGCCTCCCTGGGCCACCATGACGTCCGGCGCAGTTGTGGGCTGGCCGCCCGGCGCTCGGTGCTGACCCGGGACTGGTCCTCGGTCTGCGACGAGCTGCTGGTGCACTACGGCCAGGTGGTCAGCGCGAACGGCCCGGCCGGCCGGGCGGCCTGAGCACGCACCCCTGATGCGGATCGTCCAGCTGGCGAACTTCTACGGCCCCCGCTCCGGCGGGTTGCGCACCGCGCTGCACCACCTGGGCGGCGGTTACGTGCAGCGAGGTCATCAGGTGACGCTGGTGGTGCCAGGGCCGAGGCACACCGATGAACTGCTGGTCACCGGGGTTCGCCGGATCACCGTGCCGGCGCCCCGACTACCCGCCACGGGTGGCTACCGGGTGATCGATCCGTGGCGGGTGCGCCACCTGCTGGACCGGCTGCGCCCGAATGCGATCGAGGTCTCCGACCGGCTCACTCTGCGCGGGCTGGGGCGCTGGGCGAGCCGACACGGGGTGCCGAGCGTGGTGATCTCGCACGAGCGGCTGGACCGGCTGCTGGAGCACTTCGGGCTGCCGGGTGTGGTGGCCCGACAGTTGGCCGACCAGGCAAACGCCAGGATGGCCGCGGCCTACGACTCGGTGGTCTGCACGACACGGTTCGCCCGTGTCGAGTTCGACCGGATCGGGGCGCACAACGTGCGGCAGATCCCGCTCGGGGTCGACCTGAGCCTGTTCTCTCCGGTACGCCGTGACCAGAGCCTGCGTGGTCGGCTGGCCGGCGGTGCGGAAACCCTGCTCGTGCACTGCGGCAGGTTGTCGCCGGAGAAGCACGTCGAGCGCAGTATTGACACCCTAGCCGCGCTACGTCAGGCCGGCGAGCGGGTCCGGCTGGTGGTCGCCGGCGACGGACCCCGGCGGGCTGCACTGCAGCGGCGCGCGCAGGGGCTACCGGTCACCTTCCTCGGGTTCGTCGACCAGCGCGTTGCGGTGGCGCGGTTGCTCGCCTCGGCGGACGTGTCCCTCGCCCCTGGGCCGCACGAGACGTTCGGGCTGGCCGCCCTGGAGTCGCTGGCCAGTGGCACCCCGGTGGTGGTCTCTCGCTCGTCGGCGCTGGTGGAGATCGTGCGACCCAGCTGTGGGGCCGCGGCCGCCGACAACCCGGAGGCGTTCGCCGAGGCGGTTCACGGGCTGCTGGTCACCGAGCGGCCCGCTCGCCGGCTGGCTGCCAGGTCCCGCGCCGAACAGTTCAGCTGGCCGAGCGCCGTTGACGGGATGCTCGCGGCCCTCGCCGGACGGTGAGTTGCCACGCTTCGCGCAGCACGATGGACAGCGCGTAGGGGACGAGATCGTGGCCCCGGCGGGCCAGCCACGGCAGGCCCTTGAAGACCAGCCACAGCAGGCGGTGGAGGGTGGTGACATCGCGTCCACCCTCGCTGGACAGGCTCACCGAATGCCTCACCTCGAAACCCTCTCGCTCAATGAGCGCGCCGAGGTTGTGAGCCAGCAGCCGGTGCCCGAGCTCGGAGGGATGCAACCGATCCACGCTCCAGGTGGCGCGGTCGTAGCCGCCGGGCATGGTGTGCAGGTCGAGGCAGCCGATACCGTGCCAGGCCACCACCACGTCGATGACCGCGTTCAGCTGCCCGATCCGCTGTCGGAGGGCCCGCCGCAACGGTCCGGGTAGCCAGAAGACCTTGCTGTGGTCGTGGAACCGAACCGTCAGCACGGTGGTGCCGACGGCTCGCAGCGAGCCGATCACCGCGTCGTAGTCGCCGCTCAGCGCGACCGGGTCGAAGTCCGAGCGCAGGGTGTCGTTCATCCCGACCAACAGCACCGCCACGTCGGGGGCCATCCCCAGGGCCACCGGTAGCTGCCGCTGTCTGACGCAGGCGAGCCGAGCGCCGAGGACCGACAGGTTCGTGTACCGCATCGCGTCGGTGCTCCCGAACGAGTCGCGCAGCAACGGGCCGAAGCCCCGCCAACCGCCGCCCGGCACTGGGTCGCCGACGCCGACCGGCGTGGAGTCGCCGAGAATGACCAGGCTGCGGACGGCCCTGGTGATGGGTTCACTGACGGCGGGTTCGTGGACGACAGGTTCGTGCACAGCGGGTTCGCGAACGGCGGGTTCGCGAACGGCGGGTTCCTGGACGCGGGTTTCGTCGATCGCGGGCAAGATCGGCGGCGCAGCGACTTCAGCGGTCACGTCTCAACACGATCACCGATGCGGACTCCATGCCGGTGAGCACCGGATTACGCGTCGGGTACCGCTGGCGGAACGCTCAAAGCTAGCCTGGCGGAGGCTCAGGGCGTGAGGGCGACATCCGTTCGACCGAGCAGCTCCGCGATCCGAGCAGCTCCGCGATCCGAGCGGCGGCGGTGCCGAGCACGAACGACAGCCGTCCGGGCTGCAGAGGGTCGGCCGGGACACCTTCGCGTCGGCCGCGATGTCCTCCATCGTGGCGCGCCGGATCCCGTAGCGCTCGAGGCACGTCTCGGCGACGTTCAACAGGTGGGTGCGGGCCAGTTCCGGGTCCGTCGGCAGGGTCGGTGCCTTCCGACGTCCCACCTGGTGATCTACTCCGCTGGTCCGGTCCACTGGGTGTGGCAACGGAAAAATTACGTCCATTGATACAGGCCGGGCAAATGGTGGTGCCGAGTTCGATCGCTCGCCACTCCGGTGTCAGGTGATCTGGTGTCGGTCGGGTCCCGCGCTGAACGGAGCGCCAAACGGATAGTGCGAAGAAGACTCGAACATGCGGCGAAATAGGCACGAAAAGGTCACGGTCGGCGTGTTCGAGTTGGTCGCGGGAACTCCTGAGCCATGCAGACAAAAATGGATCGGACCGCCGAAGCTCCGTCCGAGACCCGGCGGGGCGGGGCGGGACTCCGCAAGCTCGTCAACCTGTTGGTGATTGTCGTCAAGGTGGTCGGGGCGCTTTTAGCCCTGTTCCTGATCGGCAATGTGCTGCTCACGGTGTTCGACGCCGACCCGGCCAACGGGATCACCCAGTTCTTCGCCAGTACCAGCCACGGGCTCGCGCTCTGGTTCGAGGGCTTGTTCACGCCGGCCAACCCGAAGATCGCCCTCGCGGTGAACCACGGGCTCGCGGCCCTGTTCTGGCTGGTGGCGTCGGCCGTGGTGGCGCGTGTGCTCCGTGCGGGGCGGTGACCGTTCGACGCGCACGCCGGTAACCGGCTAGCCCATCTCCAGGGTGCCCCGGCTTCGCCAGCTGAGTAGGCTGGCTGCCCGGTGTCCCTGCGACCACCCGAACAGGTTCGTGCTGCGGTCACCGTCGCAGCCGGGGCGGACGCCAGACGGTAGGAGGGAGCTTCATGCGGCAGTGGGGGCAATCGATGACCGAGTCGGCGCGGTCGCTGATCGAGTCGATGCAGTGGTGGCAGTGGTCGATCGTGGCGGCCGTGGTGCTGCTGGCGCTGGTGCTCACCGCACTCGCGGTGCAGGCCCGGCGTCGCCGGGGTGGTGTGATCGTCAACCGGGCGGTGACCGGTCCGGACGCCTCGGATTCGGCCGGTGAGCAGTCGTGAGCAGGCTGATGCGGACCAGCGAGGTCGCCCAGCGTCCGGTCGTGACCCTCGACGGCGAGGACGTCGCGCAGATCAAGGACGTCGTCTTCTCGGCCGATGGCGGGGCCGTGGAGGGCTTCACGTTGGCCGGGCGCGGCCGGTTCTCCGGGCCGCTCAGGTCGATGCTTTCGTGGAGCTCGATCCTTGCGCTCGGCCGGGACGCCGTGATGATACTCGACGCGCAGGCGCTCGCATCGGAGTCCGAGGCGTTCGGGTCTTCCGGCACCCCTGGATCCCGCAACAACGTGCTCGGCTCCCAGGTACTCACCGACTCCGGTATCGACCTCGGCACCATCACCGACGTGATCCTGCAGGTCAGCGAGAACGACGACCGCGGTTGCGAGGTGGTCGGTTACGAGATCGAGTCGTCCGAAACGCTCGGCGACAAAGGGACCACGATGCTGATACCGCTGCCGAACACCGTCGCCGTCTCCGGGCAGCACCTCATCGTGCCGGCGAGTACCCGTGACTTCGTCCGCAACGACCTCGCCGGTTTCGGCGCGGCGGTCGAGGAGTTCCGCAGCCAACTGGAGGGCCGCGTCCGATGAGGTTCTCCGAGGCAAGGGGTCGCAAGGTGGTCAGCATCGCCACCGCCGACACGGTCGGCAAGGTGGACGGCTTCGTCGTCGACCCGACAGCTCGGGCGGTCTGTGCCCTGGAGGTGCGCAAGACCGCGTCGGGCAGTGTGCTGCCGTGGTCGGGCGTCGAGTCCTTCGGGGCGGACGCAGTGACCGTGGCCGGGGCCGAGCAGATCACCTCGGCCGCCGAGGACCTGGCCGCGCTGATGGACAAGGACCATCGGGTGGTGGGCAAGCGGGTGCTGTCCACCCGGGGAGACGATCTCGGCAAGGTCCGTGACGTGGAGTTCGATGGAGAGAGCGGCCTGTTGACGCTGCTGGTGGTCGACCAGGGCGAGGTTGCGGGCGTCCGGTTGCGCGGGGTCGGCTCGTACGCGGTCGTGGTGACCGCCCAGATGACCCTCGACCAGGCTGAACCCGGACCGAGCTGAGGTCTCGGGAGACACAGCCTGGGCGGTACCGCCGTGCCTCAGCAGCCGGCGGCGGACTCAGTGCCCAGCCGGGTGGATGGCGCTGGACGTGGTGCCAACCGCTGACCCGGCCAGCCGCTGGGTTTCCCGACCAGCGAGATCAGGGCAGGGACCAGGAAGGACCGCACCACAAAGGAGTCCAGCAGCACGCCTCCGGCGAACGGCACGTAGAACACCAGTCCGTCCTGGCCGAGGTAGTTCTGGAAGAACAGTGTGGTCAGTCCCAGTGACGCGCCCACCGCGAGGAAGCTGCAGGCCAGCAGGTACAGCGGGGCGACGACCGCGCGCAGGAACAGCATCAGCAGCAGCAGGTCGACCAGGCCGACGGCGAGCGCGATCCGACCGAGATCCGCCCGCGAGGAGTCCGCGAGGCTCAACCCCAGCGCGGTGTCCCCGGCGTAGGCGACCTCCGCCCCGTCCAGCCCGGAGCGGGTGAGCAGCGCGGGCATGCGTTGTTCGAGCGCACGTAGTGAGTCGACGGCCTTCGCGCCGAGCGGGTCGGAGTCGAAGGCGACGAGGTAGCGGACGGCGTCACCGCCCGGACCGATGAACAACCGGGCCTGCACCACCGGGGACAGCCTCGACTCGAGCCCCTGTACCAGGTCCGGCTGGCTGGCCGGGCCGAGTACCCCGGCCACACCCGGCTGGGTCGACAGCTCCCGCTGCAATGTGCCGAGCGTCGAAGTGTTGCGGGCGACCCCCGGCGCGGACACGATCACCCCGGTCGGGGCCAGGATCCCGCCGCTGAAGCCCGCAGTCGCCGCGTCGGCGGCGGCCCGGACCGGATTGCCTTCGGGAAGTGCGCTGGCCGGCGAGATCGCGTCGTTGAGCCAGGTCAGTGGCAGCGCCGCCGCGACCAGTGCGCCGCCGACCACCGCGACCACCACGGCGGCCCTGAAGCGGTGCTCGACCAGCCGTACTATCCGGCTCGAGCTTCTGGCGGCCAGCCGCGAAGGGCTCCGGTCCGGCTCGGCTTGAGACAGACTGTCGGGCCAGAACGCCCACCGACCGAGCACGCCGAGCAGGGCCGGCACGAGGGTCACCGAGACGAGCAGGCCGGCGAGCACGGTGATCGCCAGACCGGGACCGAACGCCCGGAAGATCCCGGTGCGGGCCACGGACAGCGCGAGCACGCTGGTCCCGACGGTCAAGCCGGCGACCAGCACCGTCGGCAGATACTCGGCCACGGCGTCGCGGGTGGCCCGCTTGGTGGGCGTTCCGTCGCGCAACCGACGCTTGAGTCCGGACAGGAAAAAGATCGCGTAGTCCGTGGTGATGCCCAACACCAGTGCGACGAGCACGGGCTGCAGCTGTCCGGGGGCGCTGAACCCGATCAGCTCCGCGCCGAATCCCACCAGCCGGTCGGCGAGCAGGTAAGCGATGCCCGCGGCCGACAGGGTGATCACCGGGGCCAGCACCGAACGGAAGCTCAAGCCCACGATCAACGCAATGGCCAGCACCGAGCCCAGCTCGACCCAGGGCAGCCACTCCTGGACCAGTCGGCCCTGCTCCACCTGGACCGGAATGGTGCCGGTGACGCCCGCGAGGTGGTCGTCGGGGCGGTCGATCGTGCGGGCGTAGTCCGAGGCGATGCGTTGCTGGACGCCGAAGCCGGCGCTTGGGTCGGAGTAGAGATAGGTGATCGCGGTGGTGGTCGGAGGGCCGCCGACGAGTGACAGACTGGGGTGGTCGAAGATCGGCAGGGCCAGCAGCAGGCCGTCGCCAGGGCCTTCGACGAGCGTGCGCTTGTCCACCTCCAGCGCGCGGAGTACCACTCTGGCCTGGGCGTAGATACTCAGGCCGGCCGGGTCGCGCTGCACGACGACGGTGCGGGTCAGCAGCGGCAGGCCGAAGCGGCGGACGGCGGCGGTCTGCGCCGCAACCGCCGGCTCGTCGATGCCGACGAGCCCACCGGACAGCCCCCCACCCGAGCTTGCCAGCGACGGCAGGGCGGACACCGCGGCGACGACGATCCCGCCCACGAGGACCAGCACCGGCCAGCGGAGTGTGACGATCAGCCAGGCGTATACGGCCGAGAGCCGTCGACGCGGGCCCGCCGGAGGTTCGTCCCGTGAGTCCGGGCTCATCACCACCCCCTGCCGACCCACTCGACGGGAGGGGCCAGCCCCAGTCTGCGCAGTTCGGCCGCCGCCAGCTCGAGGTGGCGGCCCTCGGCGAGGTCGCGCCACGGGTTACTGGTGATCCTGCGTAGGTCGCCGAGGGGTAGCCGGGCCACGGCCTGCCGGGCGAGCTGTTCAACCAGCATCGGCTCCGGGTCCTTCCGCACCAGTCGGTGCAGTGCCTGTCGCTGGCGCCGACGTGCCAGCCGCAGCGGCAGATAGATCACCGCGAGCGGGAAGATCGGGACGAGTGCCACGGAAAGCAACCGGCCGATCACCGCGCGGTCGTTCGCCGCGATGCCTGGTCGGTGAACTCCTCCGGCTCGAATGGGCTGACCTTTTCGAACTCGTCGGTGGTGTCGTTGCGCAGGTGCTCCAGCGCCCGCCGAACTCGAGTCTCCTTCGGCGCAATCGACCGCGTCATTGTCGCCTCCCGATGGCGGACCAGAATCGAGCCAGCCCAACGCGTTAAGGCAGAAACCACCCACCACCGCGCCGATCAACGCTGTAGTTCAGGAGACAAGCCCATCACCTCGGTGAGAAATCCAGGCTGAGTTGGCCTCACGGCCTGACCGGGCCGTAACCTCACCGCGCTCAACCGCCGGTGGACCCAGGCTGTCAGTGCTGGGTCAGTACGCACCTTCGCGCGCGAGGCCGTCGGTTGCCAGCATCGGGATCAGCTCGGGCCGTTTCGGCGCGTGGCCCTCGCCGGTCTGCCGACCTTTGGCCCAGTCCCGCAGGAACGGGAGCAGGTAGTTGCGCGCCCAGGTCAGGTCTTCCTGCCGCCGGCGTTGCCACGGGTGTCGGGCCCGATCCGGATCCAGTTCCCGCCAGTCCTCGGTCACCGGGACCCCGAGCACCTCGCAGGTGCGTAGGGCGACCCGCCGGTGCCCGTCCGCGGTGAGGTGGAGGCGGTCCCGGCCCCAGGCTCTCGGCTCGGACAGCGGTGCCATGGCCCACAGGTCGACCACCAGACACCGGTGCTTGTCGGCAACGGCGCGCAACAGCTCGTTGAGAGTTGCGATCCGACCCCGGATGGCGTTGAGCACCGGGACCTTGCGGGTGTCGAAACCGGTGAACACGACCACGTCCGCACCGGTGGCGACCAGCCGGGCCAGCGCCGCGTCGGACCGCTGCGCAATCGAGTCCAGCGAGCAGCGGGGGCGAAGGATGTCGTTTCCGCCGGCGCTGAAGGTGATCAGATCCGGGCGGAGCGCTTCAGCCAGCGGGACCTGGTCGGCGATGATCTGGTCCATCAGCTTGCCGCGTACCGCGAGGTTGGCGTAGCGGAGCTCCGGGACGTCTTCGGCCAGTCGCTCGGCGAGGCGGTCCGCCCAGCCCCGCGGCGTGCCGTCCGCGCGCCAGTCGTCCAGCCCCTCGGTGAAGCTGTCACC
Source organism: Actinomycetota bacterium (assembly GCA_030852965.1). Lineage (GTDB taxonomy): Bacteria > Actinomycetota > Actinomycetes > Mycobacteriales > Pseudonocardiaceae > Pseudonocardia. The sequence goes on along the minus strand of JALYVZ010000001.1, from coordinate 58,098 downwards.
GATCGCGATGTAGTTCGTCCAGGCGCGTCGCACCGGTGCACCTCCGCGGGTTCAACGCCGGTTCACCTGCCGGCAAGTAACAGCTTGCCCAAGGATCACCTGCGGACCACCGCGTTGCAACGTTGTATTGGGTACCGCGCGCCGAGCGGTACCCGGCCCCCGGGCCTGGCGCGGTCGCGGCACCAGGAGCGGGACGGCTCAGCCGCTGCCGACCCCCACCCAGCTGAACCCGGCGCGGCCCAGGGTGTCCCGGTCGAGCAGGTTGCGGGTGTCCACCACGACCGGTTGGCGGACGACTTCGCCCAACCGAGCCCAGTCCAGCGATCGGAACTGGGGCCACTCGGTCAGCACGATCACCGCGTCGGAGTCCTTGGCCGCGAGGTAGGGGTCGTCGACGACGGTGAGCCCGGTCTGGGTGTCGGCGTGCTCTGGGCTGATTCCGGGGTCGTAGGCGAACAACTCGGCGCCGGCCTGGCGGAGCAGGGCGGCCACCGCCAGGGCCGGTGAGTCTCGCAGGTCGTCGGTGCCGGCCTTGAAGGTGAGGCCGAGCAGGCACAGCCGGGTGTGGGAGAGCGAGCCGTTCCGCCGGCCGGTGACGGCGAGCCGAACCTTGTCCACCATGCGCTGGCGCTGCCGAGTGTTGGTGTCGATCGCCGCTCTCAGCAACCGGAACTCGAAGTCATGCGAGTCGGCAATCTGGAGCAGCGCGGCGGTGTCCTTGGGCAGGCACGAGCCGCCCCAGCCGGGTCCGGGGGAGAGGAATGTCTGGCCGATCCGCCGGTCGTAACCCATGCCCTCGGTCACGTCGCCGATCTCGGCGCCGACTCGCTCGCACAGCTCGGCGACCGCGTTGACGTAGGAGAGCTTCATCGCGAGGTAGCCGTTGGCCGCGTACTTGATCAGCTCGGCGCTGGCCGGGTTGGTGTACACGGTGGGGGCGCCGAGGCGCGCGTAAAGCGCGCCGACCCGCTCGGCGGCGTCCTGCGCGTCCGCACCCAGCACGATCCGGTCCGGACCCAGGAAGTCGGCCACCGCGCTGCCCTCGCGCAGGAACTCCGGGTTGCTCACGACCGCGGCGTCATCACGGTCGAGCAGCTCCGCGATCCGGGTGGCAAAGCCGACCGGGACCGTCGACTTGGTGACCACAACCGCGCCCGGCGCGAGCAGCGGCCCGATCTCGGTCACCACCGACTCCACCACCGAAAGATCGGCGACGCCACCGATACCCATCGGGGTCGGCAGGCACAGGAACACCACCTCCGGCCCTGGCTGCTGGGTGAGTGCCGCGGTGGTTCCGAGCACGAACGACAGCCGTCCCGACGCCACGCCCTCGGAGACGAGTTCGGCGAGCCCGGGTTCGGGGTTGGACACCCGCGCGGCCGCCAGTTCGGCCAGCTTCGCCTCGTCGATGTCCGCGCACACCACCTGGTGGCCCAAGGACGCCAGACAGGCGGCGGTGGTGAGTCCCACGTATCCCGCGCCCACGACCACGATCCGTCGGGCGAACACCGGCGTTACCTCTGGCCGCGCGGGTCTGGTGGCTCGATCATGGCGGCAGCCTCGCGGCCGCGCGGGTCCGGCACGTGAGCCAGACGTGTCCAGCCCAGGTCCGCCCAGCCAACTCTCAGCGCCGGGCTCCGGTGCCCGGGCTCGCACAGACCCAGCCTCCCCCGCACAGGGGTTGCACGGTCTGTGCGAGGGGTACCAGGTCTGTGCGAGGGGTACCAGGTCTGTGCGAGCGGAGAAGGGACTGCGAGGCCGCGTTTGGTTTAGGCGGGTGTTGCCGCGCCCTGCCGTTCGGTGCCCTGCCGTTCGGTGGCCTGCCGTTCGGTGGCCTGCCGTTCGGTGGCGGAGCTCAGCACGGCGTCGATGATCCGCTGGCAGACCACGTCGAAGATCTCGTCCGCGGACACCGCCGCCTGCTCCAGCGCCCTGGCGAGGTTCGGCGCCTTGGCCGGGTCGACATCTTGGCCGGTGCTGGTGCCGGTGGTCCTGGCCTCGTGCAGTGCGCTGCCGATGGCGTAGCGCTCCAGCGCCTCGAGCATCGGTGCGATGGCTCCGGTGGGTACGCCGTCCTGCTCGAGCAGGGTCACCGTGGTGTCCAGCGGTCCGGCCCCGATGCCCAGTGGTTGGCGGCGCAGCATGACCGGGATCAGGTCCGGGTGCTCGCGCAGCGCCTGACGCAGCCGCCGGGCGTTCCGCATGACCCAGACCTGCCAGGGCTTGTCGTGTGCCTGCGGCGTGCGGACGTCCTCCAGGGCCAGTTTGGCCGCCCCGACGACGATCTCTTCCTTGTTCTCGAAGTGGTGGTACAGCGAGGCGCCGTTGACGTGAGCCGCTCGGCCAGCCGTCGGATGCTCAGGCTGTCGATGCCCTCGTTGTCGACGATGTCCAGCGCGACCTCGAGGGCCTTGCGTTTGGCGATCAACGGAACCCTCGGGCGGGCCACCCGCGGAGAATACCAAGTACCGCTAGGTTTCCCACGCCGCTCGGACTCGTGCCTGTAGTGGTCAACGACGCCGACGCCCGCTTGAGTGCAACTGGAATGTAGCTTCTGTCATGTAGCATCTGTATGATGGCTTCATGTCTTCTGTCACTCAGATTGCGTTCCAGCTCGACGACCGCAGCCTCGCCGCGATCGACGCGCTCGCCGCTGAAGGAGGGCACTCGCGGGCGGAGGTGCTGAGGATGGCTGTCCGGGTTCTCCTTGCTCGACGACGGGAGGACGAGATCGACGCACAGCTCGCGGCAGGTTACGCTCAGCAACCACAGTCAACGACTGAGGACAGACTCGCAGACCTCAGCGTCGAGGGACTGGCGGCTGCATCCCTTGACTGGTAACCGACCGCGCCGAGGCGAGATCTGGCTGGCCGAGATGGACAAACCGCGCCCGGTCGTCGTCATGCACCGGAACTTTGCGGGACGGGTCTTGAACTCGGTACTCGTTGCGCCACTGACCACCACACTTCGCGACATCCCGACCGCCGTCCGGCTGGGCCCGGACGACGGGATTGACCGCGAGTGCATCGCGGCGCTGGACAACCTGACCCTGCTGCGCAAGGACAGGTTCCTGCACCGGATCGGGCAGCTGAGTCCGGAGCGGATGACCGAACTTTGTCGCGCGCTCGCCATTGCGTTGTCCTGCTCGGACGGGGACGACGGCGGCGCCTTCATGGTGCCGGCTCCGCGCTGACCACTTCGGCCGCTGGTCAGCTGGGCGGGTGCAGATCGTGTGGACCATCAGCTAGCTCAGCCTGCGGAAGGTCGTTGACTCCGGTGTGCACCTGCCCTATCGGGGCCACGGGCGACCGCGTTTCGATGCGGTTTCGGTTGTGACCGTGGATCCGTTGTGGTCGGGCTCCTTGGTCCTTTGCCAGCGGGCTCGGCTCGTCGTAGGTTCGTCCGGTGATCGGGGCCACCGGTGGCAGATCGACGGCCCAGCCCAGCGGCGGGAGGAGTAGCGGGTGAGTGTCGAGACTCGGGTGTTGCAGGCGCTGCGGCTGAAGGGCCGTGCCCTTCCAGGGGATGCCGCGGCGGCGGCCGGCATCGACGCGGCCACGCTGGCACCGATCATCGAGCAGCACACCGTGGCCGGAAACTGTGAGCAGGCCCGGGGTCGGCTCAAGCTGACCAAGCCCGGCCGTGAGGTGCTCGAGGGGCTGCTCGCCGAGGAGCGCAGCGGCGTCGACCAGGACGCATTGAAGGCGGCCCACCGCGAGTTCGACGGCCACAACTCGGCGTTCAAGCAACTGGTCGCCGACTGGCAGCTCAAGGACGGCACCACCCCCAACGACCACACCGACGCCGACTACGACGCGAAGATCGTCGAACGGCTGGGTGAGCTGGACGCCGGGTTCAGTCCGTTGCTGGACCGGGTGGTGGCGATTGCGCCCCGGCTGGCGCCCTACCCGGCCCGGTTCGCCGGTGCGCTGGCCAAGGTGCAGGCCGGCGAGCACACCTGGCTGGCCCGCCCGATGACCGACAGCTACCACACCGTCTGGTTCGAGCTGCACGAAGACCTGATCGGGCTGGCCGGGTTGTCCCGGGCCGACGAGGCGGCGGCCGGGCGAGCACAGTGACCGAGCTTGCGAGGTCACCAATGGGCACAGTGACCGAGCTTGCGAGGTCACCAATGGGCACAGGTCACCAGTGGGCACAGTGACCGATGTCCTCGTCCTGGACGGCACCACCGGGGCGGACAAACAGCTGCTCGGCGGCAAGGCCTGGAGCATCGAGAAGATGCGCGCGCTGGGCATCCCGGTGCCGCCGGCGTTCGTGCTGACCACCGAGGTGTGCCGACGATTCCATGCCAACGGTGGTGTGGTCCCCTCCGCGGTTCTGGCGGCACTGCCGGACGCGATGGCCGGCTTGGAGAAGGCCACCGGGCGGACGTTCGGCGGTGGTGATCGTCCGCTGCTGGTTTCGGTGCGCTCGGGGGCGGCGATCAGCATGCCCGGGATGATGGACACCGTGCTCAACCTGGGCATGACCGACGACGTACAGTCCGCACTCGGCGCGGCCGACCCGGAGTACGCGGCCGACACCCGGCGGCGGTTCGTCGAGCAGTTCGCGAAGGTGGTCGCCCGTCCGGCGCCGGAGGATCCGTGGGGTCAGCTGCATGCGGCCATCGAGGCGGTGTTCTCCTCGTGGCAGTCCGACCGGGCCCAGTGCTACCGGCGCGAGCGGGGGATCCCGGATGACGGGGGTACGACGGTCACCGTGCAGGCCATGGTGTTCGGCAACCTCGACGACCGCTCCGGCACCGGCGTGCTGTTCAGCCGCAACCCGCTGACCGGCGCGGCCGAACCCTACGGTGAGTGGCTGCCGCGCGGGCAGGGTGAGGACGTGGTGTCCGGCCGGGCGGACGCGCTGGTGCTGGCCACGATGGCCACGAGCATGCCCGAGGCGCACGCCGCGCTGATGACCGCCACCGACCGGTTGGAACGCGACGGGCGCGATGTGCAGGACATCGAGTTCACCGTGGAGAACGGCACGCTGTGGCTGCTGCAGGCCCGGGCGGCCAAGCGGTCGCCGGAGGCCGCCGTGCGGTTGGCCGTGCTGCTGCACCGGGATGGCCTGATCACCCAGGCCGAGGCGCTGGGCCGGGTCAGCGCCGAACAGGTCGAGGCGCTGCCGCGGCCCCGGATCGACCCGGCCGCGATCGGCGACGCAACCGTGCTGGCCACCGGCAAGCCGGCCTGTCCGGGTATCGCGATCGGCGTGGTGGTGATCGACGCCGAGGAGGCCGAGGACCGGGCCGACCCCGCTCTCGGCCTAGGCGAGCACGTGGTGCTGGCCCGACCGACCACCGACCCGGACGACGTCGGTGGCATGTCGGCGTCCAAGGCGGTGATCACCGAGATGGGTGGCTCGACCTCGCATGCCGCGGTGGTGTGCCGGGAGCTGGGGGTGGCCTGCGTGGTCGGCTGCGGCATCGGGTCGGTGACCGCGCTGGCCGGGCAGATCGTCACCGTGGACGGCGCTGCCGGCGCCGTGTACGCGGGCGCGTTGCCGGTGGTCGAGGCCAGCACGGTGGACGACTCGGACCTGGCCCAGCTCACCGAGTGGGCCCGGGCCGAGGTCGGCTCCGACTCCGGCGCGCTCCCGACGCTGCTGCGGGCTCGCCAGCCAGGCTGACAGTTCAGGGTGGGTAGCTGGTCAGGGTAGGTAGCTGGCGCGTAGGGCGTGCTGGTCGGGTACCTCGAACTCGGTGAGTGGCTGCCGGATGGCCTTGGCGAGGATGTAGTCAGCCAGTGCGGGGTTGCGGGCGAGGACCGGGCCGTGCATGTAGGTGGCAATGACGTGCTCGGTCCGGGCGCCGTCGGCTCGGGCGCGGCCGAACCGGGCGTCGCCGTTGCCGATACCACTGACCACCTGGCCCAACGGGGTTGCATCCGAGCCGAGGGTGGTGGCCCCCCGGTGGTTCTCGAAGCCGGTGAGCACGCCGATCTCGGAGCTGTTGGTGACGATCTCGCCGATGGCCCGGCGTCGCCGAGGCTCGGTGCTGATGTCCAGAAGCCCCACTCCGGGGTGGCAGCGGCCCTTTGGGTCGGTCATTGATCGGCCGAGGATCTGCATGCCCGCGCACACAGCCAGTGTCAGTGCCCGTTCGCCGATGGTCTGGCACAGCCTCTGGTGGCCGAGCATCCAGTCGGTGGCGTAGAGCTGGGCGATGTCCTCGCCGCCGCCAAGCAGGTAGATGTCGCAGCTGGTCGGCGGTTCTTTGTCGACGGTGCACACCATCACCTCGGTGTGGATGCCGCGCCAGCGCAGCCGCTGGGAGAGCACGGTTGCGTTGCCGGCATCGGAGTAGGTGCCCAGGACGTCGGGCAGCAACAGACAGATGCCGACCGCGGAGTCTCTGGGCACGCGTGGTCAACCTCGGCTGTCGAGGCGTCGCAGCAGCGTGTGGAAGGCGGTGTAGTTGGCGACGACGTCGATGTCGCCGTCGGGCAGCTGCCGCAGCGCTTCCAGCGGGTCCGCTGCGGTGTGGTGGGGGATGTCGGCATAGCTCAGGCGCACGCCGAGGTCGGCGGCCCGTTCCCCACTGGCGGACACCGGGCGGGTGGCGAGTCGTTCGAACTCGACGTCCCACAACCATGAGGTGTCGCGGCCATCGGCCTCGCGGGCGTTGACGGCGATCAGCAGTGGACGGATCGCGGTGAGCATGGACATGGTGGCCGACCAGCCGGCCGGGTTCTTGGCCAGCAGTAGGCGCAGGGTGTGTCGGCCATGTCGGATCCTGGCGTACCGGCCGGCCACTCGATCCAGCGTGCCGACCTTGGCGACCGCGGCGGCGGCGGGTACCCCGGCGCTCACCGCGACGGCCAGCGCCATCACCGCGTTCCCGAGGTTGACCTGCCCCGGCAGACCCACCGTCAGGCCGGTGGAGAAACCCGGGCCGTGCGTGGTGCAGGCTCCCGTGCCGGAGCTCATGTCGGTGGTGTCGAACCACCAGCTCGGTCGTGGGCGGGTCAGGCCACAGTCGCAGGCCCAGCCGGTGGCCGCTTCGCTGAGTTGGCGCCCGCAGGAAGGGCAACCCATGGTGTCGTTGCGCCACGCCGAGCCGGCGCTGACCCACACCGGGCGTACCGCCGACGCAGCGGCCCACACCGTCATCGGGTCGTCCGCGTTCGCGAACACCATCGTCGCGGGGTGTGCGCTGATTGCCTGCCCGATCGCGGTTGCAATGGCGCGAACCTCAAGGGCCCGGTCAAGCTGGTCGCGGGTGAGGTTGAGTATCACCATCGCGAACGGGTCGAGCTGCTCGGCCACCTTGAACAAGTGCAGCTCGTCGACCTCGAGTACCGCCCACTCTGCGTCCAGGTCCTCGGCGAGCGCGGCGACCGCGCCGTCGGCCATGTTCGAGCCCGACGCGTTGTGCGCGACCGGGCCCAGCGACCGCAGGGCAGCCGCGAGCATGTGGCTGGTCGTGGTCTTGCCGTTGGTACCCGTGACCAACACCACCCGCCGGCCAACGGCCAGGCGCCGAAGTGCCTTCGGGTCCATTGCCATCGTCACTCGGCCGCCGATGATCGAGCCGCCGCCAAGACCGTGCCGACGCGACAGCCCCGCCACCGCCAACCCGGTACGAAGCGCCAACCAACCCCATCCTGTTGGGCGGGTGGGGTCGGTGACCGATGAGTCCAGCGCAGGCGGCGACACCGTCATTTCGATCACGATCAGTCCTTCCCCCGTCAGGCACAGCCTGACGCGCCGATGTTCATTCAACACCAAAAGGACGCTGACCTGACACCTGGTCCCCGAAGGCGCTGGTGGCCCACTCTCTTCGACCATTCCGGTTTTCGAGCGCGATCACACCAGTATCAGCAACGGATCCGAGCCGGATCGGTTACGCCGGCCAGCTGAGACCCGCCGCTGGCTGAGACCGACCAACCAGATCGCAGTCTCGGGCCGCCATCGGAACTGTCACCATAGGCGCTGCTCATGGGTCTGCAGCCGCCCTGGTGACCGCTGGCGTCGGCTACGGCCGGTTGGGATGAAGGGTCTGAGGGAGGACCATTTTCTCAGTTTTGAGAATATCCTGATAAGACCTCATTCGGCCCGGGCGGGTGTATCGAGGTCGACGCTCGTTCCATCTGTGGAGCCAATTGGGGTTTGTTGCTCGCGATCGGGCGGGCCACTCTCGGGTGCCGAGGTGGTGCGGCTCGCCGGACGACGTTCTCATCGGGCTCTCACGATTGCTGTTTATGCTGGTCGGGTGCGGGTCCTGGTGGTGGAGGACGAGCTGCGGATGGCAGCGTTGCTCAAGCGTGGGCTGGAGGAGGAAGGCTACGCGGTCGACGTCGCCTCGACCGGGCCGGACGCGCTGTGGCAAGCACTGGAGTTCGGCTACGACGCGGTCCTGTTGGACCTGATGCTGCCCGGTAAGAGCGGCATGGAGGTGTGCCGAGAGCTGCGCGCGAAGAAGTGCTGGGTGCCGATACTGATGCTCACCGCGCGGGACGCGCTGGCCGACCGGATCACCGGGCTGGACGTCGGTGCCGACGACTACCTGGTCAAACCGTTCTCCTTTGACGAGTTGTCCGCGCGGGTCCGGGCGCTGATCCGGCGGGGAGCGGTGGAGCGGCCCACCGAGCTGCGGGTGGGCGACCTGCGGCTCGACCCGGCCAGCAGGCGGGTCTGGCGTGGCGAGGTCGAGCTGGAGCTGTCGACCAAGGAGTTCGCCTTGCTGCGGTTGTTCCTCAGCCATCCTGGTGAGGTGCTCACCCGCACCCGGATCCTCGAGCACGTGTGGGACTACGCCTACGACGGGGTGTCCAACGTCGTTGACCAGTACGTGTTGTACCTGCGCCGCAAGATCGATCGGCCGTTCCGGGTCCAGCAGCTGGACACCGTTCGGGGAGCCGGGTATCGGTTGCGGGAAAGACCCGCGCCGGCGCCGCTGTTGGAGCTGCCAGGCGGCCGGAGATGACGCTGCCGATGACTCGGAGATGACGCGGTGCCGCTGAGGCTGCGGCTGGCACTGCTGTTCGCGCTGGCCACCGCGCTGGCCATCGCCGTCGGCGGGGCGCTCTTCCTCCGTCAGCTCGCCGACAATCTGGAAGACACTCTCGACAACGGGCTGCGGGCCCGGTTGGCCGCGACCACCCAGGAGCTGGGCACCGACGGCACGCTGCCCGCGTTGGGGCCAGGGAAGGAGTACGCCCTGGTCCAAGACCTGAACGGGACAGTTGTCACGGCCACGCCGAGCGCGAGTGGACTGGCGCTCTCCCCGCCGCAGCGCCGGCAGGCGCTGGCCGGTGAGGTGGCCTTCACGACCGACGCGCCCGGTGCCCGCACCCGGGTCCTGGCGGCCTCCGCGCCACTCGGTGCCGGGCGCGTACTCGTGGTGGTCGGTACCGGAACCGACGTCGCCGATGGCGCGTTCGAACGGGTACGGGCCGCGCTGATCGGCCTGGGGCCGATCGCGGTTGCTCTGGCCGGGTTGGCGGCCTGGGTGCTGGCCGCCGCCGCGCTGCGCCCGGTGGAGCAGATGCGCCGGGAGGCAGCCTCGATCAGCGAGTACGACCCCGAGCGGCGGCTGGCGGTCCCCGCCACCCGCGACGAGGTGGCCGCGCTGGGAACCACGATGAACAGCCTGCTCAGCCGGCTGCAGGAGGCGCTGGGACGCGACCGGCGGTTCATCGCCGACGCCAGCCATGAGATCCGGACGCCGCTGGCGATCCTGCGCACCGAGCTGGAGCTTGCCGCCCGCCCCGGGCGCAGCCCCGAGGCGTTGCGCCAGGCCATCAGCGCCGCCGGTCTGGAGACCGACCGGCTGATCAGGCTCGCCGAGGACCTGTTGCTGTTGGCCCGGGCGGACAACCACCAGCCCATCCTGCACGTCGCGGCGGTCCAGCTGCGCGAGCTGCTGAGCACCGGGGTGCGCCGAGGCCGGGCACGCGATCACCAGCCCCCTGTCGAGCTGGAGTGCCCGCGTGACCTGCTGGTCACCATCGACGCGGACCGGCTGCTGCAGGCCGTCGACAACCTGCTCGACAACGCCATCCTGCACACCCCACCCGACACCCTGGTCCGACTGATCGCCAGCGAGGATGACGGCGGGGTCATCATCGAGGTCGTCGACACCGGACCGGGCCTACCGCCGGAGTTCCTGCCTCGAGCCTTCGAGCGGTTCCGTCGCGTCGAACACGCGCGGTCCCGCGATACCGGAGGAACCGGGTTGGGGCTCTCGATCGTGCGCTCCATTGCGCAGGCCCACGGCGGTAGTGCCACCATCGAGAACCGTCCCGGTGGGGGCGCGCGGGCCACCGTGCGGCTGCCCCACGCCACCACCGCGGAGCGGTGAGTTGACCCGAGCCGCGGAGCGGTGAGTTGACCCGAGCCGCGGAGCGGTGAGTTTGACCCGAGCCGCGGAGCGGTGAGTTTGACCCGAGCCGCGGAGCGGTGAGTTGACGGAGCCGTCGTCGAGCGGTGAGTCAGAGCGCGGTGAGCAGGTCCGTGAGCGCTGCCTTCTCGCTGTCCGGTCTCGGGCTGGTTGACCGGAGCGCGCGGAGCACCGTGTCGATCTTGCCGTCGATCCGGGTCCACTCGGTGTTGCTCTTGGGCTTCAGCCGTGCTTCGGCGTTGTCCCATTCGGTTTCGAGGTCGGTGATGCGGGTCGTGGCGCGAGACTGGTTGCCGGCATTCAACAGGCCCAACGTATCCTGGGTGATTGTCCGGAACTTCGAGAGGTCTCCGAGCGGCGAGAGCCGTGCTGCTGGCTGTGCCGCCGGCTGACCGCCGGGGCTCGCGGGGATCGGCCGTCCAAGTGCGGTGAGCAGGTCCGTGAGCGCGGACTTCTCGCTGTTCGGTCTCGGACTTGTTGCCCGCAGTGCGCGGAGCACCGTGTCGATCTTGCCGTCGATCCGGGTCCACTCGGTGTTGCTCTTGGGCTTGAGGCGCGCCTCGGAGCTGTCCCACGCGGTTTCGAGGTCAGTGATGCGGGTCGTGGCGCGAGACTGGTTGCCGGCACTCAACAGGCCCAGTGTGTCCTGGGTGATTGTCCGGAACTTCGAGAGGTCCCCGAGCGGCGAGAGCGCCGGTGCCGGACTTGCGCCAGGGGTCGGCTGGACGGCGGCGGCGGGGGCTGGCGGGTCTTGCGCCTGAAGTGAGGACTTGCGCAACGAGTAGCCCGTCCCCGAGGCGATGAGGACCAGCGCCACCACGGCGACCGTCTGCCACAGGCCCCCGCGTCCGGCGGCGACGTCGTGTTGAACGGCGGAGTCGCCGGCGATGACATCCGCCTTCGTCATCGCGAGATAGGTGACGAGGCCGACAATGCCGACCACGAAGATCAGGCTCGTCACCGTCGCGCCCAGACCCAGCCCACCCTGGCTCGATGACTGCGAGAGGTAGTCACCGATCGAGGCACCCAGCGGGCGGGTCAGGATGTAGATGATCCAGAACGCCAGCACCGGGTTGAGCCCGAACCGCCAGCCGACCGCGGTGACGGCGATCACCAACGCGACGATGATCCCCGTCACCAGATAGCCCAGCCCCAGCACCTCGGCCATCAGGTCACCGCTGGCCGTACCGAGCGCGAAGGTGAAGAGAATCGCCAGCCAGTAGAACTGTTCTCGCCGGCTGGTGAAGATGGAATGGATGGACAGCGTGAACTCGCTGCGATACCACACCAGGAAGGTCAGCGCGAGAAGAACGCCGAAGATCAGCGTGCTGGCTTCGAGCGGCACACCGATGCTGTCGGTGAGATTGTCGGTCACCAGGGTGCCGAAGACGCTGATGAGGGTCACCGCCAGCCAGTACCTGGCCGGTACGTACTGGTTCGCGCGGAACTGGACGACCAGTGCGACCACGAGCAGCACGCCCGTGACGACGGACGTGCCGGTCAGACCGAGGTTCAGGTTCACGTTGAGGAAGTCGGCGGCCGTTTCACCGACGGTCGTGCAGAGCACCTTGATGACCCAGAAGTAGATGGTGACTTCTGGGACTTTGTTCAGGAGCGGGCGGCTGCGCGGTGCGAGGACGTCTTGGGTGGTCATGGAGTTCCTCTTGGGTCCGTTCCCCATGGGGATGTGGCGGGGGTCAGCGTGCGGAAAACTCAGCGTGCGGGGAGCTCGCGTCAACCGATCCTGCCGACTGAAGATGTGAACACGATGAGCCACCGGAGATGCTCAGGGCCGGACCTGCCACAAGGCCTCGACCGGCAGCGCCCGGAGCCGCTCCCCGAAGGGAAGCGTCTGCTGACCGGTGTACAGGACGTACCCCGCGACGAAGCGGTCGCCGACCTGGCGTTCCAGATGGCGGAGTTCGGCGGCCGTCTGGAGTTTCGAGCACGGCGTCGACCTCGACCTTGTCTCTGGTTCGGTAGTGATGAAGCCGGCGCGCTCGTCCGACCAGGTCAGCTGAGCCAGCTCCATCAGCACGAAGTTCTCGATCATCGGCCCGGCGGCGAGCAGCTCCAGTTACCTGCGAGGGCGATCCCGGACTGAGCGGCGAGCGTGGCCGGGGACGCCGCTGATCCCGCCAGTGGGCTGGGTGCCGGCGCCGGACAGGAACAGACCCTCCACCGGCAGCGTCGTGCTGACGCCGGGCCGCTGAGCCGAGCGGACGTATCGCGAGCCGCACAGTCCAGTCATGATCATGCTCTCGTCGATCCCGAAGGAGTCCGTTGCCATGCCCGCTCGTCGTTCTCGGATAGTCGTCGTCACGTTCGCCACCGCTATCGCGGGCCTGTTCGCCACTGAGGGTGTCGCCGCCGCGAGCACCTTGATCCAACCGGGCAACCCCACCGCGCAGCACTGCACGAGCGGCGGCGGCAAGGTGGTCGACGTGCCACCCGCCCCCGGTAAGGTCAATCTGGTCCCGGTACAGACCTGCAAGGGCGGCAAGTACAACGGTCGGCGAGTAGGCGGACCATCCCCCAGCCGAGATCATCGGGGTGGCTGAGTCGATCGGCAGGCGAGAGCATGGCGGGGCGGTACGCGAACACGGAGCACTCGCCGCCACCGACCACGAGCTGGCCGGCCTGCCGATCTTCGCCGACCTGGCGCCCGATGACCACTCGACGATCGTGTCGAGCTCGAGCATCGTCGAGCTGACCGCCGGGGAGTGGTTGTTCCGACAAGGTGAGCCGGCCGACGGTCTCTACGTCGTTCGTTCGGGCGGTTGGAGGTCCTGCAGGACGGGGTCGTGATCAATGAGCTGGGTCAGGGGGCGATCCTCGGCGAGCTCGGGCTGCTCACCGGCGCGGCCCGTTCGGCGTCGGTGCGGGCGCGCCGCGACGCCCAGCTCCTGCGGTTGCCCAAGGACCAGTTCGATACGATCACCATGGCCAGCCCGTCCGTGCTGCGGACGGTGGCCGCGACCGTGGCCGGGTTGGTGCAGACCATCGCTCCCCGCGGCCCGCACGTGCCCCGCGAAATTGCAGAGGATGATCGACGATGGCGCTGTCTGAGGACCCCGCAGAGCGGCACCGGCAGCTCGGCGGGCTGTTCACCGAACGGGTCCTCGGGGCGCGCGACTGGGATGTCCCGTCCCCGGTCGCCGGCTGGGCCGCGCGCGACGTGGTGCGGCACCTGACCGAGTGGTTCCCCTCGTTCCTCTCCGCCGGCGCGGGCATCCAGCTGCCCGGCGGGCCGTCGGTGGACGAGGACCCAGTATCGGCCTGGCGGGCGCACTGCGATGCGGTGCAGGCTCTGCTGGACGACCCGGCCACCCAGGACCGGGTGCTCGCCAACCCCCACATCGGCGAGCTGCCACTGGACCGCGCGGTCGACCAGTTTTACACCACAGACGTCTTCATGCACACCTGGGACCTGGCCAAGGCCACCGACCAGGACGACCAGCTGGACGCCGACCGCTGCGGCCAACTGCTGGCCGGCATGGAGCAGTTCGAGGAGGCCATGCGTTCCTCCGGCCAGTACGGGGCCAAAGTCGAGGTGCCGGAGGACGCTGGACTCCAAGCCAGGCTGTTGGGCTTCATCGGCCGCGACCCCTTCTGGTCTCCCCCTCGCGCTGTCGTCACATAACGCCGAGTGACGGCGCCGTCCCGGTAGCCCCAATCGGCCTGTGATGCTGGAACAGGATCCTGAACGGGATGGGTCAGTGGGTTGTCCGAAGGGGTCGGAGTCCGCTGGCTGGTGGGGTTCCGGTGGTTTGGTAGCGGCCGTTGAGGTTGATCGTGGGTTAAGAGATAACCCGTGAGTTCGTGGTTCCTCGTTGGGAACGCGAGGGCTCGTTCCGGCCTGGACCAGGGCGTTCTTCCCCGTTCAGGTGATCATTGCCAGGCCTGACCGAACTTCAGCTTGGGCGAGTTGTTCTCGATGATGTCGAGAGTGATCGGCTCAAGCTGAAGGCGGGGACGCGGTGGGGTTGGCGGTGGTGCGGGACCTGCGCGAGCTCCGCTCACCGGCGGGCCCGGACGAGGTGGCCGCGTTCGAGACCGACGTGCTGGCCGGGTTCGCCCGCGCCTCGGCCGGGCTGGCGGACGGCACGATCCGCTCGGATGTCGGGCATCTGGAGCAGGTCCGGACCTGGCTGGGCCGCCCGTTGTGGGAGATGGAACCGGCCGACGCCGACGCGTACTTCGGCGGGTGCTGCGCGGCGGCGCGAAGGGCACCCGGCTGGCCAGAGCCCAGGCGCTGACCACGTTCTTCGCGTTCCTGCAGCTGCGCCACCAGGTCGAGATCCACGCGTTGACCGGCTGGGTGGTCGAGTGCCCGATCGACGAGATGAACAAGCCCCGCGGCCGCAAGCAGGCCGCGCTGCGGATCCCGCCGACCGACGCCGAGATCGATGCCCTGTTCGCCGGGTGGCGCCACGAGCTGGCTCGTGCCGCAAGTTCGCCCCGACCGCCCCGAACTACGTCGCGGCGAAGCTGATGGCGCAGGTCGGGCTACGCGTCAACGAGGCGTGTCAGCTGGATCTGGCCGACGTGAAGTGGGAGCTGGGCCGGTTCGGAAGCTGCATGTGCGGGTCGGGAAGGGCGCTCGGGGCAGCGGGCCTCGGGAACGGATGGTGCCGCTGATCAACGGCGCGGACGCAACGCTGCGCTGGTTTATCCAGGACGTGTGGGGTCACTTCGACGCCGACCACACCCGCCCGGGCGCGCCGCTGTTCCCCTCCGAGCGGCGCAACAGCGACGGCTCGTGCCGCCCACCTGCCCACCTGGGCCGACGCGCTGACCCCGCACGTGATGCGCCACTACTGCGCCTCGCAGCTCTACCTGTCCGGGCTGGAACTGATCTCCATCCAAAAGCTGCTCGGGCACGCCTGGATCGCTTCAACGCTCAATTACATCCACGTCCACCGGACTCGGATCGAGGACGCCTGGATCGCGGGCCAACAGCGTGCCGCCGGCCGCTTGGACGGGCCGAGGCCCCTCAGAAGGCCAGGCACTGCTCGACTGGATGCAGCGCCATGAACCTGACTGGCGGTCCTGACCTGCTCGTCGCCGCCCGCAGAGCATTGCTGGACGCGCTCGACGCCCGCGCTACCACAAGGAACGGCTCGGCCCCCGCGACGCTGCCGAACCAGCCGCTCCAGCAGAAACGAAGCCCCGATGCGCACCGGTGTCAGAGGTGAGACCATCTGTCCCGGGAGGTCGTCACCATGAGCATGCCCGCCGCGGACGGAGCACACGAGTTCATCGTCGCACCCGAGCTCGCTGAGGTTGCCGAGCGGCTCGGCCTGCCCCTGCACGCCGGTGACCGCGTGCGGTTCGAGGTCCTCGACGGCAGCCGGTCCGAGTCCTCCACACGCCGACGACGGCTGAGCTGGATCGGCAGCGTCAACACCGGCGCGCGGAACCTCAGCGAGCGGACGAAGGACGAAGTCCGCGACGGCATGGGCCGACGAGCTGACTGAGATCCTCGTCGATGCCGGCCCGATCATCGCAGCCTTCGACGCCTCCGACATATGGCACGACCGCTGCTCTGGGCTGCTGGAAACCCTGCCCGGCCCATTGGTTGTTCCACCGACGATCGTGGCCGAGGTCTGCTACATGATCAACCGCCATCGCGGAACGCCGCTCGATCACGACGATCCTCACGACCGACCGCCGCCACCTCGCAGCGGTCCGCCCGGCGGTCGTACCTGGCGTGCAACACTTATCCACGCAGGGAGAATGAGGTGCGCTCCGGGACGAGCCGGATGCTATAGCTCACACACCCGGGATCACCGGCCGGGTGCTGATCCTGGTCGGCGAACACGACCAGCTCATCCCACCCGAGCACCGCCGCCAACTCGACGAAGCCCTGACCGAGGCCGGCGTCGACCACGAACTCGTCGAGTACCCCGACGCCGGACACGGCTTCCTGTCCGATCGGCGCGCCAGCTACCACTCCCCGGCGGCTGAAGACGCTTGGCAGCGCATCCACCGGTTGCTGGCGGCACCCCGGCCCGACCATGCGTCCCGCTGAACGAGGTGGTCCGGTCGGCTAGACTGGGCCGCACAGGTAGCCCGTGCCTGGGGTGTTCGTGCCCCAGTCAGTCGAGTGCGCGGGTCATGTGAGTGCATCGATTCACCGAAGCCACCCCCGTGTCCGGGCCGGCCCGGGTCGTTGAGGTATCCGTCGACGACTGGGAGATCGAGTGCTGCGCCCCGCCGCCGGTCGTGGGGCAACCGACAAGTTGGACCCTTCAGTTCATCGCCGCCACCGCGAGCACGACCCCGGAGCTGCATCGCGACAGCCTCTGGGATGTCGTTGAGCGCGGGTCCGGATCGGTGCTGATCGACGACGCTGTCAGCGCGTTCTGGCTGCCACCCAACGGTCCCGCTCCGAGGCCGGGACGGGCTCGGCTGCACGGATTCCTGGCCGGCACCGTCCACGGTGGTCTGGTCCCGGACGAGGTGCCGCGGATCACCGGGGTGGTGCGGCGGATCCGGGTGATCGCTCGACGTTTCGTGCTCAGCGGGACCGGACCCGGCCGCATGCTCGAACCCGTGCCCGGGACGCTGACGCTGACCGACGTCGCGCGCAGTCCCCGATGGTTTGCCACCCCGGCGCCGCGGACATCTGACCACCCCGACAACCCGCCGTTCGAGACCGGTGTCCTGCTCGACCTCGACGTGAGTCCCTGAGCATGACCGACACGTGCGGAACCCAGGTAGCGTGGTGCTACGGGCTCTGGGGTGTTGGTCGGCGGTTTTGACCATTGCCATCGCGAGACATGAGCGACGGGGGCAGTGGTTGGCTGATCAGGCCGAAGCGCCTGAAGCGCCGGATATGATCCCGGATCGGTTGGAGCGGCACCCGAGCTGGCTGGAGCTCTTCTTCGATCTGGTGTTCGTCGCGGCGGTGGCCGCGATGACTCAGCAGCTTCAGCTCGACCACTCGGTCAATGGGTTGGGTGTGTTCGCCGGGCTGTTCGTGCCGGTGTGGTGGGCGTGGCGCGGATTCGCCTGGTACGCGACCGGATTCGGCACCGAGGACGGTGCGTTCCGCGTCGCGTTACTCGCGGGAATGCTCGGTGTGGCCACCCTCGCCGCCGGCATCGACGGCGCGGCCCATGGCGACTCGACGCAGTTCGTGATCGCCTATGCCGGGCTGTTGGTGATCCTCGCCGCCCTCCATGGCAACCTCTGGTGGCGGATGCCCGAAGTCAGGCAGCTGGCGTGGCGCCACGGGTTGGGCTACGGGCTCGGGGCGAGCCTGTGGCTGGCGTCGCTGGCGTTGGGGCAGAACGCCCGCCCCTGGGTCTGGGCTGCGGCGATGCTGGGCCTGATCGCAGTGCCGATCATGGTGCTACGTCAACCGCACCGCGCTTACGACGCCGGACATATCGCGGAGCGGTACGGCTTGTTCACCCTGATCGTGCTCGGCGAGTCGGTGGTGGTCACCGTCTCCGGGATGAACACAAAGGGCAACTTCGCGGCCGCGGTGGTAGCGGTGTTCGGGTTTGTGCTCGCGGTGACGATCTGGTGGGTGTATTTCGCCCGGTACCGCGCGATGCCCGCGCAGACTCCGGCGGCCCTGTTCGTCTGGGCACAGATGCACTTCCTGGTCTTCGCCGGCATCGTGGCCACGGCGGTGGGCGTCACCCTCGCCGTCGAGTCAGCCGCGATCGGACGGGCACTGACGGTGCTCGATCGGCTGCCGTTGGGCGCGGGATTGGCCGCCTACCTGCTGGCGATGGCAACGATCCGGGCGGTCACCCGGCGGCTGGACTGGGAGGTGTGCCTACGTCTGACGGTCGGGGGAGCGATACTCGGGTTGGCCCTGCTCGGTGCTGGGTTGAGCCCGGTCGTGTACATCGGGATCGTGGGTCTGCTGCTGGCCGGTGGGGCGACGGTGGAGATGACCGGCGCCGCGCCGGCCAAGACCGGAGTGCCCGGGTGAGCCGGAATGCTGGCGCCGGCGCGGCGGCATCGCTATCGGTTCCGGGAGTGCGGGTGAATCGGCGGTGGTTGTTGGTTCTGCTGTGTTCAACGCAGTTCCTCAACGTCGCCAATATCAGCTCGGTCAATATCGCGTTGCCCGACCTGGCCTCCGACCTGGGTTTCAGTCCGGCAACCCTGCCCTGGGTCGTCTCGGCCTATCTGCTGACTTTCGCAGGGTTCCTGCTGGTCAGCGGCCGGGTAGCCGATCTTGTCGGGAGACGCCGGGTGCTCGTGGTCGGCTTCGCCATTTTCGCGGCCGCCACGATTGGGGACGCGCTGGCGATCAACCCGGCCATGCTGATCACCACCCGGGCCGTGCAAGGTATCGGCGCGGCGGCTACGGTTCCCGCCTCGCTGGGGATCCTGACCAGCACCTTCACCCAACCGGCCGAGCGCAGCAGGGCGGTCGCAGCTTTCGGTGGCGCGGGCGCGGTCGGGTTCGCCTCCGGGTTGATCCTGGGCGGGCTGGTCACCGGGCCGCTGGGCTGGCGGTGGGTGTTCGGCCTCACCGGGTTGATCGCGGCCGTGCTGCTCGCTTTGACCATCATGAGGGTTCCCCGCGATCTGCCGAGTTCCCGAGCCAGCGGGGGCGTTGACGTCCTCGGTGCTCTGACCGCGACCGCCGGTTTGCTCGGGCTCGTGTTCGCCCTCACCAATGCCAGCCGGACGGGTTGGGCGTCCACGCCGACCCTGGCCGCGCTGACCGGCGGACTCGTCCTGCTGGGCGCCTTCGTACTCGTCCAGAGCCGGGTGGCCCACCCCTTGATGCCCCTGGCGCTCTGGGGCCGCCCCAACCTGGCCGCCGTGATCGTCATCGGGTTCTGCGTGTTCGCGGTCTGGGTCGGGGCGAACTTCTTCCTCTCCCTGACCCTGCAGCGGGTGCTGGTCTACACCGCCACCCGAACCGCGGTGGCACTGCTCCCGCTGGCGATCGGCGGGCTGATCTGCGCGACACTGGCCGGGCGCCTGCTGCCGCGGACCGGAGCGAAGCCGCTGCTCATCCTCGGGCACGGACTCTATGTCCCGGGCATCGCGCTGCTGGCCACCCTGGACGTCGGCTCGTCCTACTGGCTGCACGTGTTCCCGGCCATCGTGCTGGCCGTCGCGGGCAACAGCCTCGCGTTCGTCGCCTCCAACGTTGTCGCCCTGGCCCACGCCGGAGCCGACGAACAAAGCCTCGTCGGAGGACTGTTCAACACCGGTATGCAGGTCGGCGGTGGCCTGGGCCTGGCCATCCTGAGTTTCGTGGCCGCCGTCCGGATCGACGGTCGGGCAACCGTCGATGCGCTGTCGGCCGGCTACCACGCCGCGTTCTGGACCGCCGTCCTGATCGCCGTCCTCGGCTTGCTGATCGCTGTCTTCTGCGTCCACACCAATCCCTCAACACCCCAGCCGCCCGAGACCGCGCCGGAACACACCGGAGGCGGGTAGTCGTCCTGGCCACTCTGGGACATGCGAGAACTCGCTAGAGTCGCGGGACACCGCAGCACGTTCCTCTCAGAAACTCCATCGACGGCCGATAAGGGGAACGTCGGTTCGCTCCACGCAGGTCTCGCGAAGTTCGGCGGCGAAGTACCTCTGGAACTCGAGTTCGGCGAGGGTGACTTCGAGCCGCTGCTCGTCGGTGATGGTCGATCCGGTCGAGGCCATATCGGCTGTGCCCGGTGATGCAGTGGAATGAGGATGTGTCGATCGGAAGGTTCCCGGTTCGTCGGTGGGACACGTATCGATGCCGAGGAGGCACAGTGCAGTACATGTTGATGATCTGCCACGACGACGATTTCACTCCGCCAGACGAGGTGGAGCCCGAGACCACGGCGTGGGTGGACGAGATGACCCACCGCGGGATACGGACGACAGGAGTTCACCCGCCCGGCATCACGCCCCTGCCGAGCACCGTCGCCGAACTCCAGCCGTGGATGACCGCGCTTGCCTGCTGTTGGCTACGATGACCCGCATGAGCGCGACGTTCGAGGTGTCCCCTGATGACCCCCAGGAGGTCGCCGAGGCCATCGCCCGCGCCGCCCAGGGCGCGGTAGTGCACCTCGTCCGCGACGGCCGCGCCGTCGCCGACATCGTTCCCGCGACAGCGCGGACCGCTCCGGCGCTGCGCGACCCACGACATATCCAGATCAGTCAGATGATGGCCGAACGTTTCGGCGCGCCCACTCTGGCCCACTACCGCAGCGTCTACGACAGCAGCGGCGCGCCGTGGCCTGGCGATGACTACATCCGGCGCAACCACCCAGTCGCGGACGCCTCCTGAGCACTACCGTGGACGAGTCCTTCGCCACGTCTGCCGCCGGCAAGGTCCTCGACGCAAGCGCTGTCGCCGCCTGGGCCGCCGGCCATCTCGGAATGCAAACCTGGTTCGGTATCGCCTGGGAACTCCAGCTCAGCTTCTACCTACCCGCCTTCGCCCGCAACGAGGCAATGCTGCTGCATCCCGCGACCGAACCCCTGATCGAAACTCTGGCCTGGGCGCCCTACGTCGTGCTCGCAAACCTGGGAACCGCCGAAGCCGCGGCCATCGACCTACCAGCAGACGGTGGGTGTCTTCGATCCCCTCGCCAGCTGGGTCGTGCACGCCTGTCACCAACGAGGATGGTCCGCCGTCTCCACCGACCCCGGACGCCTTCGGCGCATCGACCCAGACCTACCGATCGACGTGCTGTAGACGACTCTGACAGTCCGCTACGCCCTTGCCGGCAACTCCGGGGTCGTCCGCTGCGGGAGTATCGCGGCCAGCTGACTGACGTGCGGGCCACCCGCGGCCTGCAAGCAGCGCGCTCAGGCAGACAATCGAGGTGTCATGCTTGGAACCTGATCCGGTCTGCGCGCGACTCCAGGTAGTGACGCTCCGGCACGCTCAGGGTGCGGCGCGCGGCGAGCCGGTAGTGCTGGACGGCGGTGTCCCAGTCACCGGCCATCTCGAGCAGGTGTGCCCGCACGGCGTGCAGTCGGTGGTGACCGGCCAGCCTGGGGTCGTTCTCGGCCGCCGTCAGCTCGCGCGCGGCGGTCGCCGTGCCATGAACCATGGCGACGGCCACCACCCGATTCAGGGTCACCATGGGACCGGGCGTGAGGGTACGCAACAGGTCGTAGAGCGCGAGGATCTGTGCCCAGTCGGTGTCCTCGGCCCGGTCTGCCTCGGCGTGCACGGCGGCGATCGCGGCCTGAAGCTGGTACGGGCCGATCGGGGCGTTGGTCAGCGTATCGGTGACCAAGGCGATGCCTTCCGCCATCGAGTCGGGGTTCCACAACCGCCGGTCCTGCTCGGCGAGCGGGACCAGCTCGCCCTCGGGACGGGTCCGCGCCGAACGGCGGGCGTCGGTCAACAGCATCAACGCGAGAAGCCCGCCGACCTCGCCGCCGCGCTCGTCAGCCGGTGGCAACTCGCTGCGCAGCTGGCGGGCCAGCCGGATCGCCTCGGTGCTCAGCTGGACGCGGTTCAGCGTGCTGCCGGAGCTGGCGGTGTAGCCCTCGTTGAACACCAGGTAGAGCACCTGCAGCACGGCGTCCAGCCGGGGCCCCCGCTCGGCCTCCGACGGCATCCGGAACTGGGCGCCGGTGGCCTTGATCCGCTGCTTGGCACGGCTGATGCGTTGGCCGATGGTGGCTTCCGGGACCATGAAGGCCCGCGCGATCTCGCCGGTGCTCAGGCCGCCGACCGCGCGCAGGGTCAGCGCCACCTGTGAGGCTGAGGTGAGCGCCGGGTGGCAGCACAACATCAGCAGGCTCAGCGTGTCGTCGACGCCCGGCGTGGGCTCCGCGGCGGGCGGCACGAGCGCGGCCATGGACTGCTCGCGGCGCTGGCGGGCGGTGTCGTTGCGCCACAGCTCGGTTCGTCTGCGGGCCGCGACCGTGATGAGCCAGCCCTTCGGGTTTGACGGGAGCCCGTCGGTGGGCCACTGAACCGAGGCCGCGAGCAGGGCCTCCTGCACGGCGTCCTCGCAGCTGTCGAACCCGCCGTGGTGTCGGAGCAGCGCGGCGAGGACCTGCGGTGGCAGCTCGCGCAGCAGATCCTCGACAGCTCGTGGTCCGGCGTCCGGTGGTCCGGTGCTCACATCTCCAGCCCGCGCAGGTCCAGCACCGGACGCACCTCGACGTGGCCGAACTGGGCATCCGGGACCTTCGCGGCATGCTCGACGGCCCGTTCGTAACTGTCGCACTCGACCAGGTAGAACCCGGCGAGCTGCTCCTTGACCTCGGCGAACGGCCCATCGGTGGTCACCGTCGCACCATCGCGCACCGAGACCCGCTTGGCCATCGACTGGTCGGCCAGGCCCTCCGACACGATCAGCTCGCCGGACACGGCCAGCTCCTCGCTGAGGTTGCGGTGGGCACGACCGAACTCCAAGCGTTGGGCCTGGGTGAACTCGGCCAGCTTCGCGCTCGACGCCGCGTTGCTCTGGATCATTATCAGAAACTTCACGGTTTCCTCCGCGGATTGCTGGAAAACTCTTCCACCCGTATGTCGAAACCGGCCCGGCAGTTTCTACGTCCCTGGTGAGCGGCGCCCAGCGGGGGATGCCGACGAGCCAGGGAGCCACCATGACCAGCACCACCGTAACCATCACCGACGAGACCCAGATCCGTGAGCTGATCACCGACAAGATCGCCGCACTGCACGACCGCGACGCCGGACGGCTGCTGGCCGACTACACCCCGGACGTCGTCCAGTACGACCTCGCCCCACCGCTGCGCCACGTCGGCGCCGAGGTGCACGACGTCGAGGGCCTGCGGAGCTGGATGGCCGGCTTCGACGGGCCGATCGGACTGGAGATCCGCGACCTGCAGATCACCGTCGGCGCCCACGTGGCGTTCGCGCACAGCCTGAACAAGATGCACGCGACGCCGGCCGGCGCGCCGGCGAGCTTCGATCTCTGGGTCCGCGCGACGGTCGGCCTGCGCAAGATCGACGGCAGCTGGCGGATCACCCACGAGCACCGCTCCACCCCGTTCCACATGGAGACCACCGACGGCACGTTCCGGGCCGCCACCGACCTCACCCCGTAGTCCCTCACGCCCGGGTATCCATTGCCGGACAAGCCCACGACGTGGCCCATGACGTGCTTGCGCCGACCCTGCGGACGTTCTTCCGTGCCCCTTGAGATGTGCCGACAGGCACAGGATCCTCGCATCAGGGTTCCCGTGCGTGTCGCGCTTGCCCGTTGGGTGCGCGCTTGCCCGTTGGGTGCCGATTGCCGTTGAGTTGGGCAAGTATGGCCGCGGCCCGCGCCCTGGCTCGGCGGCTTCGATCCTCCCGGGAAACCGCGGGGTGGCGCTACTCCGGGTAGCAGGCCCAACCGGGTGCAAAAACAATGCCAGGGACAAGCACGGGCTTGCGTCAGGGCGACCATGGAGAGCGCGGTGAACAGCAGTCGCCCGACCGGGTCGGTGGGGTCGGTGGGTCGTAGGCCGCGTACCGTTTCACCCCCCGGTTACCGGGCAATTTTGCGGGTTTACGGGAATCCGCAGGTCAAGGATGAGTTGCGGAAACATTCCACCCAGCTGGTGGGTCTGATCCGCCCGGTGGGGACTCCTCATACGGGAGTGCGAGATGCCATTGGAGGCCAACTCGGGAAGTTGGGGTCACTCAAGCGTGAGCTCGGCGGTGGCCCGGAAGAAGGTGTAGCAGAACACGCCGTCGGGTTCGGTGGTGCGCAGCAGGTCGCGGATGCCGGTGTCGAAGCGGTCGGGGTCGGTGATGCCGGCGGCGATGGCCGGCTCACGCACGCCCTCGATCATGGCGGTGAAGGTCTTGCGGATGAAGCTGTCGACCAGCTCGGGATGGTTGGCGTCGACGTAGACCATCCGAGGGGACACCGTCACGGCGTCGTATCCGGCCTCGACCAGCAGCGGGTGCAGCCGACGTCCGATCAGTGCGTCGCCGCCGGCGTGGCGCTGCAGGGTGACCTGGCAGGAGATCGCGTCCCGGGCGGCCTGGCTGTCGGGGTGGAAGTAGGCCGAGCCGTGGTCACCCTCGATGACGGTGATCGTGCCCCCGGGCTTGAGCATCCCGCGGAGCCGGGTCAGCGCTTCGACCGGGCGCGGGAGGTGCTCGAGCAGGAAACACACGAAGACGTGGTCGAAGCCGCCGTCCGCCAGAGGCCCGACGGCGTGCGGGAGGGTGAACACGTCGGCCTGCTGGAACTCGACGTCGCCGCACCCGGAGGCCTTCACCCGCGCGGCGGCGTCGGCCAGCGATGTCCGGGAGGTGTCGATCGCGGTGATGTGAGCGCCCGGGCTGCGCGCGGCGATGGCGATGGTCTGGGCGCCGACCCCACAGCCGACTTCGAGTACCGTGCTCCCTGCCGGGAAGCCGGTATCGGCGTGCAGGAGCTCGACGAGCGACCCGGCCTGGTCGTGTAGTCGCTCGTTCTCCTCGACCCGGTAGCCGTGGACATATCCCTCGAACATCGTCATGGTCTCGATCACTTTCATCAGCAGCTGCGCTCCACGTCCCGGCTCATCGTCCGGCTCGACGGCGTCGGGGATGGGATGATCGAGCGCGGCCAGTGCGGCGGCGAGCCGGTCACGCAGCTCACCGCGTCGTCGCAGATCGGCGTCGAGATCGGCCAGGTGGGCGCGCAACGTGGCGGCTGGGGCCGGGTCCTGCTCGGCGAGCAGCGCGGCGACCTTATCCAGCCGCAGCCCGGTTCGGCGCAGCGCGAGCGCCCGGTAGAGCAGGGTCACCTCGTCTGGCCCGTAGCGGCGGTGCCCGGCCGCGGTCCGTGACGGCGACACCAGCCCGATCTCGTCCCAATGCCGCAGCACCCGCACCGACAGCCCGCTGGCCCGCGCCAACGCCCCCACGCTCCACCCTGAGATCGGCTTGATCTCCCGTCCGGCTCCCATGATCGCAACGGTAAGACCTCACACCGTGTGAGGTGCAACCCCGCGCCCCGGAAGTGGCGGTGGGCCCGGTTCCGCTGGACAGTCAACTCTCGATGAGCGTATCGATTGGTTCAACTGTCCGGACGCAGCGACCGCGAAGCTCTGTGCTCGCGGAGCTCGAGTTGGATGAGGGCATCGTTCATAGCGTTGTATACGCGGGCACGCCCGCCGGGGCCAGGCCGTACTCAACCGCCCGCGCAACGGCCGTGGAATCGTCGATCTCCACCCGGGGCGGGGCCTGCAGGATCAGCGACTCATTCCCGCCACGCTGGAACCCGCCCTGCGACTACTCGCCGCCGCAATCCTCGGCGTCACCGCCGACCGACCCCCACCCTCGCCGGGGGATACCTCATGACCAAGCTGACCCACGCGTCCCGCAGGCCCATCGGGCTACGGGACAGTTCGTGATCTCACGGCGGGACCTCGTGCGCTGCCGCCGGCCGCCGTGCCGCAGACGGTTCGGCTTACGACACAGTGAAAGAGCCTGTCCCTGGTTCGGAAGTGACGTCGTCAAGACTGGGGGTATGCGCGGCGCGCGCGGCTGAGCTTCTCGACCAATGGCGCACGCTCGGCATCGCTGCGCTCGACGCAGAACTCGTTGCCCTCCGGGTCAGCCAGCACCACCCATCCGGTGCCGTCGGATCGGCGCTGGTCGTCGACCACCTGACCGCCGAGGCCAACGAGTCGGTCGACCTCCTCGTCCCGCCGCCGCTCGAGCGGCACCAGGTCAAGGTGCACGCGATTCTTGCCGTGTTTCGGCTCGGGCACGGCGATGAAAAGCAGCGCCAGCCCGCCGTCCGGCGACACGAGCAGGCTCTCCGGGTCTTCGGGAGCGTTGCCGTTGTCCGGGTCCTCACTGAAGCCCGTCAACTGCGACCAGAACTGCGCCAGGCGGTAGGGATCGGCGCAATCGAACGTGATGCTCTTGATACGTACGGCCACGAGGCCACCTTTTCAGAGGTGGCGCCACCTGCGGCTGCGCTCGGTTAGCCAGCTCCAGGAGGCGCGGAAATCGGTCGTCGTCATGTGTCGCACCTCCTCCCGCTCAACTCGACCCGCACATACTGCCAGAGTCGCGGCGCGCCGGTAGCGGAACGACGACCGGAGCATGGCGGAGGCCAGGGGCGCCGCTCGACGAGGCCGTCCCGCAGGGGATCGGGCTACGGGACAGTTCGTGATCTCACAGCGGGACCTCGTGCGCTGCCGCCGGCCGTGCCGCAGACGGTTCCTCAACTGACACGCTGCGAGACCTTGGCGAGGATGCTCGGTGGGCTCGTCGTCGCCGACAGCGAGATGGGACCGTCATTTCTCGAGTCCTGGGTCGCGGACCGGCTTCACGTCCACGATGGGTGTCCCGTCCAGGGTCTCCAGGTTCCGCACGCGGATCTTCGTGCCGTCGATCGCCGCGATGTGGACCCGGTGCAGGCCGATGGGGTTGGGCCTGTCGGGCGAGCGGGTGCTGAACACTCCGCGTGCAGGATTGGAGAGGTCTCGGGGATGCACTCGAAGGACGTCACGGCGGCCGAGGTCCAGCCAGGTCAGCACGATGATGTCGCTGCCGCTTTGCAGGTCACGCAGGCCCTCACTCACGACCGGATCGAACACCAGCCAGGCTTCTGGTGATCCTTCATCGCCTTGTTTCGGGCTCGTCTCGCGGTTCACCAGCGAGGACTCGACCCACCCGATGGGCCGCAGCTCAACGGGATCGGTGGACCCCATGGAGCCCCAGTCGCCCACGGCGGTTCTGCGATGGCTCCCGGGCCCGTCGGTGTCGCTCCAGGCGGGCCGTCGGGACGACCGGTTCGGTGGGGCAATCATCGCGCGGGTGACGGCGCTCCCGAGCCAGGGCATCACCACGTTACCCATGAACGGGACCAGCACACCGGTGAACACCAACGCGTCCACGGCGCGCGGCAACGACTCCAGCTGGCGGCCGAACACGGTGAGCAGCGCCAGCACGATCAGGAACGCCACCAGCCACGCTGCCAACGTCGTCACCACTCGGGCCAGCCACCGCCGCTCCCGAGGCGGAACGTCGACATCCACGCTCATCCGCGAGTCCTCCATGCTGCACGGCCGATCAGGCGCAGCCTGCCAACCGTAGGTTCCGCCTCGACATAAGGCAAAGACAGCGCCGCTATGGTCAGCAGAGCGATTGGTTATGGGAGTGGGGAGCGTTGTGGTGGATCTTAGGCAGCTGTCGTACTTCGTCGCCGTGGCCGAGGAGGGGCAGGTCACCCGCGCCGCGGTCCGGGTGTCCGTGGCCCAACCCGCGGTCAGCGCGCAGATCCGACGCCTGGAACGCGAGCTCGGCGAGCGGCTGTTTCACCGCGATCAGCGGGGAGTCCGCCTGACCGAAGCCGGTGCCGCACTGTTGCCGCACGCCCTCGCGGCGCTCACCGCTGCCGAACACGGCCGGGACGCGATCGCGTCGCTACGCGGGATGCTGCATGGCCGGCTACGGGTCGGTGTGTCCCGGCCCATTGACCACCGCCTGACCCAGACACTCGGGGCATTCCATCGCGCCCACCCCGCTATCGAGATCGTGTTCACCGAGCAGCACAACGACCCTCTGCTCGACGCCCTGTCCGCCGGTGATCTCGACGCCGCGGTGGTGGGCCTGCACGGACGGCCCGTGCCGCCGCAGATCCGCACCCGGGTGATCGCCATCGAACCGCTGGTGCTCCTCGTCCCGGACGGCCATCCACTCGGTCACCGCAAGACAGTCGGCCTCGCCGACCTGCGGGGGCAACCCATGATCACCCTCATGCACGGCAGCGGACTGCGTACGGTCCTCGAAGGTGCCTGCCACGCCGCCGGCGTCACCCTGCGTGTCGTCGCCGAGACCAGCGAACTCGAATCCGTCGTCGAACTCGTCGCCGAGGGACTGGGCCTGGCAGTGCTCCCCCGCACCGCCATCGACGGCACCGACCTCGGCGTCGTCGAGATCACCCGCCCACGCCTTCACCGACGTACGGCGCTGGCCTGGAACCACGCCGCCGCCACACCCGCCGCCCGCGCCTTCCTCACCCTCACCGAGCAACACCTCCCGACCACGCCACCCGGACCGAACAAGTCCCCGAACCAGTGAGGCCAGCCCAGGCATCCTGCGGGCTCGACGACCATCGCAGGTACATCGTCAACCACTCCCGCTCACCGATCGGCTTACGGGACGGACCGGTAGCATCCGAGGATGTCCTTCGACCCGGCGCAGGTGAACGTCTCACGTCTGCTCGCCCCGATCGAGTCCCCGCAGCTGGCCCGTTCATGGCGGCGCTGGACGAGGTCAACGCTGAGGGCGACGCGGCCTCGGGCTTCCTGTGGCGGCTGCAGACCGAGGACGGGAACGCCACTGCGGTGAAGGCCTTCGGCTGGGATGTCGCGGGGAGCCACGGCGTGATCGTCAGCCTGACCACATGGCAGTCGGTGGAGGCGCTGGCCGGCTTCGCCTTCTCCGGGTGGCACCTGGAGATCATGCGGCAACGCCGGCAGTGGTTCCACCGGGTCGCCGAGGCCACCACAGCCCTGTGGTGGGTGCCGAGCGGGCACCGTCCGTCGACCAACGAGGCCGAGGAACCGGGTGCGGCAACTGCGCCGACACGGGCCTTCCGCCGACAGCTTCACGTTGCGCAAGCCCTACCGGGTCTCAGGGCAGGCAGCCGCGGACGTGCGCTCAAGCGACGACTGGCTCTGCCCGGCCTGACCGGCGGACCTTCGTCCCATTCATCGATCCCTGAGCGGGCGCTCGATATGCGTTCCTGCGGGTCCGGAGATCGGATCTCCTCCGCGGTCGCTCGAGGGACGAGACGGCGCGGATCTACCGGGGTGCCCGCGCTTGACATGCAAATTTCGCTGCGGGAGCGTCCCCGTCATGGCGACGTGGGGCGAGATGCAGGATGAGGCACCGGAGATCGAGGCCACGGGCCGTGCGCTGCTGTATCAGCACGGAGTCGGCCTCGGATTCCTGGCAACGGTCGGCGCCGACGGAAGCCCACGGGTACACCCGATGTGTCCACTGCTGCACGAAGCCGGGATCTTCGCGTTCATCATCCCCTCGCCCAAGCAACGCGATCTCCATCGCGACGGCCGCTACGCCATGCACTCCTACCCACGCGAGGACGACGAGGATGCCTTCTTCCTGGCCGGGCTGGCGGCGCACGTCCAAGACCCTGATATCCGCCACGCTCTCAGCGATCAGTTCGTAGCGGAGCGCGCCCAGTTCGACGTACCGGCACCCGCCGCCGACCACCACCTCTTCGAGTTCGACATCAGCCGGTGCCTTACCACGAAGACGGCTGGCCACGGCGATTCGAACCCGCGCAAACTGGTGTGGCATGCACAGCCGACCGCTGACGCGGGTCGTGGCAACGAGTCAACGTCGCGCCCGTAACAGGATCCCCTTACGGCGCTGGGTCACTGCTGGCCTGTGGCTATCGGCGCCACGCCCACAGCAGCGCGGCGGCGGCCGCCCCAGGTTGCGGTGCCGCCGAGCAGCGTGATCGGTGGGGGAGCGAGTGATGAAGGAGCAGGCTGGTGGTGGCGATGGTCGCGCCTGCGGGGATGAGAGCCCAGCGCCGCGGCGGTGGCGAACGCTGCCAGGTGGACTGGTTTGGCGCCATCGTGGGACAGCAGATCAGCGAGGCGAAGGTGAACAGTGGGAACGTTGCTCGTCGTCACCGGCCAACGGCGGGCCGACGACAAGGCTTGGCAGCCGAAGATCAGCGGCCCCGCGGAGCATGTCCGTGAGCGCCTGCGCGGAGCGTTCAGGCGTGACATGGGTGGTCTTGCCCTCCGGTGGTGTCGTTGGCTCCGAATGAGAACAGCGCCCTCGGCCGGGTTCCTGGCAGCAGCCGCGGACGTGCCTCGGCCAGCCAACGATCGGCGACGTGCAGCGAGGTGTCCATGCGAACGCCAAGGTTGTATGACGTCAGGCCGACGCCCCGTTGGAATGACGCGGCGACGATGCGCCCGCCCCATCCCAGGCCAGTGGAGTCCCCGACGCCCGCGACGAAGGAGTCGCCAAAGAACAGCACCCGGCGAACCCATGTGTCAACCGGAGCCCTACCGGGCGGGCGTCAGTGCGCCGCCAACCTCCAGACAGCGGCGGGGCGCCCGGCCGGCCGTCGGTATAGTCCCGCGAAGTGTTCGTCACCGATCTGAACCACTTCCTCGACCTGCCCGAGGACACCCCGGGCCCGGCGCGCCGGCTGGCCGAGCACCTGGGCGACATCGTTCGCGCGGCAACAGCAGGCGACGCTGGAACCCCGTGGGAAAGCGCGCTGTCGTGTCGACGTCGGCCGGCGAACCGCCGCTGTCGGGGTGGTCGGATGATCGTGCGGCGGACTGAGCCGGGAGCGCCGATCCAGTGGCGATGCGGCGTCTGCGACGACGACGGGGTGATCAGCAACTGGGAGAACTCCCCGTTCGATTTGCGGCGCCGACGGCTCGCCGTCGCTGGTGCTGTCACCGAGATCGTCATCTCTGAAGAGGTCGCCGTGGCGCTGCGCAACTTGCGGCTGCTCGACACCGACTGCGAACGGCTGGTGTTCCGGCTCCGGGCCCACAACGACGGGGCCGTCCTCGCTGCCACCGCCGAGGAGTTGGACGAGCTGATCGGGTTCGTGGCGGCCGAAGCCAACCATGAACCGAACCGGCGTCGCCAACAGCGGCTCGACGCCGCATTCCATGCGCTCCACACCGCGGCGCACACCACTGACGGTTGGTGATCCGATTGGCGCTGCCGGAACTGGACGTTGCACGAGTGCGGCGGTGGTGCGCCGCACGGGTGCCCGAGCACGACCGCCACCAAGTCCGCCTCGACTGCGAGATCACCCCACGACACCACAACAAGTCGAGGACCTCCTCACCGAGCTCGACCGTGACCCCACCTCCGTCTTCTGGGGGTAGAGGCCATGGAGCCAGTTTGGGTTGACACTGCCACACTCGGCGATCACGGCTTCCTGTTTCTTCGCCCTGGTCCGGGAACCAGCCAAGGTGATCGTTGCGCGGCTGGTCGTCGTAGGCCTCGGGTAGGCAGCGAAACCGGGCTCAACTCGGGTCGTGGAGGCCGTCCCATGACCAGGGAGGGATGCGAGGGCCAGGGGAACATCGTCAGCGGAGTCGTGGTAGCCAGACATGGTTGTCGTCGTGGCCCACGCGAAGTAGTCGTGGAGCGCCTGCCGGAGCGGCCCGTTCTCGATCAGTCCGACGTCGGTCAGGGCCTGGTCGAAGCAGGCGATCGCGCGGCGGTCCATCTCCTCGTGTGGTCCGTTGCCGCTGTGCATCCGCACGACCGAGGTCTCGTCGCCCAAGGTGGTGGAGTAGGTGGGGGGCCCGCCGAGAGCCTCGGCCCAGTACGCGGCAAGTCGCTCGATGTGCTCGGGGTGGAAACCGTGGCTGAACGCGTGGCTGACGATCTCGTCGGCCCTAACCCGGTCGTGCCACGCGCGGGCCAGACAAAGCAGACCCTCGTCGCGCCCCACAGCCTCGTACAGGGTCTGCATGGTTCTACCGTGGCACACCCACGGTGTCGGTGGCGGCCAGGCTCCGCGTCCGTCGCCCCGGGCCGCTCCAGATGGGGATCGCTGACCGGGTACGGCGTGGGCCACGTATGCCTTGATCACCGGCTTCTGAGGTCGTGCTCGAGTCGGGCCAGGAGGGTGCCGAGACGGTGCTGGTCGCTTGGGCCGAGCGCGGTGAGCAGGGTGGCCTCGTGGGCCAGTAGGTCGCGGACGGCGGATTCGATGAGGTCGTGCCCGGCTGTGGTCAGGGCGACGGTGACGCCGCGGCGGGACTGCGCGGTTGGCGAACGTGTGACCAGGCCGGCGTGTTCAGCGCGGGCGACTCGCTGTGAGATGGCGCCCGCGGTCACCAGGGTGCGGTCGGTGAGCTCGCGTGTGGTGAGTGCGTAGGGTCTGCCGGCACGACGCAAGGTGCTCAGCAAATCCAGCGTCGCAGGTTCGACGCTCAGGCGTTGCAGGAGCCGTCGGCGTTCGTCGGCCAGGATCTTCGCGACCCGCCACAGGGGTGTGATGGCCAGGATTGAGTCGGTCGCGGCGCCGGGCAGTTCCCGCTTCCAGGCCGCGGCGATCTCGGCTGCCGACATCGTCGAGTTCGAGTCGAGTGGATAGCGGTCGTTATCCATCTGGTTCGACACGTGGCACCTCCATCAGTTACATTTAGCGCTAAACATAGATGAAGGAGGCACCGAATGCCACGCACCGTGCTCGTCACCGGAGGCAGCCGCGGCATCGGCCGCGCTGTCGCGGCACGTTTCGCCGCCGCCGGCGATGACGTGACCGTGACCGGCCGCGATGTCGAGGCTCTGACCACGACGGCCACCGAGATCGGCGCCCACGTAGTCGCATGTGACGCGACGTCGCCGACGGATATCGCCGCCTTGGCCCGTGCCGTGGGCCCGGAGCTGGATGTACTGATCAACATGGCTGGCGGAAACACCGACCTCCGCGAGCTGACCGGCGGCGATCAGTCCCTCGAGGCCGTCGCGGCGGCGTGGCGCGCCAACCTCGACGCCAACCTGCTCAGCGCCGTGCTCACCACCGCCGCGCTGCGCGACGGCATCCGCCCCGGCGGGTCGATCATCAACGTCAGCACGATCGGCGCGGAGTACGCCGCGACGTCATACGGGGCGGCCAAAGCGGCTGTCGCCGCGTGGAACGCCGGCCTGTCAGCCGAGGTCGGACCGGCGGGAGTGACCGCCAACGTCATCGCGCCCGGCTACATTGCCGGCACCGAGTTCTTCTGCGGCAGTCTCAGCCCCGAGCGCCGCGACGCACTTATCGCCGCCACCCACGACAAACGCCCAGGCACCCCCGACGAAATCGCCGACACGGTGTTCTTCCTGGCCTCGCCAGGAGCGCGACACATCACCGGGCAGACCATCCACGTCAACGGCGGCGCCCACACCACCCGCTGAACGACCCGTCGTTCAGACGCTCCCCTCAATCGACGCCGGTCGCTCCGCCCCCGATCATGACGATCACGGGCTGGAGAACCGGCGGCGCGGCAGGTGTCCGTAAGTGGCGCGCGGAGTGTTGAGCGCGGAGATATTCTGTCGCGCCGCGCTGGTCACCCGGGGAGGTCACCCTCAACGGCCAGCACGTCAGCAACCCCGCCACCCACCCAGCCCGGATCGCGCCCCTACCCGCCTGAGCACCGATTCCACTGGTCGCGGCCGATGTGCCCGACCGGACCCACCGCTGAACCCCTCCCGTCATGGCCTGAGCCCCTCATCGGAGCCCAAGAACCCGGCGCAGACCGGTGTCGAGCTGGTCGAGCAGATCAGCCGGAAGATGACCAAGAGGACGTTCCACATGACCGCGGTCGAGACACACCAGCGCGGTCACGTTGGCCACGGAGTCCTTTGGCAGACCGCACGCCGCGGCGGGCAGGAACACGTTCCCTGGCGCGGCGGCGAGCGCGGTGTTGCTGGTAATCACCACACCGAGAGTGGTCGCCAACAGACTGCGGTTGTACGGATCCGCCTGAATGATCACCATGGGTCGCCGTTTCCCGGGACCACTGCCTCGTGGTTCCCCAAGATCGGCCCAACAAACGTCGCCGCGCCGGATCACCACTGCTCGTGCGACGCGCTCAACGTCGCGCGCGCGTGCTCGACTGCGTCAATGTTGGTCTCGTCAGTCCCCCCGCCCGCGTCCAGCGCGGCGTTGATCTGATCGGTGATCGAGTCGGCGTCGAGCTCATCGAGGTAGCGCTCGGCCGCCCGTACGAAAATCTCTGACCGGGAAAGCCCCATCCGGATCGCGGCATCATCAACCCGGGCGAACGTGGCGTCCGGCAGCGAGATAGCAGTCTTCACCCAACAAGTATAACCTGGTATGACCGCGCGGTGGGGTGCATCGAGCTGGCCGAGCGAGGCTTCGGGCGGGTGCTGTTCACCTCCTCGGTCGCCGCGTTCACCGGCGGCGTCGTCGGCCCGCACTACGCCGCGTCCAAGGCCGGACTGCACGGGCTGGTCCACTGGCTCGCAGCGGCCTACGCCGTTGCGGCCTACGCCGTTGCCGGCGTCACAGTCAACGCCATTGCTCCCGCTCTGGTCAGCGGGACCGAGATGCTGCCAGCCGACGACGAGGACACCGCTACCCGACCTGAGACGCCTGAGTTGTCCCAGCTGCCGATCCGCGTGCGAGACGCATGCTCCGGTCATGGTCCGCATCTGAACGATCGCTCCCGTCCTTCTCCGCGCGGCCATCTGTGTCGGTTTCGGCGCCCGCCGCCGGCGTGGCCGTTACCAGTCGACCGGCCCCTGGTCGTTGAAGAAGCCGCCGCTGGGCCCGTCGTCGGGCAGGACGGCGAGCTTGACGATGACCCGCGCGCCCTCGGCGACCGTCCGCGTTCCCTGATTGGCGTTGATGTCGGTCGCGACAAACCCGGGAGTCGCGGAGTTGACCTTGACGTGGGCCAGCCCCGGGTCCTCGCGCAGCGCGGCCGCCAGCTGCACGGTGACCATGTTCAGCGCGGACTTCGAACTCGCATACGCCATGCGGGTAGCTGCGTTGCCTCCGAAGTCGTGCCCAGCCGCTGTCATCGACAGTGACGCGGTCGTGCTGGCCACGTTTACTACCCGCAGCGCACTCGATCGCGCCAGCAGCGGCAGGCAGGCGGTGGTGAGCTCGACGGCCCCGAACACGTTGGTCTCGAACACCACACGCATCGTCGCCGCCGTGGTCCGGGTCGCTGGAGCCTCCACAATCCGCCCGGCATTGTTGACCAGCACGTCGAGGCCGTGACCGGACGCGGCGATCTGTCGGACCGCCGCGGCGATGCTGTCCGCGTCGGTGACGTCGAGCCGCACCGCCACCGCCGTGCCACCGGCCCTACTGAGTTCATCCGCGGTGTGTTCGCCCTGGCTCAGGTCTCGCGAGCCGACGAACACCAGGTGTCCACGCGCGCACAGCTGACGAGCGACTTCTCGACCCAACCCCTTGTTCGCCCCGGAGACCAGCGCGGACCTCTCGACGTCCCCCATGGTCACCCCGCCTACGACTACGACCGCCCCTCTACCGGCGTTGGTTCCTGCACCACAGTCGACGCCTCCCGCAAGCGGATCCCCAAACGAGAACGATGGGACTTGGGCTCGGGCGCCGTCCAGCTAGCCTGATCGCGTGACGTACAAGATCGTCGATCCTGCCTCGTTGGTTGCCGGTCCAGGGCCGCACCCCGCTGCAAGCCCGTTCGACAAGCGAGTGAGCGAAGCGCTGGGGATCAGCGCGTTCGAGGTCTACACGGTCGAGTTACCTGCTGGCGCGGAGACCGTGCTGCACGACCACCTTGACGACGGCGTCGAGGATCTCTATTTCGTCGTCTCCGGCGACGGTTGGGTCATCGTCGACGAAGAGGAGGTGCCGCTGCGTCCGGGGCTCTTCGTAGCGGTGACCGTGGAGTCTGCTAGGCAAGTCCGGGCCGGCAGTTGCGGCCTCAGTTTCGTTGCCCTGTGCGGTGCGCCGCACTGAGCAGGCTCGGTTCGAGTGCCCCGCCCCGGTAGCTGGCAGGCCCGGATAGACGATCCCTCAGCGGGTCGACGACCTGCGCACCGCGGGTCATGACCGCGCTGTTGGACTGGCGACGAGCTCGGCGTCATCGGCAGGTGCCACGTGCCCGAGGACGCACACCGCCGGCGGGTCGAGGTCGAGCATTTCGCTTCGGAGGTGCTCGAACCCAGCTTCGGTAAGCAGGGCTGCCAGCTCGTTGGCGGCCGCCGCCGAAGTGGCTCCGGGGCAACGGGGCTGGGATACCACAGCGATGCGCCCGCCGGGCCGCAACAGCCGGGCGAGCTCGCGTAGCCGGGCGGTTGGGTCGGGCCACCTGCCGACTGTGTTGACCGCAAGCGCGGCGTCGAATAGCCCGTCGCTGATGGACAGGCTCTCGACCGGCGCGTGGACCAGGCGTACCCGTCCGGCCCGGATGGCGGCCCTGTTGCGGCGGCGGGCCTGGCGGATCATTACCTGCGAATGGTCGACGCCGACCACCAGTCCCCGGATCGCTCGGTTGGCGAGGCGGCGATGGCCACGCCCGGACCACAACCGAGTTCGATGACGCGCTCAGTCGGCTGGACCTCGACAAGCTGCACCGCCCAGCGGTTGCGCGCCACATTCGACGAGCGCCGGCCCATGATCCAGCCGGCGACGTGCCCCACGGCTCCGCTCGGCTGGTGGAACTGCGCCAGCCCCCCGCGAGGACCCCACCACTGCATGATGCGGCCCAGCACCCTCTCCATGATGTCCATCAGGTGAGCAAAGCACTTCGAGTACCCTTGAAGTCAATGCCTGCCACCGAGCGCACCCAGGTTTCGCCAGCCACGCCAACGTTGCTGTCGATCGGCGAGCTGTCCGAACGTAGCGGCGTGCC
Organism: Actinomycetota bacterium; assembly: GCA_030852965.1. Lineage (GTDB taxonomy): Bacteria > Actinomycetota > Actinomycetes > Mycobacteriales > Pseudonocardiaceae > Pseudonocardia. Next base: position 21,464 of record JALYVZ010000001.1, on the reverse strand, counting down.
CACGACCACGCTGCGGTACTACGACGAACTTGGATTGGTGCGTCCGGCGGATCGGGCGGCGGGACGACGGCGTTATACCGCGTCGGCAGTCAGGGACGTGGGTGTGATCCTCTTCTTCCGCGAGATCGGACTCTCGCTGGCTGAGATCGGGCGCTTCATCGAAGGGCGACAGCGCGGCCTCTCACTGGAAGAAAGCCACGCGCGAGCGCACTGACAGACCCTCGCCGATGCAAACGCGAACATACGCCGAGCGTGCGCCACGAGCGCAAAGGGAGGTGCTGCAGGGGCATTTTTTGATGCGGGGCTGTGCAGATGATGAAGATTGTGGCCCTTCGGCGTCGCCCTGCGGGGGGAGGCGTCAAACCGCCTCATGCTGCGTTGGCTGAAGACCGTCGTGGTGAGCGATGAGGAAAAGGCCTCCGTGAGGCGTCAGGTGGGGATCAGGAAGACGAGCGTGAGCGAACCATCGTTGAAGCGTCGTTACTTAACTGCCTGGGGCTGGGACGACGTTCCCGGCCGGGTGTTGTTCGCCCGCGGTGACATCCCGAAGATCGTCAAGACGCTGCCCCGGTTCATCCCCGACCACGAACTGGGCGCGCTGATGATCGCGGTCGAGCAGCTACCCGACCCCTATCAACGCGCGGCGCTGATCGTCGCCCGATGGAGCGGCGCGCGGCGCGACGAGATCCGCCGGCTCGCCATCGACTGCCACGACACCTACCCCGACGGGGCATCCTCGGCTGCGGATCCCGGTCGGCAAGGGCCATACGGAACGCAGCATCCCGCTGCACCCGCAAGCCGCCGACGCCCTCCAACCCCTGATCGACTTGGCCCGCCAGCACGCCGCCCGGCACCGCTTCGACCTCAGCGCCGGCCGGCCAGTGCAGCACGTCTTCGCGCTGCGAGGCAAGCTGTTGTCCAGCGCGTTCCTGTTCGACCTGGGGCTGAAGGCCGCGTGCACCGCGGCCGGACTGGTCGACCCACGAGGCCGGGCCACGATCACCGCGCACCGCTTCCGGCACACCATCGGGACCCAACTCGCTGAAGGCGGCGCCCTCCTCCAGACGATCATGGCTGTGCTCGGGCACCGCACCCCAGCGATGTCGCTGATCTACGCCACCCTGTCCGACCCCACCGTCAAGCAGCAGTACCAGGCGCCCTCGACCACCGCCTCGGACCCGAGGTGACCATGGCCGGGCCCGCCGCCCAGGCGCCGCGCGAGCACCAGCTCGACCCCGACACGGTGGACTGGCTGCAGACCAACTCCCTCAAAACCGAACTCGAACTTGGCCACTGCCTGCGCCTGCCCCAGGAGGGCCCGTGCGAGTGCGACCTCGTCCTGAGCTGCTCGAAATTCGTCACCACCAGCGACTACACCCCACCGGCTACGCGCCCGCCTCGCCGTCGAAGATCAGCTTATCGTCGACGCGACTGCCCGCGGCTGGGCACGAGAGATCGAACGTCATCGAACCACCCGCAGCCGGCTCGAGCACCTGCTCCGCGAGCTCGGCGAGACAACACCGACCGACGAAGGTGACCTTGATGGCATGACAGATCGGACCTGCGCCGAGCGACGATGCCGCGAGACGCCCGGCTCCACCAGCACGACAGGATGATCCGATGGCGACGACAGCACAGCCGTGGAATCACAACATCCACTATCACCCGGTGATCCTCGACGCGATCCCCGCCCGCGCCCAGCGGGCCCTCGATGTTGGCTGCGGCGAAGGCACTCTCGCCCGTGAGCTGCGCGCCGTCGTCCCTCAGGTCACCGCCATCGACGCCGACCCCGCCAGCATCGACCTCGCCCGGCAGCAGGATTCCGGCGCACACATCGACTACCTCCTCGGTGACTTCCTGACCTACCCCTTCGAGCCCAACTCGTTCGATCTCGTCACCTCGGTCGCAGCCCTCCACCACATGGACGCCCACACAGCGCTTCACCGAATGCGCGATCTGCTTCGCCCGGGAGGGACCCTGGCCATCATCGGGCTCGCCCGCCCCGACTTACCGGCCGACCTTCCAGCCGTCATCGCCAGCGTCGTCGCGACTCGATTGCACCACCTCGCCAAGAAGCGGTGGTCGCACCCGTCGCCCACCGTCTGGCCGCCCCCGGAGACCTACGCCGGCATCCGCCGCCTCGCCGCCCGCGATCTTCCCGAAGTCCGCTACCGGCGCCACCCTCTCTGGCGCTACTCTCTCATCTGGACCAAACCCCGCCCTTCACGCTGGACCCAACCCAACTTCCATTGATCCATCCGAGAGAAGGCTTGCATCCCGGCCGATGTCCACATAATTGAATCCGACCTGATCAAGATGCGGACTCGGGAGGGCATGAAGGTTGCCTGCGCCGCCGGCCGCGTGCGCGGCAAGCAGCCCAACCTCAGTGCCTACGGCCGCGTGGTCGTAGGCTCCGGTCTCGATACGGAGTTCGTCGAGGCGCGTCACACGGCGGTGGTGGCATCCGTGCCCGGTGCGGGGTTCATGGCCTCACGCTACGGCGCTGGGGGTGGGATCAGTCCAGGTCGGCGAGCAGCGTGGTGGCGTAGTCCTCCAGGCGTCGCAGGTCGTCGGGTCCGAGGTCGCCGGGCGCGTCCTGGTCGAGGAGTAGGTCGAACAGGCTGACCAAGTCCCAGTACGACTGGTGAGCCGGCGAGTCACCCGTCGCGGTGCGGTAGCACCGCAGGAACCGGTCGGCGACCACCGGCCCGTGATCGAGAACCAGGTTCCACCGCATGTGACCGAGATCGAGTGCCGGCGGCCCGGACGAGGCCTGGGTCCAGTCCACCACGCCGGTGATGCGCCCGGCTGACCACAACGTGTTCTCCGGGTGGAAGTCGCGGTGGATCAGCGCCCAGGTACTGGCCGGCGGGGGTTCACGCACCGCCGAGATGGCCCGCCGCCATACCCCGCTGGCCGGCATCCAGGCGGTGGGTGCGGCGCGGGCGCGGTCGTAGTAGAGCCGGACCGGAGCCAGGTTCACCGCGGTGTCGTCGACACGGTGGATCTGGGCGAGGGCCTGTGCCAGCCTTCGACACGAGTCGGCACCGCTGATGTCCTCACCGGCGGGAGGGTGACCGGGCAGCCTGGTGATCAGCATCGCCGGCACGCCGCATCGCACACCGGAGGGGTCGCTGCTGACCAGCACCGGCGCGGGCACGGGCGTCGGCTCCAGGAGCCTGAGCACCCGGGTCTCCCGCTCGACGGTGTAGTCCGGGTCCTGGATCTCCCACCCGGGCCGGGCCCACCGGCGCAACACCAGCCGGTGCAGCCGATCATGGAGGTCGAGTATGTCCACCGCGTGGTTGACGTGCCAGCCCCCCAACCGCAAGCGTCGGACACCGGTGATCCTGCTCCCCGGTCCGACCGCCGAACACACCCACCTCAGGGCCTGCTCAGGTACCACCACCCGGACATCCTGGCACCGAGGCACCGAGGCACCGAGGCACCGAGGCACCGAGGCACCGAGGCAGCGACCACTCCTCAGCCGCGGATACCGGTGTCACACTGCCGGATCGGGGTCGGTGGGGGCGGGGACGTGCGTGGTCAGGTAGGCGTTGAAGGTGGCGGTGAGGGCGGCGGCACTCAGGGCCAGGCAGGTGAGGGCGAATCCGTGGTTGGCGGCGGGCGCTCCGGGCTGGGTAGTGAGCGCGAGGTAGAGGGTGCCGAAACCGGCCACCCCGAGCGCTCCGCCGATCTGCAGCGTGGTGGTGCTGGCGCCGCTGATGTCGGGGGCGTTGCGGGCGGGCACGGCGTTGGCCAGATGCCCGATGACGGTGGCGAACTGCACCCCGAGCCCGAGTCCCCCGGCGGCGAGCAGCGCGACGAGTTCGACGTCGTTGGGCCGGCCGTTCAGCAGGGCCAACCCGAGCGTCAGGTAGGCGGCGCTGAGCAGTAGACAACCGGCGACCGGCAGTACTGGTCCGAAGCGGGCGGGTAGGCGGCGGGTGATCTGCCCGGCGATACCGAACGCCGCCACCCAGGGAACCAGGATGAGCCCGGAGGCCAGCGCGCTGCGTCCCAGTCCGTGTTGGAAGTACTGGGCGAGGGTGAACAGCAGCGCGTAGTAGGTGGACGTGGCGGTAGGTAGCGGGCCGCGGCGGCGATGACGGCGAGGCAGATCGGCACGTTGACCAGGAAGATCGTCCGCCAGCCCAGGCCGGCGATGTCGGCGGAGATGAGCACCCCGCCGAGGATCTGCCCGAGGACCGCCCCGACGGACAGGGCGATCGCGTAGAAGCCGATGGCGCGCACCCTCGACCACCCCGTGAAGTTGAGCTGGATGCCGGTGAGTGCCTGCGGGAACATCAACGCCGCCCCAGTGCCCTGCAGCACCCGCATGAGCACCAGCACCGCCGGGTTGGGCGCCAGCCCACACCCGCGCGAGGTCAGCGCGAAGACGCCGATTCCGAGCAGGTAGAGCCGCTTGTAGCCGTGGGTCTGACCGAGCCGGGCCCCGGTGATCACCAGGACCGCGAAGGCGATGAGGTAGCCGCCGACCACCAACTCGGCCGCGGTGCCGGAGGCTCCGAGGTCGGTCTGGATGGCGGGGGTGGCCACGTTGGCGATGGTGGCGTCGGCCTGGGCCAGGAACGGTGCCGCCAGCAGCACCGCCAGCAGTACCCTATGGTGACTGGGCTGGGTCGAGACCGGTGTCGGTGTCACTGTCATGATGCTGGGCTCCTCGCGAATCGATGCACGCTCGGCCGGACCTGTGCCGGCGTCGATGGGTTGCGGTTCGCCCTCAGGTACCGGACTTGACGTACTCGACGAGCCCCGCGACGTCTTCGGCTACGAGTCGGCCGATGGCGCCGCTGGAGTAGACGGCGGTCAGTACCGATCCGTCCGGCGCCAGTACGAAGCCGGTGGACTGCAGGTAGTGGGGTTCGGCGTTGGTGTAGGCACCGGTTGGGCCGCGACCTTGTCCGCGTCCGCGCTGTGCCCGACCGGGAACGACAGGCGGTGCTTGTCCACCAGGGCGGTGCTGGTGGTTTCGTCGTCGACTTTGCGCCGACTCGGGATCGCCCGGACATCACGCGAACTCGAGTTGGACAGCCCGGTCGTGCGTTTCGATGTCGAGTAGCCGCTGCTTGGTCGCGACGCCGGCGGCGTATCCGACGAGCTTGTTGCCGGCGCCGAGGACGCGTTGGCACGGGATGACGATCAGCACCGGGTTGCGGGCCATGGCGGCGCCGACCTGGCGGGCGCCGTCGTCGACGAGGCCCACCGCGGCGGCCAGGGCCCCGTAGGTGGTGGTCTGCCCGTATCCGGCGTGCGTGTGGAGGTTGTCCAGGACTCGCCGGTGTGCCGGGCTGACCCGGTGTAGGTCCACCGACACGGTGAACTCACGCCGCTCACCGGAGAAGTACTCGTCGAGCTCGCGGCGGGCCAGATCCAGCTAGCCACGTGCGGCCGTGGATGCGGCGTCGGCGGTGACTCGTGGGGCCTGGAACGTGACGCGGGTCAGACCGGCATCGGATGCGGCCAACGTCAGCTGACCCAGCGGTGTCGGGTGGGTGATTGTCCAGGTGACGGTCATGAGTTGGCTGGCCTCTCTCCGTTGTGTGCCCGTGAGTCGACTTGCCGGTCAGGTTGTGTCGGTTATAGGCGGCTCATCCCACCGTCGACGGTGAGTTCTTCTCCGGTGACGTAGGAGGCGTCCGGTCCGGCGAGGAAGGCGATGGCCTTGGCGATCTCGCTGGGGTGCCGAAGCGTCGCATGGGCACTTCGCTGGCGATGGACTCGGTCATTTCGTCGGTTTGCGCCGGAGTCATCCCAGGCGTTCATACATGGGCGTGGTAACGGGCCTGTGCGGACGCCGTTGACTCGGACTCCACGATCGACGAGTTCACCGGCGAACACCCGAACCATGCTGGCCTGGGCGGCTTTGCTGGCGGCGTAGCCGCTGGAGCCGGGTCGCCCGAGGACGGCGTTGATACTGGTCGTGAAGACCACACTGCTGCCTTCCCGAAGGAGCGGCAGTGCTTTTTGCACGGTTTTGCACGGTGAGGTAGGACCCCAGGATGTTGACGTCGAACATCGCCTGCAGGTCGCCCTGGTCCATCGACTCCAGCGGCGCGAAGTGCGCGATACCGGCGTTGACAACGAGCGCGTCGATGTGTGTCCAGGCCAGCGCGAGCCCGTCATACCAGCGCTGTAAGTCCTCGACGAGGCTGATGTCACCCGCCGTGGTGATGGTTCCGGGTAGTTCTTCGGCGGTCTCGGTCAGGGGGTTGTTCCGTTGCGGCCGAACAGGGCCACGGTGGCTCCTCGGCTGTGGAGCTCCGAGGCGGCGGCCCGGCCGATCCCGCTGTTGCCGCCGGTGATCGCGACCGTCTTCTTATTCCAGGCATCCACGATCTATCTACCTTCGTGAGGGTCGGCTCGGCCCGAATCGGTACAGGCGGCGGCGATTGCGGCGGTGTCCCAGTAGAAAGGGCGGATGTCGGTGATCTGGCCGCTTTCGACGGTGACCGTCTGCAAGATGGGGAACTCGAGCTGCTGACCGGTGGCGCGGGCCCGCGCACGGACCTGGGTGAGCACCACGATCGTGTCCCCGGTCGCCAGGTAGGTCTGTTCCACCATCTCGAACGACTCCCACGTCTGGCTCATCGCCACCATGAACCGCTTCATCCCTGATGGCCGCGCCAGGTGCCGCCGTAAGGCAGACCGTCCGCCTGATGCAACACGACGTCGGGGGCAAAGAACGGTGCGAGGGATTCGAAGCTGGCCTTACCTGGACCTCCAGCGGCCAGATAACGGACCTCGGCCGCATACATTCTGTTCAATACCGCCATGGCATCGGGTTGAACGCGCTCGTCGTGGTCCGGTGCGGGACTTTGGGACACAAGGTCTACTTCGATCCGTGAGTACAGGACAGTGGCGGCCGAACGGTTGTCTGGCCGATCAACGCAGGCTCTTCGAGAGCCTCGTGAAGAAGACGCCCCAGCCGGCCCGAACGTGAGACGGCCAGCGCGAATACGCCTGAGACCGTCGACACAGCGCTTGGAGACCGACCGCGGGACACGACCGTGGCGAGTACTCCGCGACGTTGGCGGAGATGATCGACTGCTTCTTGACCTGCCGGACTCGCGGACGCCGGTTGCATCATGCGCGGACATGCCCGTCTCGGGGGTCGCGTCTCATGAGCGATACACCGGGGTCCGGGGCACAAAGCAGAGCTATATCAGGCTCTCCTGCTGTATCCGTGGGTCGGCGTCCGGGTGCGCCGCAGGGTGCGGGGCCGCCCCTCCCAGGTCAAGGGCGCCTTCGGCGTCGCTGACGCGATGGCGCAGGCGCCATGCCGTGCACGTAGTCCACCGCCATGCCACGACTATGCCAGCGTCACTGCCCGTACTGCCTCTGAGGGCCTGCCGGGACACCTTCCCGGTGATCGGTGGTTCGGGCGGATCAGCCGCGATTCTTGCGGCCAATCCGCCGCGATCGGCGATCACATCCCGTGGGCTGGGAGGGGCCTGGCGAGCTCAGGTTGCGCGTAGGGCGTCCAGGTCGGCGACCGCTTGGGCCATCCGGCGGATGTTCGCCACGCAGACCTCCCGGGGTTGCAGTTTCGGTTGCAGTGTGGAGACCCCGATGGTGGCCAGCCAGAACGCCAACCCGTGCACCACCTGCTGGCGGTAGGCCAACGCCGGTTTCGGGCTGGGTATCGGTGACACCCTCGGGCCCGTTGGATCAGCGGTAGAGACGGACGGTCAAACGCTCGTTCCGCTCCTCGAAGTCCGGCTCAGTGCCGTTGTGGGCTCGCATCCCGGCGATGATCGTTCGCGGTACTCCCATTCCCATATGCTCCATGTAGTCGTAATCGCGCATGATGTCCTTGAGTAGTTGGTTGCGCGCGGCCCTGGCCCCGTCCCGCATCGCGTCGATGGTGATGCCGTTGGGTAGCTGTCCCGGTGAGATGACCTCAAGGCGGTCGGCGTAGACCGACAGTTCGATGTCGGTGGAGGTGAGTAGGTAGTCGCGGTGCACGACGGCGTTCACGATCACCTCGCGGATGACCGCCTGTGGGTAGGCTGGCACGTCGACCCGCCGCGCCCCATCCACGATTCGCGACGATCCGCCCGCAGTGCGTGCCACGAACGCCCACGCCTGTTCGACAAGACCGGCTTCGACAATCCCCGCGGCGCTGTACAACCCGGTCAGCGGTCCGCGCAGCTGCCCTCGCTCGATGGCCGCGTAGTCTTTCTCCTGACCGGGATAAGCGGCGGCACTGATTCCTGCGTGCGGTAGGTATCGGCTCGCTTCCGCACTGAACAGGAGCATCCCGGCCACAGTCGCCGGCCCGTCCGCGGTGAGGAGCTCCGTGTTGATGAGAAGCCTGGTCCGGGAATCCTGGTCGGCGGGCAGCGGCGGCTGGCGGACCCGGCCAAAATAGTCCGCGATGCGCCGCTCGTCAAGGGTGTCGTAGTTGGTTCCGCTGACGGGTTGAAGCTCCGCGCGCAGCGAACCGCGTTGCTGGAGCAGCCGTGCCAGTTCGTTCTCGTTCGGGTCCCTGTTGGTACTGCCGACCCGCACGTAGTAGGTCCGATGACTGTTGTGCCACACCGCATGCAGGGCATAGCCGTGGGTGACCTCGACGATTGCCACGTCGCGACCGGGCACGACGTCTCGGACGATCTCAAAGAAGGGAATGATCTCGGGACGCACCTTGTCACGACATGCCTGCATGACCCATTCCTCGAGGTCGGGGCGAGTGATGCCGGCGACAGAGCCGTCATCGTCGACGCCCAGCAGGATCCGGCCCCCGGCCAGGTTGGCCAGCGCGACGATCTCTCGGGCCAGACCACGAGCGTCAACGGTGTCCCGCTTGAACTCCACCCCGGAGTTCTCGCCGTTGCGAATGAGCTCGAGGAGCTCGGTGCGAGTCGTCATCAGAATCCGTACATTCGGCGCCGGCGCTCGAATGCGTCGCGGCCCCCTTCGAGGTTCTCCTCGACTGCCTCACGCACCTCGCTCACGTCTATGGATCCGAGCCGGCCGCGGGCTCCGATGTGACCTCGGATCTCTTGACCGACGATCTTCGTGGAGAGCGCGGCGATCAGCTCCGCGTCGCCGAGCACCGGGATGTTCGGATCGTGGCTGGCGAACAGGAACTGCCGCTGACGCTTGTCCTGTCGCATGGCGGGCACGATGGTCTGGAAGATAAAGGCATTATCGAGGTCGTCCTCAGGTTGATCGACCACCAGAGGTCCGGGTGCATCGCCACCCACAAGCAGGAGCAGCAGTGCCGCTGTGGCTTTCTGCCCTTTGGACAGCTCGTCGTATGACCGCCAGAGTCGCTGAGTCTCCGATCCCACATTGAGTTGGATCAGCGCTCGGGGTGCCAGATCCAGCTCCTCGATCTCGCGCAACACCGATACACCGGCGCCGCACAACCGTTCGGCCTGGTTCTCCGTTACTCCTAGCCTGTCAATCACGGCCTGCGGGCCCTTTTGACACAGATCGGCGAACTCGACCGGGCTCATGCCGCCGGCAAGCGCCCGCATTACCTGGTCGAGGCGACCGGGAACGCGGCTGTGCAGCAGCTGCATCAGCGGCTCGGTGTCGCCATCAGCGATCGTCGATACTTGCACCTTGCGGTGCAACTGCTCGCTCGCGTAGCTGGCGGCAGCATTCATTGCCACGAGCTCCTCGGTGCGCAGCGCGGTCCAGTCGCTGAGCAACGATGTCCGTTCTTCGAGGAGTAGCTTCTGTTCGTGTTCGAGCCTTGAAGCGTTCTCGCGCACGGGGAGCATGCTCTCCACGGTTTTTCTCGTCTTCAAATAGTCGGAGCCGTCCAGATGGTCCGCCGCCATCTCACGCAGGTGCCGGTCGAACTCGTCCTGGCGTTGATCCCTGCGGGATCGCCACTCCGTCTGGACTGCCGCGATCTCGGCACCGGCCTGCGTCACCGCCGTAGCCACTTCGTCAGCCAGCCGAATTGTCACGGATGCGAGGCGTTCGAGCACGGCGTCCGCGGCCGCGAGCAGGTCGGCATTCGGCAGGTCGTGGATCGCTGGCGGAGCAAGGAAGGCGCGATCCGGTCGGGTGGCCTCCGGTAGCGGGACGAGCGCCTCCTGTAGCGGAGTCAGCCGGTTCCCGGCGACACCAAGGAACAACCGTGATGCCAGCCTGCTGGCAAGCCTCGACAATCGCGGCGTTGTAGTCCTGCTCATTGGTGAACGAAGACTGGTGCCGGTGACGCCGAACGTAGCCAAACGGATTACCTGCAGAGCACACCGGCGGAATACCGCACCCGAAGTCTTGCCGAGCACATCCAGTATCGGCTTCGGCCAGGCCACTGGGGTCACCTCCGTCGATCAGGGTAGTGAGCCGGTGCTAGCGGTTCGTAACGGAGCCGGGCGGATGCGGGCAGCTCAGCGTAGACCTTTGGGCGCACATGCGACGGCGATGACTCACCGCTACGCGGGTGGGCGGAGGGCGGGGCGGCCGCCGAGGCCCGGCCACGAGCGAACGGCACTTTCGCACGATAGATACGTAGAAAGTGCCGTTCGCTCGATAACGGTGTGCTGTCAGGCGGCGCGCTTGGCGGCTAGGCGCTCCGGGGTGGGCCAGCGCACGTTGTAGGCCCAGCCGAGCTGTTCGAACCAGCGGATGACCCGAGCGCTGGGGTCGAGCTGGCCGGGCAGGGCGCCGTGGCGTGCCGAGGTCGGGTCGGCGTGGTGCAGGTTGTGCCAGGACTCACCGGCCGACGGGATGGCCAGCCACCACACGTTGCGCGACTGGTCGCGGGTGGCGAACGGCTTGGCGCCGAAGACGTGGCAGATCGAGTTGATCGACCAGGTCACGTGGTGCAGCATCGCGATCCGGACCAGGGTGGCCCAGAAGAACGCGGTCAGCGCGCCCATCCACGACCAGGTGACCAGCCCGCCGACGAGCGGCGGCAGCAGGAGCGAGCCGGCGACCAGCGCCGGGAAGACGTCGTGGATCTTCTGGATGTCCGGGTCGGCGACCAGATCGGGCGCGAACTTCTTGCGGTTCGTGCGTTCCTTCTGGAACAACCAGCCCATGTGCGCCCAGTACAGACCCTTGGCCAGCGCCTTCCAGTCGGTGCCGAAACGCCACGGCGAGTGCGGGTCGCCCTCGAGGTCGGAGAACTTGTGGTGGCGGCGGTGGGTGGCCACCCAGTCCACCACGCTCATCTCCAGCGCCATGCTGCCCGCGACCGCGAGCGCGATCTTCAAGGGCCGTTTGGCCTTGAACGAGCCGTGGGTGAAGAAGCGGTGGAAGCCGATGGTGATGCCCAGGCAGGTGACGGTGTACATCACCAGGCCGATCGCCACGTCGCTCCAGCTGAGCAGCCCGGCGCCCCACGCCATCGGCAGCGCGGCGAGCACCGCCAGGAACGGCAGCACGATGAACACCACCAGCAGCACGCGTTCGACCTTGCTCTTGGGCTGCGGTTCGAGATCGGGCCTGGCGTTCGGGCCGGCCGGGGGTGCGGGCGCGATGGGCATCGTGTGCGCTGTTTGCGCGGTGGACGCGGTCATGCCTACTACACTGGACATTCAGATCGATTCTGTCAAGACAGAGTCGAGTGATGTGTCCAGCAGCTGGACAAGTCCGTCACTGTGTCCGAACTGTCGGTACAGTGCTCAGCGTGCCCAACCAGTTCCGCGACACCGCCCACGAGCGGATGCTCGAAGCCGCGCTCGACGCGGCCACTGACGAGGTGATCTCCCGGGGCTGGAACGGGCTGCGGATGTCGGCGATCGCCGAGCGGATCGGGGTCAGCCGTCAGACCCTGTACAACACGTTCTCCGGCAAGCACGGCATCGCGCAAGCCCTGGTCATGCGGCACAACAACCGGTTCCTTGCCGGTATCGACCGGGAGATCAGTGCACACCACGAGATGCGCGCGCAATGGGTCGCCGCCGTCCGGTACACCCTGGACACGGCCGCCGCGCGCCCGCTGTTCAAGGCGATCCTTACCGCCGACAGCAGCGAGGCGTTCCTCCCGCTGATCACCACCGGCGCCGCGCCGATCGTGGTCACCGCGCGCCAGCGCCTGTGCGAGACCTTTCTCTCCTTGCATCCTGACCTCGACCCCGAGGACCTGGAGGTCGCGGCCGAGACCGTGACCCGGCTCACGCTGAGTCACATCCTGCTGCCCCTGCACCCCACGGAGCGGGTCGCCGAGCAGATCGCCGACCTGGCCATCCGCTTCTTGTCCGCCGGTCAAGCCGGGTAGCGGGGCGGACAGGTAAGGTGTGCAGCGGCGAGGTTCGGACGTGCCCGTCAGGTTATGGTGCGGCCCATGCGTGACTCAGTAACCGTGCACATGGCCGCGCCGGCGGACAAGATCTGGGCGTTGGTCAGTGACGTCACCAACACCGAGCAGTACAGCGAGGAGACGTTCGAGGCGGAATGGCTGGACGGGGCCACCGGGCCGGCCGTCGGCACCCGATTCCGCGGTCACGTCCTGCGCAACGGCCGCCCCCCGGCCTACTGGACGAAATGCCGCATCACCGCCTGCGAACCCGGCAAGGAGTTCGGGTTCGTGGTACTGGTGGGCAGCGGCACCGAGGTCAGCAACTGGCACTACCGGTTCACCCCGAGCGGCCAGGGCACCGACGTCACCGAGTCGTTCCGGCTGGAGGAGAGGCTCTGGACCAAGGCCTACTGGGCGGTGCTGGGCAAGCTGCGAGGCAAGACCAACCGGGAGAACATGCGCAAGACCCTGGAGCGGATCAAGGCCAACGTCGAGGGCTCCTGAGCAGGCGACCAGCTGGAGATGCTGCGGCTGGCCGCCGAGGGCAACGGTGGGCCGATGGTGGAGTCCGGGGCCACCGGGCCGGCCGCACCCACGAGCGCGTGCACATCACCCGCAACGGTCGCGAATACGTCGTGCTCGTCGCCGCCGAGGACCTTGAGTCCATCGAGGCGACCCTGGAGCTGCTCACCGATCCGCGGGCTCAGGAGCGAATCGGCGAGTCCGAAGCCGACATCGCCCGGGGCGACGTCCTGGATGAGCGGGACGTGCGTGCGCTGATCAGTCGGCGAGCCGCCACCTCGCTCGAGTGAGCTACCGAGTCCGGGTGACGCGAACCGCCGCACGGCAGCTCGCCGAAACGCTTCCTGAGTCCGTCGCAGCAGCCTGCGTCGAGTTCCGCTATGGACCCCTCGCTCAGCGCCCTCGCCGGGTCGGCACGCCGTTGCGCAAGCCGTTCGAGGGCCACTGGCGAGCCAAACGCGGGGAGTACCGGGTCCGGTACACCGTCGACGATGACGCCGCGGTCGTGAATGTTCTCGACATCAGCCACCGGCGGGACACGTACCGGTCGTGAGTGCCTACCCGCTCACGCTCCTCACGGCGGATGGTCGGGAGGGGCTCGGCCAAGCGGCCGATCAGCGCAGTAGGCGGGCGAGCAGTTCGCCGACGGCTCGTTCCCCGGAGATCAGCGCGGCGTGGAGGTCGGGGGCACTCGCGATCACCAGCGTGATCTCGTTGAGCGACGCGAGCAGGACGTGCGCGAACATGTCGACGAGGTCCTGGCTGAGGCGTCCCTCCTCGGCGATGGTCTGCAGTGCGTGCTTGATCAGGCCGAGCGCGTGGGCTTCCTCGGTCTCGCGCCAGCGTTGCCAGCCGAGCACCGACGGTGCGTCGATGAGCACGATTCGCCTGACCACCGGGTCGCCAGCCAGCCGTATCCAGGCAAGGGAACCCGCTTGCAGCGCCCCGACCGCGCTGCTCGCGCCGGCTGCCGCGAGCTGAACCCGGTGCCCGATGTCCTCTTCGACGGAGTTGAACACCGCCTCGAACAGGTCCTGCTTGCTGCCGTAGTGGTGGTAGAGCGCGCCGCGGCTGATACCGGACCTGGCCAGCACCGCCTCGATCGAGGTGGCCTCGTAGCCCCGGTCCGCGAACAGCTCGGTGGCCAGCCGGATCAGCGCGGACCTGGTCGCGTCACCTCGCTTGCTCCGGCCGTCCCCAGTCACCCAACCAGCTTGACAGACCGACTGTCGGTTATATATAAAAGACCGACAGTCGGTCTTTTTCTTTTGGAGGAGAACCCGTGGAAATCAAGGATTTCGATGCACACCGGCGCACTGCGAACACGCCGGGCGGTTCACTCAGCTACGTCGAGATCGGCCAGGGAACACGTACGGCGCTGTTCGTGCACGGCGTCGGCACCGGCGCCTACCTGTGGCGAAATGTCATCGAGGAGCTCGGCCAGGATCATCGCTGCCTGGCCCTGGACCTGCCGCTGCACGGTCGTTCGCCGGCGCGAACGGGCCAGAGTTGCTCGGTCAGCGCCCTCGCCGGTGTGGTGGAGTCCTTGTGCGAGACCCTCGGGCTCGACGGCATCGACCTCGTCGCGAACGACACCGGTGGCGCGATTGCGCAGGTCTTCGCCGCCGGCAACCCGAAGCGGCTGCGGACGCTCACCCTGACCAACTGCGACACCCAGGACAACATGCCACCCGAGGCGTTCAAGCCGACCATGGAGCTTGCCGCCAGCGGCCAGCTCGCGGTCATCGCGCCGCAGCTGTTGGTGAATCCCGCGTTGATGCGGGGCTCGGCGATCGGCCAGGGCTTCGAGCGACCGGAGGAGGTCAACGAGGAGCTGTATCGCGCGTTTCTGGAGCCGGTGCTCGGCACCCCGGAGGCGGCCCGCGAGTTCGAGCGGTTGCTCGTCTCGCTCGATGCCGCCGACCTGCGAGAGATCGAGCCAGAGCTGAAGAACCTGAACGTCCCGACGCGCATCGTCTGGGGTACGGATGACCCGTTCTTCGGCCTTGCCGAGGCCTACTGGCTCCGCGACACCATCCCCGGCGTCACCAAGGTCGTCGAGCTACTGGGTGCGAAGCTGTTCTTCCCCGAGGAGCGGGCGGCCGAGCTGGCCACGAACCTGGCCGCGCACTGGTCGACGTACCAATGAGCACAGCGCTAATGAGCACAGCGCTAATGAGCACAGCGCTAATGAGCACAGCGCTAATGAGCACAGCGCTGCGACTACCGCTGAGGTGGTCGCGTGCGCCGGCACCCGGCAGCAGGGTCGGCAGCACATCGGATCAGATCGCAACCACCCGACCGCGCGGCTGTTGCCGCCAGTCGGCGAGCTGGGCTGGTTCGCCTGCGCCGGGGCCTACACCGAGGTCGTCACCCCGGGCGTTGTGCGCACCGGAGATCGGGTCACCGTCGGTGAGTCCATCGCCAAGGGCAGCGCACTCGCCGCCGCCGTCGAGATGATCACTGCCGGCCTCCGCGCGAACGCCACCTCGGTCGGCCCCGGGTGCGGCCCCGGTACGGATCAACTCCGAGTTGAGTCAGGCCCACGAGGTGTCCACGGTCAGGTGGACGGTCACGGTCTGGCCTTCATCCAGACATTCGCTCTTGCGCACCTGCGCCTTCACCGGAACGATGTAGCGTCCGCCCTTCGGGAACAGTGAGGTTTGCCACGTGCTCGTGCCGATCGTGGCGGTGACCGGAATCATCCCCCAACCGTAGCTGACCAGCCCGGACAGACCCTGGAGAGCCCGACACCGCTCGTCAGGGACCGTGATGAAGTACCACGGCGCGGGCCCGCGCCAGTACCAGATCTCGCCGCTGAACCTGAGCTGCACAGTCAGGCATCTTCCCGATCGACGTCGGGTATGTCCCGATCCTGCCCTCGGCCGTTGTTCGGCTGCCAGGGCATAGAGGTCGCGCTCGGCGAAGAGGCGATGCCGCCACTCCTCGTTGAGGATGCACAGCAGGCAGTCCCGGACCGGGTAGCTGCGCGGCTCGGGCCACCCGGGCGCCAGAACCGGTTCGGTGCGGCTGTCCAGTTGCTCGACGGTGAGGCGGTCGATCACCGCACGGGCAATAGCCATGCGGCCTGTTCGCAGGCGCACGACCTGGTCCAGGGATGGGCGTGCGTCACGATCTCGCAGGATGCCAGGCCGGTCCCGCATCTGGTCGAAGGGAAGATCCAACGGATCCCACGGGTGCGGGTCACCCAGGATCACCCGGTTGATCCAGGCGTCGATGGCGAAGACCAGGTGACGGAGGGTCTGAATGAACGACCATTCGCCGTCGACAGACTCGTGCAGGAGCTCTGGATCAAGAGTGCTGGCCTTGGCGACCGTCCCGGCCCACAGCCGCTCGACGATGGTCCATGCCTCGCGAAAGCCGTCGGGGTCACGGGGGCGCATCTTGGCCCGGTCCGGGAACCGTCGGTCGAGTTCGGCTTCCACCATCGGTGCGACGGCCACGCCGTTGATCGTGACGTTCCACAGTTCGCCGGGCCAAGTGACGCTGAGCGGGCCAAGTGACGCTGAGCGGGCCAGGTGACACAGTGGCTGCCGACACCTGGGTAGGTTCGCAAGCATGGGTGAGCTGACGACAGAGTCCTTCGCCGAGGCGCTGTGCGACCAGACGGATCAGTTGGCCGCGCTGATGGCTGGGGCGGACCTGTCCCGGCGGGTACCCAGCTGCCCGGGTTGGGACCTGCGCCGGCTCGTTGCGCACGTCGGTCAGGGGCACCGATTCGGAGCGGACGCGGTGCGGCGTCGGGTGCGTGATGCCAGCGAGGTCACCGCTCCGACCAGCATCGCGGTCCCGCGTGCCTCGGCCGAACTCGGCGGCTGGCTGCGCGCCGGTGCACAGGAGCTGGTTGACGCGGTGCGGACCGCCGGGCCGGATCAGCTGATGTGGAACTACTTGGGGGTCGATCTCCATGCCGGCTTCTGGCTGCGCCGGATGGCGCACGAGACGGCGGTGCACCGGGCGGACGTGGCGCTCACCGTGGATGCCCCGTTCGAACTGGACGCCAGCCTGGCCGCCGATGCCGTCTCCGAGTGGCTGTCGGCGGTCAACTCGCCGGGCGCCGCCGCCCACCGCCCCGATCTGGCCAGGGAACTGGCCGGTCACGGCCAGACGCTGCACCTGCACGCGACGGACTCACCGAGCCTTGGCCAATCGGGCGAGTGGCTGATCCGCCGTGGGCCAGACGGGGTGAGCTGGGAACACGACCACCGATGCGCCGATGTGGCGGTGCGGGGGCGGGCGGTCGACCTGCTGCTGGCACTGCTCGGGCGGATCCCGGTGGATGACGAACGGATCACGGTCTTCGGCGATGCCGCGTTGTTCGAGCATTGGGCGCGTCACGTCACGTTCTGAAACCCGGTCACCCGCTCCACTCGGTGGCCGCCGCACACGTCACACGGTGTGCGGCGGCCACTTGTGGTGCGCGGCGACGTCGGACGGACAGCGATCGGTCAGCCTTTGACGTAGGCCAGCTTCTCGGCCACCCGGCCGTCCCGAACGGTGAACACGTCCACCCCGCGCACCTGCCCGGAGCCTTCGCCGGAGCCCCACGCGTAGCGCCAGCGCACCACCACCCGGTCGCCGGCCTCGATCAGCTCCTCGGTGCTGAACGTCCCGTCGGGCGAGGAGGTGAACAACGCGGTCCACGCCGCGCGCACCGCCTCCGTGCCCACGTGCCGCCCTCCGTCCGGCGGGCCGGTGTCCTCGAAGACACAGTCCGGCGTCATCGCCGCCATGATCGCGTCCACGTCCTGGGCGTCGAACGCCTTGTTGAAACGCTCGACGGCCGCCCGCGCGCTCACGGTGTCCGCCCCATCATGCCGAGCAGCCGGGCCTGCGCGCGCGCCCCGGCCGGCCAGTCGACCCGAGGGCCGATCACCCCGGCCTGCCGGTACATGTCCTCCATCGGCGTGAACCAGTCGAGCACCTCGGTGCTGAGGCCGGGGTCGAGCGTCTCGCTCACTCCGAGCGTCCGGGCCAGGTCGACAGCGTGCACGAGGTGGTCGGTGGCCAGCTGCATCACGTACTCGCGGGCTGGTTGGTCGCCGTAGGACAGGTGTGCGGTGCCGTCCAGCGCCCCGTCAGCCCGGACGGCGGCCAGCGCTTCGGCGGCGGCCTCGTCGAACGCCGCGACTGGGTCGTCGCCGAGCAGGTCACCGTCGAAGCGGTCGCCGACCTCGGTGATCGTGGCGCCGGCCAGCAGCGGCGGCGTCCAGAGCTCCTCGTTGACCAGGTGGTTGACCAGCTGACGGACGTCCCAGCCGGGCAGCGGGGTGGCCGCCGACCAGCGCCCTTCGACTAGATGGACCTGGGCGGCGAACTCGGCTCCGCACCGGGTGTAGATCTGGGTCACGTCCATGGTGGTGAGCATTTCCGATCAGTCCTTGGCGTAGTCGGAGGCGCCCCACCAGTCCACCACGACCACCGGGTCGTCGCCGACAACCCAGGCGTCGTGGCCGGACGGCAGCGCGGTCACTTGGCCGGGCAGCGCGTCGAACTCCTCGCCGTCGGCCATACGGATCCGCAGCGTGCCGCTGACGTGGTACTGGAAATGCGGGGCCTCGCACAGCTCGGTGCCGGCGGCCGGCTTGACGTCATTCGACCAGCGCCACCCCGGCCGCAGGGTCAGCCGGCCGATGTCGGCGCCGCCGATGCGGACCAGGTCCAGCCGGCCGTTCGGAAATGCGCGGCTCTCGGTGGGGGCGGCGAAGTCCTGCTGCTCGTACGCGATGCTCATGCTCATGGGGTCCTCCTCGTCGTGGGGCTTGATGCAGACTGACGCTAGGCCAGCGTCCTTGCGGTTTGATGGCGGTCGGGGACGATGAGCGGATGGCGGAGATTCGGCTGCGGCTGCTCGGGCGGTTCCAGGTCCGCCGGTGCGGCGAGGAGATTCCGCCGGCCAGCTTCGGTGGTCGCAAGGTCCGGACGTTGCTGCGGGTGCTGGCCATGCGCTCGCCCGACCTGGTGCCGCACCAGATCCTCGCCGAGGCGCTGTGGCCGGACCGGCTGCGTGCCCGGGACCCGCGGGGGGCTGCGGCGCTGGCGGAGCTGGCCTTGGTCGAGGCCGGCCAGGACGGCGCACAGCGCGCGGTGGCGTTGGAGACCGCCTCAATCCTGGACATGAACCTGGGCCGCCCGGAGCGGGCTCGGGACCGCGCGGAGGAGGCGCTCGCGCTGCACCGCGCGCACGGCGATGCCCGAGGGGTGGCCCGCATCCTGGACGGGCGGGCGATGGCCACCTTCCTGGACGGCCGGATCAGCGAAGGTGTCGAGGTGCTCGGTCGGGTCGCGCGGATGTTCTCCGACGCCGGGGAGCTGCTGCGGGTGGTGACCCCGCGCTCCACGGCCGGCCACGGGCTGGTGTTCCTGGCCCGCCCGGCCGACGGCCTGGCCGAGACAAACGAGGCGCTGCAGCTGGCCCGCGAGCTGGACGCGCCGGAGGGCCAAGCCTACGCACTGTGGCACCGGTCTGAGGCGTTGTCCGGGCTGGGCCGGGGCGAGGAGGCCGAGGTCGACGCCCGGGAGGCGCTGCGGATCGCACTGGCCGTCGCGCATCGGGGCTGGACGGCCACCGCGCACCGGGCGCTGGGCATCGCGCTGCAGGTCCAGGGCCGTTGCGACGATGCAGCGGCGGAGTTCGACGCGTCGGCCGGGGTGGCCGGAGACACCCTGGGGCTGTTCGCGTCCTGGGCGGCGGCTCGCTCGGCGTCGGTGGCGGTGGCCCTCGGTGCGCTCGACGAGGCCGCCGACGCGGTGCGCCGGGCGCTGGCTCTCGGGCCGCCGCTGGGGCACTACGAGGCGCGGCTGGCGCAGGTGGAGCTGGCCGCCGCGCGTGGTGGCGACGACGTGCCGGCGTTGGCCTCGGCGGCGCTGGCCGCCGCGCGGGCCGGTGGACACCTGGTCTCGGTACCCCGCCTGGCCGAGCTTGCCAGCTGTGGGTGACCGCCTCGGGCCGCTCGTGGTTGCGCGGCCTGGCCTGTGCGGTGTCCGGGCAGGTGGTGGCGTTGTCGCTGAGCACCGCGCCCGGAGCGGCCCCACTGGCGCCGACGCGCGGTCCTTTGACTCGCGGCAGCCATCCCGGTCCCGGTCGTCCCGGTCCCGTCCCGTCTCGGCTACCGTCACCGCCACCGTCGAGATCCGCGTGAGCGTGCTTCGAGCATGATCAAACCACGCTGACGCGGATCTCGACGGCGGATAGCTGCGGGCGGGTGGCGGATCTCGACGGCGGGTAGCGGCGGCGTGCGGCGGCGTGCGGGCTACGGCGTGGCGGGCGGGTGGCGGGTGTGACTGAGTCAGGTGGGGGTGGCGACGGCCTGGATCATGCTGCTGATCGGTACCCAGCCGGGTAGCTCGTGGACCGGCTCGAAAGCGGTCACCGCGAACCCGGCCCGCTCGACGGCGGCTCGAGTGTCCCGGTTGAGGTGGCAGCCGGCCGCAAGGTGTCGCCAGAGCGGGGTCAGGCGGTCCTGCCAGCGCGCGAGGCCGCCGGTGCCGCGGACGTGCTCCAACAGGACCAGCTGGCCACCGGGCGCGAGCACCCGCCGGATCTCGGCGAGCGCCCGATCCGGGTCGACCACCGTGCACAACACCAGAGTGGACACCACGGCCTCGAAGCTGGCGTCTGGGAAGGGCAGTGCTTCCGCCGGCGCGTCGGAGGTCCGGACCGGCACCGTGGCCTTGCTCAGCTTGGCCGTCAGCTTGGCGCGCATCGCGGCGTCCGGTTCGGCGAGCGTCACCTGCGCGGCGTCCCGGTAGTACGGCAGGTTGGCCCCGGTGCCGGCGCCGATGTCCAGCACCCGGCCGGTCAACCCTTCGAGCAGCTCGTGGCGGCGTCGACCCAGCGAGCGGCGTTCCACCGAGCGCAGCATCAGGTCATAGGTCGCCGCGAACACCCGATGTTGTTTCACGCCACCCACCCTGACGCCCACCCGGCCGCCAGCCCAGCCCCGACCGGCGGATTCATCCAACCGGGGTAGTCGTCCGATCGGCCGCCGCACCTCTCGGGGGCCGCCGCACACCGTGCGCACCATGCGGTGGTGACAGCAGGTGTGCGGCACCGAGGGTGACCAGAGGGGTGACCGCTCGCGCCGCGGCGTACGTTTCGCCGTTTCGCCCCATGGTTTTCGGCCGGGCCTCTATCGTCTCGATCCATGAGCGGAGTGGCGGGCTTGGGCCAGCGGGTGATGGCTGGGCGACAGGGCTCCGGGGCGGCCGCCACTGCGGGGTCGTTCGACGCGCTGGGCATGTCGGTGACGCCGGAGAACGTGCTGATCGTGCACGGCGTTATCCGGGAGGAGGTTGCACGGCTCCGGGCGGCGGTCGACGTTTTCAAACGTGATCACGGGCTGGGCATGCCTCGGCTGGGTGGTGACCCGGTGTCGCAGTATGCCTCGCAGGGATTCAACGAGGCGACCGCCCAGCTGCTGGGCAGCTGCGAGGCCGACATCGCGGATCTGCGGCGGCTGGCCGAGGGGTTGGCGGATGCGGCCCGTGACTACGGCAAGACCGAGGACGAGATCAAGTCCTCCTTCACCCACGGGCCGGCGGCCGAGCTGCCCGGGCTGCTGGCCGGGGCGAACGTGGCAGGGCCCCCGCCGGTGCACGCGGCTGGGGATCTGTACCGGACGGGGCTGCAGTGAGCGTCCGGGTACGGCTGCTGGCCGGTGGGCTGGCGCTGCTCGCGTTGGCCGGC
>JALYVZ010000391.1 GCA_030852965.1 Actinomycetota bacterium | reverse complement strand
AGCCGGGTGATCAAGCCTTTCATGCGCAGGCGCCGCAGGTCATAACTCATCTGGCCCATCGAGTACGGCACGCCGAGCAGGGTGCTCACCCGGGCGCGAAGGCTCCGGTTGGTGAACCCCGCGACGACGTGCAGGCAGGCGCACAGGGCGCCGGCCAGGGCCATGACCCGAGGGTCGCCGAACCGCAGGGCTGGGGCCCTCCGACCATCCTCAACGGTTGGTCGCGCGACCCGCTCAAAGGCTGGGCTCGCAAGGACACAGCCCTGGCCGACACGGAAAGCATCGACCATGCGACGGTTCACGTCACGGGCTTTGGACCAGATTTCGGGCAGATGCTCGATCCGGCGGGCCACCCCGAGATCGGCGGTGTTGTTGACGACGGTCTCGATGCGGAACGCCCGCCCGCATTTGAGGTAGGACTTCACCCGGGAGTGGCGGAAGTAGGCGTTGAGGGTGACCTCGTCGCCCGAGCGCAGCAGCCTGGTGCGGTAGCCGCCCACCGGGGCGGTGCGGACCCGGCGGTCGAAGATGAGCTGCATCTGCTCGGGGCGGCCGATGTCGAGGTTGTCGGTGCACAACGCCTCGAAGAACCCCCGGGCATGCCGGGGTGCGTCGAACACGATGGTGCGGGAGACCTCGACCTGGCGCATCGCGATGTCCCACCAATACCCACCGTCCCGATCCGCGTCGGTCAACGGCAGCGGAAGTCGCGCCCACCAACGCTCACAGAACGCCGCGATCTTCTCCGGCCCCAGGGTGTCGCAGAGCCGTTGCAAACCGGCCGGGTTGTCGGTGGCGGCGAACCCGTTGTCCAGCTCGGTGAACCCGATCCCCGCCGCGGTGGCCGCCCGCTTGGCGTACTCG
This sequence comes from Actinomycetota bacterium, assembly GCA_030852965.1. Taxonomy (GTDB): domain Bacteria; phylum Actinomycetota; class Actinomycetes; order Mycobacteriales; family Pseudonocardiaceae; genus Pseudonocardia. The sequence goes on along the minus strand of JALYVZ010000391.1, from coordinate 2,704 downwards.
TGTCCGTTGAGCCAGATCTTGACCGGGTACGGAAAATAGGCACACACCTTGATGAACGACGGCCCGAACACCTCATCGACGAGGTAGAAGTAGTACGCGGTGACCCGACGGTCGGCCTTGGCGTAGCCGAAACGCGGAACCCCGCCACCGTCGGCGTCAGGGTGGTAGGTGGTGCCGGTGAACACCCGCTGGAACTCCTGGGCCACCCCGATCGCGGCCACCCCGGTCCGGCCCTCACGCGCGAGCCGGCCCAGGTGCGGGCGCATCACCTCGAGCTTGCGCTCACCCTTGACGAAACGGATCACCGGGATGTCACCGTCCGCGGCGAACTCGGTCACCGCCTTGCGGAACCGCAACCCGATCTTCTCCAAAATCGCCGGCGAGGGAATCGAAAACCCCAAATGGTGAGTCAGAAAGTTGACCACCTGACCGGACACCTGCAAGTTGTGCACCCACCCGTTGAGATAGATCCGGTCGAAACACTCCAGATCCAAACCGACATGCCCATCCAGCAGGTCATTCACGGTCACCACACGGGTCGCCACAGCGCACCTCCGGGTCGGCGTCAGCTCAACCCACCAGCCTGGCCCCACCCAGCCGCGACGTCACCTACCAACCCGACCACCACCTCGGCGGTCCGAGGCGAAGCCTCATTAGTACTACAGCACTAGATCATTAGTGTCTGTAGGCGGAGGTGTCGTCGGACGTGGGCTCGGCGGGCTTGGGCTTGGTGGCGGCGGCGCCAGGTGGACCAATGCAGTATGTGAGCGATGGGGTGTTGGCCGCGGTGAATGTGGTCGAGGAGTCGGCTGATTTCGGCGAGGGTCAGCGCGATGAGACGTCGGTGGATGGGTTGCTCTGTTTCTGATTCGGTCGAGTCATCTGGTGGATGGCAGTTCCGGTTTGATTGTTCGGCGTGTTGGACCCCCTTTTTTTCGCTTTGTTCGCGGTGACGGCGAGGAAGGTGTGGGTGAGCATTGCGAGGGTGATGTGTCGGTGCCAAGCGTCCCAGGTGCGGACTTGGTACTGGTCGAGTCCGACTTCGTTCTTGGCGGTTCCGAAACATTCCTCGATGGGCCAACGGGCGCCGGCCACGTGGACGAGTTCGGTGAATCCCGCATGGTTGGGGTTGTAGCAGTGGTAGAAAGCGAGTTCACCATCGTCGATGGATCGGCGGATCATGTACTGGTGGTTGTCCTCGGCGGAGTCCACGAGTGCCCAGTCGTAGACCCTGGGTCCTTTCGATCCGATACCGCGGGCGCGGCGTTGCCACGCATTTCGGCGCATCCGTCCGGCGAGTTTGTCGAACTTGACTGTTTCTCCGGTGGTGTCGGTGAATTGCGTGTTCTTCGGCACGGCCATCACATACGGAATCCGACTCGTTTCGAGGTAGTCGCACAGGCCGGGGTTCTGGCCGAACTCCTCGTCGCCCGTGAACCAGGCGAACGGTACCTCCGCTGCGCGCGCGGCCTCCAGCATCTCCCTGACCTGCTCTGGCCTGGTCTTGAAGGTCACGTCCGGCGGGACGCCGGCCTCGGCGCAGCGGGCCGGGTCCGCCACCCAGGATTCCTTCGGCACATACAGTCGCCGGTCGAGCAACACCCTGTCCCGCGACGAGTTGACGTAGGCGAGGAAGGTGCCGATCTGACAGTTGTCGATCCGCCCGAGCGTTCCGGAGTATTGCCGCTGCACCCCCACCGATTTGGTTCCCTTCTTCGCAAAACCGGTCGGATCCGCGACGAGAATCCCACCCGGGTCGGCGAGGTGCTCCATCGCGTACTCGCGGTTCAAATCCAGTAACGCATCCGCATCCCACGGGGACAGGTTCAACAACCGCTGCGGCGCCGCCGGTTCCGACTCGCCGACATGCTCGGCGATCGTCCAGCCGTTCTTCCGTTTAATCGACGACAACAGTCCTCGAACGTACTGCTCCGCATGCTTCTTGGACTCCGTGCGATAGAACAACGGACGGATACGCTCGAGCACACCGTCCAGTTCAGAGTTCCATTCATCCAAATCAGCGCGTGTCACCGCGCCATCATACACAACAACGGGGCGAGCTGATGCGACTGAAGTCATAAGAGCATCGTGACACGACCCGACTCAAATGCGGTGAAGACACGCCGGCGTCGCGCACAATGTATTCATGTCGAATTCGGCAAGTTCGGTGCGCCCCGATAAACTCCCGCCGGATCACCAAATGACGTTTCCCAATGCGACACACGCGGCACAGACGTAGCACAGAGGGCTCCTCGCGCGCGACGTCCACCACGACGCGGGTGCAGGTGCGTCCCTCGTCGACCACCGGCCGCCACACCACCCGATAGCACGCCGCAACGCCCCCACCTGCGACGACAGCAGAGAAAGCGAAGATCTAGTGCTGTAGTATTAGGGCCCTTCGCCACCACGAACAGCGCCGTGCTGACGGTCTCCGGGCGTTCGGCCAGTAGGTAGGTCTGGATGGCTCCGGCGACATCGACGTCGACCGGGACCCGGCGCTCCTTGTCGCCTTTGCCGATGACCCGCACCCAGCGCCGCGCGATGTCCACATCGGTGGCCAGCAGGCCCAGGACCTCAGCCGAGCGCAACCCCGACAGCAGCATCAGCCCGGCGATCGCGCGGTCCCGCCAGGTCCGGAAGCTGCCCAACAACGCCGCGGACTCCTCCCGGGTCAGCCCGCGCGGCAGCCGCCGCGGCTCCCGCA
>JALYVZ010000111.1 GCA_030852965.1 Actinomycetota bacterium | reverse complement strand
GTGCTGGACATGTCAGCGGCGCCCTTGGGGGCGCCGGATCCGGACCCGTCGGTCGACGCGCTGGTGGCGCTGCTGCGGCCGGGCCCCGACGGCTCCAGCCTGGCCGCACTCGCGGCCAGGGCCGGCGTCGATCCACTCTCGGTGGCCGTGCTCGCGGTGCTGAACCAGGCCGATGAGGTGTGCGGCCAGCAACCGGAGGACTGGGACGAGGCGCTGGCGGTGGCCGTCGCCTGCCAGCAGGACCCGGACCTGCAGCGAACCGGTCAACCGGTCACCCCGGTGATCGGGCGACTCGCGCTGGGCGCCGTCGAGCTCACCGATGGCGACGTGGCGGCCCTTCGAGCTCTCGGGGACACGTCCGACGAAGCCGACGAGCTGCTACTGGACCGGCTGGGTGCGTTCGGGGTCCGACTCGCGGTGTCGCTGCTGCGCGACGGTGTGGCGACCGACCGGGACGGGCTGGCGTGCGAGCTGGCGCAGGCCAGTGGGCTGACCTGGCTGACCGGGGCCCTGAGCGGCCAGTTCGCGCGGCGAGCCCAGGCGCTGCGGGCCCGCTCGGCAATGCTGGAGCTGGAGTCGGTGGTCCGCAGCTACCCCGGCACCGCCGAACCGGTGCTCTACCGGATCGAGGAGCTGCGCGCGGGTACCCACGAGCTGGCTGAGATCGAGCTGTCCGACGCCCTGGCGAACGGTTCGATGGTGCTGCTGGGCACCGACCGGGACGCCGCGCTGCGACTGCTGGGTACCGCCGACGGCCGCCCCACGGCCCGATTGGGGCTCTCGGAGGACGCCTCCCTGGAGGAGGTCCGAGCGGCGGTCACCGACGAGCTGTCACACTGGCGACGGCAGGCCGCCCATCCGGCGGCCACCAGCTCGGTACGCCGGGCCGCCGAAATCCTGGTACGCACCTGCGAGTCGTTGGTGGCCCAGACCATGAACCCGGACGGTTCCGTGATCGGGCCGGCGGCCGCCCGCCCATAGGGCTCACGGCCGCCCGCCCGATCCGCTCAGCCGCCGCTGCCCTTCTTGTCGTTGTTCTTGCCGCTGCTCCCGCCACCGCCGCTGCTCCCCCCGCTGCTGTCGCTGCGTCCCTTGCCGTTGTTGTTCCCGGCGCTGTCGCTGTTTCCGGCGCCACCGCTGGTGGTGGACGTGCCGGACGTGCCCGCGGTGCACTGCGGCAGCTGTGGGTTCGCACCACAGGGGTCAGCGGGCAGAGCGACCGCACCGAAGGGTGAGCTGCCACCGGTCGTCGGGGGCCCGGTCGTAGAGGTGCCCGAGGTGGCACCGCCGCCGGCGGTAGTGGCGGCGGTAGTGTCACCATCGGTCGTGGCGCCAGTGGTGGTGTCACCACCGGTCGTCGGGCCACCACCGCTAGTGGCGCCGTCGCCAGTCGTCGGACCATCGGTATTGGTGTCAGCGGTGGTGCCTTGGGTTGTGGCGTCACCGGTCGTGACACCACCAGTGGTATCGCTGGGAGCACCGCCGGTTGTGCCACCGGTCGTCGTCTCCCCGGTCGTGGTGGTGGCCACGGCTTTGTCGGACTCGGCGCGGGCTTGCGCGGCGGCATCGGCGGCCTTCTTGGCCTCGGCCGCCTTGGCGTCCGCATCCGCCCTGGCCTGCTTCGCGGCCTGGTCCAGCTGAGCCGCCCGAGCCAGCTCGACTGATCGAGCCGGCTCCGGCAGACTCTCCGCGCTCGCCTTCAGTGCCGCCGCCTGCTGTTCCAAGTCTTGCGCTTTACCGGCGGCCTTCTTGGCCGCGTCGTCAGCGGTGGCGGCGTCATCCTTGGTCTTCTTCGCGTTGGCCTCAAGCTTGGGGTCCGGCTTCGCGTGGTTGGCCGCGCCCGAGTTCGCGTTGTCGGCCCCGCGTGCTGCCTTGCAGCCCTGCCGTTTCTCGCCGTCCTCGCACCAGTGCTTCGGGTTCGGGAAGCGGCAGCCCTCTGCCCCGTGGTGGTGCGAACACCACGACTCGAACTTGCGGATGAACTTCTTCGGCAGGTCGTAGTAGTTGTAGACATTGATCACGACCCGGTTGGGCCGGACGTAGGTGTAGCCGCCGGGGCGGAAGTAGCTCCACTGGGCACCGGAGTAGCTGGCGTCGGCGAACTGCACCCCCTGGGTCATTGGGTTGCCGTTGAAGCACTTGACGGTCGGCTCACCGAACGCGTTGACGAACACCGCCGAGCCGGCCTGCAGCACCGCCGGATAGGAGACATACCGGGGGGCGTCGTAGCCGTGCGCGGTGACGGCGGTATCGGCGCGCAGCAGCACCGGGCTGAGGCTCTGGGCATAGCTCGGGATCTCGTCGGCGCGAATGTTCAGTGCCGACGCCCAGGCCGCCGCCTTGGTCGGGTCGGACTGCAGGTTCGACACCAGGGTGGCCGTGTCACAGCTGGGCCGGTCACCGTTCTGCCCGTACAGCCCGGGAGTGCCGCCGGAGAACGTGCCGGCCGCGCCCGTCGGTGGGGTCACGCTCGCCTCGTCGTTACCGACCGGGGGCATGAACGGGTTGTCACCGGCGGTCGCATGCGCCTCAAGCTTGACGGCGGCCGTCTGAGCCGGGACCACCGCGGCCCAGATCACCCCGCCGGCCAGCCCGACCGCGGCCGCCGTGAGCGCTACCACGATCTTGGTGCGAGTCGAACGCTGGGGCGGCCGCGGCGGCGGCCCCCACTGCGGTGGCGGCCCGTACGGCGGCTGCGTTCCCCCCATACCGGGCGGTGGCTGTACCGACACTTGTCCTCCTCCACGACCCGCGCCGCCGAGGCCCGACGCAGCGCGATGGACCTCGGACGGGCGATTCTCCCCCTACCGACGCTTGGAGTGTCGTCCACACAGGTGGAAATGTTACGAGCAGTCCGCTACTCGACTCACCACGTCGCCGGTGCAAGCAGCCACTATTCTCAGTAGTGTCGTTCCTCCCTGTCCACGTCCGCTACCTGGAGGTCGACGCCCAGGGCATGGTGTTCAACGCTTGGTATCTGACGTACTGCTGAGGCGGATCTCGACGAGGTGTGCGGGCGGGCGGGCGCCCGCCCGCCCCTTTACTGGACTTCGAGGTGCGGCGCGGTCCTCAGATCTGCGCGCCGGGCCGCGGGGTCCATATGTCAATCGGCACGGACGGCTCCGGCAAGCGGAGATCCCGCCACTGTTGCGAGACGCCCTCTGTGCTGTCCTTGCAGTGTCGGCGCCGGCACTGCAAGGGCACTCGCGTCAGCAGGCCGCCCACCGTGCTCATTCAGCCCTTGCCGTCGGTGCCGCTGCTCTTGCCGTCGGTGCTGGTGCCCTTGCCGTCGGTGCTGCCGTCACCATGTCCAGTGGCGCCGCCGCGGCCGTTGTCGGTACCAGCGGCCGGCGGAGTACCAGCGGCCGGCGGAGTACCCGAACCTCCGGCAGGGGCAGACGGGGCCCCCGTACCCCCGACAGGCGGAGTACCCCCGACAGGCGGAGTACCCCCGGCCGGCGGAGTACCAGCATCCGCCGAGGGCGGAGCTGCGTCACTACCGGACGGCGCAGTACCAGAACCTCCCGCAGGTGGGATTACCACACCGCCCGAGGGCGACTTTCCCGCGTTGGTGGCGGGGCCCTGAGCCGTACCGCTGTCGCCTTCAGCCTTCTTTCCGGGCTGCTTGACTTCCGGCTGGCTTTCGCCGGGCTGGTTGCCACCGGTGATCGGCTGCTCACAGCTCGCCCCGCCGCCGTCCGGTGGGAGGCAGGTCTTCTCCTTCGGCGGCGCGTTCTCGCCAACGGCCGGATTGCCGGCACCCTGCTCGGCCTCGCGAGCCTTGTTGGCCTCGTCCTGCGCTTTCTTGAGGTCATCCTGGGCTTTCGTGCTATCGGCCTCGGCGTTCTTCAGCGCGTCGGCGGCCTTCTGGGCGTTGTCGATGCCCTTCTGGGCCTCCGCCTGCGCGAGGTTCGCCGAGTTCCGCAAGGCCTGGGCACGCTGTGCGGCTTCGTCGGCCTTTTGAAGCAGCTGTGACTTCTCCGGCTCCGGTTTCTGGTCGGCCTGGAGCTTCAGGGCTGCGGTTTCCTTCTCGGCATCGCTGGCCGCGCCGTCCGCGTCCTTCGCCAGGCGGCTCAGGCGGTCGCGCTCGCTTTGCACGGCGTTCAGGTCCTGCTCGGCTTTCTTGGCCGCGTCGGCGGTGGTCTTGGCGATGCCATCGGCCTTCTTCGCCGCATCCTCAGCCGGTTTTGCGACATCGCTCCTGAACCAGCCAAAGGGGCCCGTCTTGGCGTCCTTGCAGCCGGGTCGTGTCGATTTGTCCTTGCACCAGTGCTCCGGGTTCGGGGCACGGCAACCACGGTTGTCCGGATGTTTGGAGCACCAGGTCTTCTCGTGGTGCACGGTATGGTGGTCGTAGTCGTAATAGCTGTAGTCGATGATCACGACACGAGTCGGCCTGATGTACGTGTACCCGTCCGACCGGAAGTAGCTCCAGCGAGCACCGGTGTAGCTTGCCTGCGCGAAGTCACCCGACCGGGTCAACGGGTTGCCACTGAAACACTTCACCGTCGGCTCGCCGAAGCTGTTGACGAACACAGCCGTGCCGGACTGCAACACCGCGGGGTAGGAAACGTACTTCGGCGCGTCGTAGCCGTGCTCGGTCACAGCGGTATCGGTGCGCAGCAGTACCGGATTGAGACTCTGTACGTAGCTGGGGACGTCCTGGGTGCTGATGTTCAGCGCTTGCGCCCAGGCGGCGGCTTTCGCGGTGTCGTTCTGCAGGTTCGACACCAGAGTCTGGGCGTCGCAGGCGGGATGGTCACCGCTGTCGGCGTACAGGCCTGGAGTGCCGCCGGAGAATATGCCCGCGGAACCAGTCGGCGGTGCCATGCCCGGCTGGTCCTCGCCGACCGGGGCCATGAACGGGTTGTCACCGGGAGTGGAGTGCGCCTCCAGCCTGACGTCGGCCACCGTCTGGCTCGGTGACACCGCCGCCCACACGACACCGCCGACCAATCCGACCACGACCGCGGCGACAACCCCCTGCACGACCTTGGGGAACCGCAAGCGCCGCGGAGCCCGTGCCTGCTGCACCGGGCCCCACTGGGGTGGTGGTCCGTAGGGCGGCCCGACCGACATCTGTCCCCCTCCATCACACGCTCCGGCCCGTCACGGCACCACAGGTCCATGCGGATGGCCAGCCCCCACCGGCGGGCAGGGAGTTCCGGCTGACCGAACACTGACGTTACGCCTGGTGCACAACTCGAATAGTGGGACGTCCGCCGGCGGCGACAGCGTCCGAAACTGTCGGTGATCGCACGTATGTTCGCCTCATGCGAGAATCGAACGCGTACACCCGGGTGGCTGACATGCCACCTGGCCCGGAGCTGGCCGCGCTCACCCGCACCATCCAGGTGCCGGCCGCCGAGCTGGATCGGTTCGTCGGTGACGGGGCAACGATCGGCGTCTGGGATGGAGTGGTCTCCGACATCGCCGAGCGGTACGCCCGCAGGAGTGCCATTGCCGCGGCGATGGACCGACACCCGGCCGGGCGCTACGCTCGGAAACGGCACCACAGCTACCACCTGTCGCGACCTTCGATCACGAGCCCCCGTCGTTCTGGACTGAGGGGCGGCGGGCGGGGGCTCGGCGTTCGCCGAGACATCACGCACAGCGCAGCGTTCGGAGCATCAGCCTCAGCCCTTGGCAGGCTGAAAACGAACGCATGCCCGACGGGCAGGAAGATCACGACGCGGGAGTCAGCAATGGCGCAAGAGGTACGCGGGGTCGTCGCACACAGCAAGGGTCGGCCGGTGACGCTCGAGACGATCACCGTGCCGGACCCCGGCCCGGGCGAGGCCGTGGTCAAGGTGCAGGCCTGCGGGGTCTGTCACACCGACCTGCACTACCGCGCGGGCGGGATCAACGACGAGTTCCCGTTCCTGCTCGGGCATGAGGCGGCCGGTGTGGTGGAGTCGGTGGGCGCCGGGGTCACCGATGTCGCGCCGGGCGATTTCGTGATCCTGAACTGGCGCGCGGTGGACGGTACCTGCCGGGCCTGCCGGCGCGGCGAGCCGTGGTACTGCTTCTCCACGCACAACGCCGCCCAGCCGATGACGCTGGCCAGCGGTCAGCCGTTGTCGCCGGCGCTGGGAATCGGCGCGTTCGCGGAGAAGACGTTGGTGCACGCCGGGCAGGCCACGTTGGTGAACGCAGGCGTCAAGCCTGAGGTGGCGGGGTTGCTGGGCTGCGGGGTGATGGCCGGTATCGGTGCGGCGATCAACACCGGCGGCGTCGGGCGGGGTGACTCGATAGCGGTGATCGGCTGCGGTGGGGTGGGCAACGCGGCGATCGCGGGCGCGAAACTGGCCGGTGCCACCACGATCATCGCGGTGGACATCGATCCCCGGAAGCTGGAGTGGGCGCGCGAGTTCGGCGCCACCCACACCGTCAACTCCCGCGAGGTCGACGCGGTGGAGGCAATCCAGGAGCTGACCGACGGCAACGGGGCCAACGTGGTCATCGATGCGGTGGGTCGGCCGGAAACCTTCAAGCAGGCGTTCTACGCCCGTGACCTGGCCGGTACCGCCGTCCTGGTCGGCGTGCCCACCCCGGAGATGACGATCGAGCTGCCACTGATCGACGTGTTCGGCCGGGGCGGGGCCACCAAGTCGTCCTGGTACGGCGACTGCCTGCCCAGCCGCGACCTCCCGATGCTGGTCGACCTGCACCTGCAGGGGCGGCTGCCGCTGGAGAAGTTCGTCAGCGAGACCATCGGGCTGGACGACGTGGAGGAGGCGTTCCACCGGATGGAGCGCGGCGAGGTGCTGCGCTCGGTGGTGGTGCTCTGATGGCTGGTGACGGCTCGAGCCCGATCGAGCATCTCGTCACGTCCGGCACGTTCTCGTTGGACGGCGGCACCTGGGACGTCGACAACAACGTCTGGCTCGTGGGCGACGCGTCCGAGGTACTGGTCATCGATGCGGCGCACGACGCCGACGCGATCGCCGAGGCCGTCGGGGACCGCCGCGTGGTGGGCGTGGTGTGCACGCACGCGCACGACGACCACGTCAACCAGGCGCCCGCGCTGGCAGACCGGTTCGCCTGCCCGATCCTGCTCAACCCCGCCGAGGCGCCGCTGTGGGAGCTGACCTGGCCGGACCGCAAACCAGACGGTGAGCTGACCGACGGCCAGATTCTGCGGGCTGGCGGGGTGGAGCTGCGTTGTCTCGTCACCCCTGGGCATTCGCCGGGCTCAACGTGTCTGTACTCGCCGGAGCTGTCGGTGGTGTTCTCTGGGGACACCCTGTTCAACGGTGGGCCGGGAGCGACAGGCCGGTCGTTCTCGAGCTTCGACACGATCATCGAGTCGATCCGGACGACCTTGTTGACGCTGCCCGGCGACACCGAGGTGTGCACCGGGCACGGCGACTCCACCCGGATCGGCGCCGAGTCTCCGCACCTGGAGGAGTGGGTCGCCCGCGGTTCGTGATTAGGTAGCACCTAGGTGCTACTCTTTGGACATGGCAGCGCCCGATCACCTACCCGAGAGCATCGGCATCCGTGAGCTACGGCAGAACGCCTCGCGGTACGTGGCCATGGCCAAGGCAGGTAAACGCGTCCCTGTCACCGAGCGTGGGAAGTTGGTCGCCTACCTGGTACCAGCTGAGGATGCGACCATGACCACGTTCCAGCGCATGGTCGCCGCCGGCCAGGTCACGCAACCGACCCGTAGCTGGCGAGACCTCCCGCCACCGCTTCCGGCGGAGCCCGGAGAACGGCTGCTGTCCGAGGTCCTTCAGGAGATGCGCGACGAGGAACGTTATTGATCTACCTCGATACGTCGGCATTTCTCAAGAGTGTGCTCGACGAGCCGCAGTCCCCAGCGCTACGCCGTTATCTGGACGAGGTCGACCCGGACGCGCTGGTGTCGAGCAAGCTGCTCGCCGTTGAGTCTCGACGCGGCATCCTGCGTAACCGGCGCGCCCGAATGCCTGCTGTCGATGCCGCGCTCGCTGTAGTCACCCTTCTCGACATCTCCGACACGGTGATCGAGTCCGCCAGTCGACTGCCGGATCCGATGTTGCGCAGCCTGGACGCCATCCACCTGGCCACCGCGATGCTGATCCGCGAGGACGTCGACGTGCTGCTCAGCTACGACGACCGACTGACCGCCGCCGCCGCGTCACACGGACTCAAGACCGCCAGCCCGAGGTAAGCCATCGTCGGTCAACCGAGCCCCGGCCGCCAGATCCGCCGCTCGCTGAATACCGCACTAACCAGGTCAGCCGGGTGACGTCGAACGCCGGTCCACCGGGCCCGGGTGAGCTGATCAACGTGCGGCCTTCCGGGTGATGGGTGGTCACCGCCGCGTGACACGGAGGCAGGCCGTTCGGGTGGATGGCGGTCCGTGGACGGTCAGCACCGGCTGGCCGAGCGCGGAGAGCTGTCCCCGGCGTGGCGCCCGGCGTTCGAACAGGTTCCCCGCCACGGGTTCATCCCGAGCGGGTGTGGGTGCACGACCGGGACGTCGTGGGGCCGGACCTGCTGGCGCTGGACCGTGATCAGGAGCCACGGCGGTGGCTGGAGATGAGCTACGCGAACGACGCGGTGGTCACCCAGGTCGATGACGGCGTGAGTCAGGCACGTCAGGGCCGCCAGACCCGCTGCTCGGTGAAGATGGCGCTGACCAGGTCCGCCGGGGTGACGTCGAACGCCGGGTTCCACGTACGACTGCCCACCGGGCCAACCCGATGCCCGGCGACCAGCAGCACCTCGTCGGCTCCCCGGTCCTCGATCTCGATCGCCGCTCCGTCCGGGGTATACGGATCGACGGTCGACTCTGGCGCGGCCACCACGAACGGCACGCCGGCACGGGCCGCCGCGAGCGCCAGCGGATAGGTGCCGATCTTGTTCGCGACGTCACCGTTCGCGGCGATCCGGTCCGCGCCGACCAGCACCGCGTCCACCAACTCCCGGGCAATCGCCGATGGTCCCGCGCCGTCCACGATCACCCGGTGCGGGATGCCCTCGTGGGCCAGCTCGAACGCGGTGATCCGGGCCCCCTGCAGCAGCGGCCGAGTCTCGTCCACCAGCACCGACGCCACGCGTGACATGGCGTGCAGCGAGCGCACCACGCCGAGCGCGGTACCCCACTCCACGCAGGCCAGCGCACCGGCGTTGCAGTGCGTGAGCAGCCGCAGCGGCTGATCACCGCACCGTTCGCGCAGCCAGCCGGCGCCGCGGTCGCCGATGGTGTGGCAGGAGGCGATGTCGTCATCGCGCACCTGCAGCGCCGCCGCGAGCACCGCGTCCGGCCCCTCGGGCACCTTCGCCAGCGCGGTCCGCACACCCCAGGCCAGGTTGGCCGCTGTCGGCCGAGCGGCGGCGATCCGGGCGGCCAGAACGCGGACCGCGTCGGCTGCCCCGACCGGTGTTCCAGCAGATGTCGCACCGGGTGTCGCGCCACCTGCCGCACCGGGTGTTGCGCCCGGGTATGCAGAGCAAAGCGCCACCCCCAGCGCTCCCGCGACCCCGAGCGCCGGCGCCCCGCGCACCACCAGACGCTGTATGGCGTCGATCAGCTCGTCCGGCGTGGACAGCCGCGATAACCGCAGCTCGGGCAACCGGGTCTGGTCCACGACCACGATCCGGCCCTCCACCCAGTCGATCGTGCGGGGCAGCATGATTGCCAGTGTGCTCCCGGACCGTGAGTTCCCCGCCGATCCCTACCCGGGTGCCGTGCCGCGGTGCTCGTTCGTCCATCTCGATGAGCTCAGCCACCCGCTACGCCCCGACCGCACCGCGCTGGCCGGTTGGCGGGTGGGCACCACCGACCTGGACGACTGGCTGACCGAGCGCGACGCGGCAACGGTGGCCGCCCGGTTACCGCTGCTGGTCTACGGCTCGAACCGGTGCCCGTCGAAGATCACCTGGCTGCGCCGTCAACTCGGGCTGGCCGGACCGGTGGTAGTGATCCGCGCCGTCACCCGGGACGTCGCCGCGGTCTGGGCCGCCGGGCTGCGCCAACGGGACGGCCAACGCCCCGCCGTCCTGACCGCCGCCCCCGGGGTCACGGAGCAGCACGCGGTCTGGTTCGCCACTCCCGACCAGATCGAGGTGCTGGATCGCTGCGAGGGCCGCGACGACCGTTACCGGCTGGCCCGGCTCGCCACGACCGTCCGCACCGAGGACGGCACGCTCGTCGATGGCCCGTGGTGCTACCTCGGGCTGGGCGAGATCCGCCAGCCGCTACTGGTCGGCGCCGTCGGTGGAGTCGGGGGCGTCCCGGTGCGCTGCGCCGACCTGCCCCAACACAACGCCCGCCACCTCGACGGTCGTCCCGCCGCCGGAGACGGCCTCGACGCCGAGACGGTCCACGGCGCGCTGCACCCGGATCAGCGGCCGCGATCCTGCACAGCTGATCCGAAATCAGCTCTGTCTTCCTCCAGCAGAGCCTGAACAACGATCCGCAGAGCCGGAAGTTTGTCGGCCGTGCAGGCGCTGTACGACGTCCTGAGCGGCACTACGTACCCGGTGGTGCCCCCGGGTGGGGCCGCCCTCGGCTCACCCGGTTCCCCGGCGGGCGGCCTTGATGATCTCGTAGCGGGCCAGCGCGTCCTTCCGCTCGACGGTGTGGTCGACCATCGGCGGCGGGTAGCCGGCGGGCGGGCCGCCGGGCAGTTTCCACGGCCGGTGCACCGCCTTGCCGGGGACGCCACGCAGCTCGGGCACATAGTGCCGGACGTAGTCGCCGGACGGGTCGAAGCGCTCGCCCTGGGTGGTCGGGTTGAAGATCCGGTAGTACGGGGCGGCGTCGGTGCCGGAGCCGGCCGTCCACTGCCAGCCGTGCTGGTTGGAGGCCAGGTCTCCGTCCACCAGGTGCCGCATGAAGTGCCTCGCGCCGCACTGCCACGGCAGGTGCAGGTCCTTCACCAGGAAGCTGGCCACGATCATCCGCACCCGGTTGTGCAGCCAGCCCTCGGCGAGCAGTTGGCGCATCCCGGCGTCCACGATCGGATAGCCGGACCGGCCCGCGCACCAGGCATCGAACCGGCGTCTCGCCTCGGGTCCGTCGACGGTGGGCAGCGCGTCGAAGCGACTGTCGGCGTTCTGCCGCGCGGTGCTGGGACGGTGCCAGAGCACGTCGGCGTAGAACTCCCGCCAGGCCAGCTCCGATCGGTAGGTGTCAGGTCCCGCGCCCTGTTGTCGCGCGAGGTCCGCCAGCAGTGTCCGCGGGTGCAGACAGCCGAAGCGCAGGTACGGCGACAACCGCGACGTGCCGTGCAGGTCCGGCCGGTCGCGCGCTGAGTGGTAGTCGGCCAGTGGGCCGTCCCGGAACGCCGCCCAGGCCCGCGCCGCCGCCAGC
>JALYVZ010000390.1 GCA_030852965.1 Actinomycetota bacterium | reverse complement strand
CTGCTTGGCGGCGGCCAGCGCGGTCGAACGCCAACGCTGCAGCGCGCGCGCCCCGCGCGGACCGTCGTCCCAGCGTGCCACGCATCGGGCGGCCCGCCAGGGCAGCACCGCGTCCACCCCGGCCTCGGTGGCCAGCTCGACGGCCAGCTCGCCGCGGTCGCCCTTCACCAGTGCCTGCGCCACGGTGACCGTCGGGGTGGGTCTCGGTACCAGCTCACGCTGAAGCAGCCGCACGCCGAGGGTGTCCCGGCCGACCGCGACCACCGAACCGAGCGCCCGAGCCCCCCGACCGTCGCCGAGCAGCACCGGCTCACCCACCCGCAGCCGCCGCACCGTGACCGCGTGCCGTCCCTCCGGGCCGGCGAGCTCAGCCAGCTCACCGGCGGGAAGCTCGCCGACCAGGAAAAGCGGGGGTGTGCTCAGCGGGCGCCTCGGGTGCCGCGCAGCCGGGCGAACAACCCGCCACCGTTGCGTCCGTTCATAGCGGCGTCCGGCTGCTCTTCGCCGCGCAGCGCGGCCAACGCTCGCAACAGCTCGGTCTGCTGGGCGTCCAACCGGGTAGGCGTGACCACCTCGATGTGCACCATCAGATCGCCCCGGCCGTCGACCCGTCCGGTGGACCGCAGCCGGGGAAGACCCTTGCCACGCAGGGTGCGCACGGCTCCGGTCTGGGTGCCGGGCTCCACGTCCAGCTCCAGTTCCTCGCCCTCGGTGAGCGTCGGCAGCCGGACCGTGGTGCCCAGCGCGGCGGCGGTCATCGGCAGCGGCAGCACGCAGTGCAGGTCCACCCCCTCCCGAGTGAACACGTCGTGCGGGGCCTCCTCGACCTCGACGTACAGATCACCGGCCGGGCCGCCGCCGGAACCGACCTCGCCCTGGCCGGCCAACCGCACCCGCATCCCGTCGGCGACCCCGGCCGGCATCTTCACCGTCACCGAGCGACGGGCCCGCACCCGGCCGTCGCCGCCGCACTGCCGGCACGGGTCCGGGATGATCTGGCCGAGACCCCGACAGGTTGGGCAGGTGCGGTTGGTGACCACCTGGCCGAGGAACGACCGCTGCACGCTCTGCACCTCGCCGCGGCCGCCGCAGGTGTCACACCTGGTCGGCGAGCTGCCCGCTGCACAGCCCGAGCCGGTGCACTCGGTGCACAGCACCGCGGTGTCGACCGTGAGCTCCTTGCTGAGCCCGGCGGCACACTCCTCCAGGGTCAACCGCATCCGGATCAGCGCGTCGGCACCGGGCTGCACCCGGCTGCGCGGGCCTCGTCCGCCCGAGGCCCCGGAGCCACCGAAGAAGGCGTCCATGATGTCGCCAAGGCCGCCGAACCCGGAGAACGGGTCACCCCCGCCGCGCCCCGCGCCGCTGTCCATCGGGTCGCCACCGAGGTCGACGATGCGCCGCTTCTCCGGGTCGGTGAGCACCTCGTAGGCGGTGCTGACCTCGTTGAAGCGCTCCCGCGCACCGGGCTCGGGGTTGACGTCAGGGTGCAGCTCGCGAGCCAGCTTGCGGTAGGCCCGCTTGATCTCGTCCGGGCTGGCATCCTTGCCGACACCCAGGATCCCGTAATAGTCCCTGGCCACCCTTGCGTTCCCCATGTCCCTCTCGTACTTCTCTCGCGGAACCGGACCGGCCCGCACCTCCTGACCTAGCCCCCGGCCAGGATCTCACCTACGTACCGGGCGACCGCATGCACCGCCGCGATGTTGCTCGGATAGTCCATCCGGGTCGGTCCGACCACACCCATCCCGCCGAGCAGCATCTCACCCGGGCCGTAGCCGATGGACACCACCGACGTCGAACGCATCTCCTCGGCCTCGTTCTCCTCGCCGATGCTGATCCGCACGGTTCCCGGGATGTGCGCCGAGGCGAGCAGCTTCAGCACCACGACCTGTTCCTCGAGCGCTTCGAGCACCTGCCTCAGCGAACCGGGGAAGTCGGCCACATTGCGGGTGAGGTTGGCCGTGCCGCCCAACACCAGCCGCTCCTCCGGGTGCTCGACCAGCGCGTCGAGCAGCACCATTGCCAGGGTGGTGACCGGACCGCGCAGGTCACTCGGCGCACCCTCAGGCAGCTCGGCGACCAGCACAGATGCATCGGAGAGCCGCCGGCCGACCATCGCGGCGTTGAGCATCGTCCGGATCCGACCCACCGACTCCTCGTTGAGCACCTCGCCGAGATCAACCATCCGCTGGTCCACCCGACCGCTGTCGGTGATCAGCACCACCATCAGCCGGGCCGGGGTGAGCGCGATCAGCTCCAGGTGCCGCACGGTGGACCGGGTCAACGTCGGGTACTGAACCACCGCCACCTGACGGGTGAGCTGCGCGAGAAGCCGCACGCTGCGGCGCAGCACGTCGTCCAGGTCCAGCGCGCCGGCCAGGAAAGACTGGATCGCCTGACGCTCCGCACCGGAAAGTGGCTTGATCTGACTGATCTTGTCGACGAACCTGCGGTAGCCCTTGTCGGTGGGGATCCGACCGGCGCTGGTGTGCGGCTGGACGATGTAGCCGTCGTCCTCGAGCACCGCCATGTCGTTGCGCACAGTGGCGCTGGAGACTCCGAGGTTGTGCCGGTCCACGATGGCTTTGGAGCCCACCGGCTCCTGGGTGGCGACGTAGTCGGCAACGATCGCGCGCAGCACGGCGAACCGACGCTCGTCGGTGTTCACGCGCGATCACCTCCACTGGTCGACCATTCTCGTCAGTCTACGGGGCGGCACCGAACCAAGCCGCCGGTCATCGTCGAGCTTAGGCTAGAATCATGCATCATGAATGAGATGCGGGAACGGCGAACCACGGTGACGGCCGATCGTGACGACCTCGACACCCTCGCCGCCGAGGCCGCTCGGCGGGAGGTGTCGCTGACGACGGTCTTGGCAGAGGCGGTCGCGGAGAAGGCGTCAGCGATCCGAGCGCGTCGCCGGCCGAGGTTCGGCGTCGCCCGCTCTACAGATGACCGATCGGCAGTGGAGGTCACCGCCGAACCCATTGCCGAACCCCCGCGCTGATGGCACTGATCTGCGACACCGGGCCACTCCTTGCCGCGTTGGACGCGGCCGACCCCGATCACGCAGCCTGCGCCGAACTCCTGGGTGCGACGTCCGAGAATCTCGTCGTACCGGCACTCGTGCTCGCCGAACTCGACTACTGGTGTCAGCGGCGACTCGGTGCGCACGCGTGGCTGAGCTTCCTCGACGACGTCATCGAGGGCGCCTACCGCCCCGAGCCTCCCACACCGGGCGATCTGGTGCGGTGTCGCGAACTCCAGACCACCTACTCCGACCTACGGATCGGGGTGGTCGACGCAAGCGTGCTCGCCCTCACCGAGCGGTTCGGAGAGTCGAAGGTTGCCACGCTCGATCACCGGCATTTCGCCACGGTCCGCCCCAAGCACACCGAGGCGCTAACCCTGCTCCCCTGATCGGCGACGGCTCGGCTCCTCGCTGCTCTGCGCTCCGGCGTCGCGGTGTTTGCGGCGTCGGCGGCCGCAGTCCTCGGCAGCCACGCGCTATGCGCCGAGCAGGCCGAGGACCACGGCGTCGGCCAGCAACCGACCCCGCTGGGTGAGCACGGCACGGCCGGCGGCC
>JALYVZ010000110.1 GCA_030852965.1 Actinomycetota bacterium | reverse complement strand
GCCGCGAACGCCAGCTGGATGCGCACCTCGTCGGCGCGGCGAGCGTCCAGCGGAAGCAGCTCGCGCAACACCGCCGACAGGTTGGCCCGCGGGTCCGGGCCAGGCTCGGCGGCGGCCACCCGGACTCGGATCCGACGCACGACCTCGGTGAACGCGGCGGCCAGCATGGCGTCCTTGGTGGGGAAGTAGTGCTGCACGGTGCCGATGGACACCCCGGCCGCCGAGGCCACCTCCCGCACGCTGACCTGGTCGAGCCCGTGCTCGGCGACGATCCGCAGCAGCGCGACGGTGAGCGCGACCTGTCGCGGTTTCACGGTTGACATCGGCTCCACACCGAAAATCATACAGTCGTATGAGACATACGTTCGTATGAGGTTGCCCAGAGGGCTCCTCGTGGCCACCGCCGCGGCGCTCACGCTGGCCTGGGGACTGTTCGCCCTCGAACCGCACGCCTGGCCCGGCATCTGGGCGCCGATGGCGCAGAGCGCCGTGCTGCTGGCCAACCTGGTGCTCACCGCACGCAGTCGTCGAACCAAGGTGCTGGTCGTGCGCGCGCTGCAGCGGTCGGTGATCAACCCGCTGATCCGGGCGTTGCTGGCCGTTGGCGTCAACCCGTTGGGGCTGGCGATCCTGGAGACTCGCGGCCGGGTGTCCGGGCAGCCGCGCCGTACCCCGGTTGGGAACGGGCGGACGGCGACACCTTCTGGATCGTCGCCGAGCACGGGCTGCGGGCCGGCTACGTGCGCAACATCGCGCGCGAGCCGAGGGTGCGCATCCGGCTCCGGGTCGGTTGGCGGTACCGCTGGGTGCCCGGGGTGGCCGAAGTACTCCCCGACGACGACACCCTGGCCCGACAACGTCGGATGGTCGGCTGGCATCCGCTGCGCGCCCTCAACGCCATGACCGTGCGGGTGCTCGGAACCAACCTGGTCACCGTGCGGGTCCGGTTGTCGGCCCCTCGGCACCTGAGGCACGCGGCGGTAGTGGGCCGATACTCTCGCCGATCCGCTTCAACCAGAGCCCGCTCGCCACGAGTCAGGTGGAGGTCGGCGGAGTCGATCGTCGGAGCGCGATCGCCACAACCGCGGTGGTGAGGAGTCCTCCGCTGCCGGCGATGAGGAAGGCGATGCGCGGGTTGGTGGCATCGATCAGCAGGCCGCCGAGGACGTAGGAGAGCGCGGCGGCGATGCCGACAGCGGCGTACAGGCTGCCGAACACCCGCCCGAGATAGGCCGGTGGCACGTTGCGTTGCAGCAGCGTGTTCACCGCGATGTCCAGCGCCGCGATTCCCAGGCCGCGCACGGCCTGGAACAGGAACGCGGCGGCCACGGCCCACGCCAGCCCGGTGAGCAGGTTACCGGCGCTACTGGTGGCGAAGCCGGCAAGCAACAGCGCCACCATCCCGATCCGGTGTGGTCGGGCCAGGAGTGCGTAGCCGATGAACAACCCGATACCGACCGCCGCCAGCAGAACCGCGACGGCGGAGCTGCCGGCGCCCAGGGTGTCCGTGGCCAGGAACACCAGGGCGACGTCGTCGATGCCGGTGAACGCGACGATCGCGAAGAACCCCAGACCGATCGTCCGGACCAGCGGAGTCGCCACGATGTAGCGCAGCCCAGCGCCGGTGTCCTGCCACAAACTCGTCCGCTCGGTGTCGGTCTCCGGCGTGCGCAGCCGTAGCGGCAAAACCGCCAGCAGGAGAGCGGAGACAACAAAGGTGGCCGCGTCGACGAGCAGCGCACCGCGCACACCAACCACGGGAAGCAGGATCGCCGCGACCAGCGGTCCGAGTGCCTCGCCACCGTTGGTGCCGATCCCGATCGCGGCGTTCGCGCCTTCCAGGTCCCGATCGCGCACGACATCGGGGACCACAGCCCGGGATGCGGGCTGGAAGATCTGGGCGGCGACCCCACGCAGTGCGACCAGCACGAGCAGCAGCGGCAGCGACGGCAACCACAGCGCGATCGCCACCACGAGGACGCCCTGCGCGACCTCGCAGCCGACCAGGACCCGCTTGCGATCGAACCGGTCGCTGATCGTGCCCGCCAGTGGCCCGAACAGAGCCGGCACGCCGTCACCGACCAGCAGCAGCAGCGCCACCGCGAGGGCGTGACCGGTGCTGGCGGCGACGTGGAGCATCAGCGCGACCAGGCTGAGCGAGTCACCCAGGAACGACACGGCGCGCGCCGTCCACAGCAACCGGAACGCGCCGTTCGCGCGCAGCAGACGCAGCGAACTCATCCCGGCGGACGCGTCGTCAGTCGCCACCCCCGCATCATTCAGTGCGGCCGCGGGGGGCGTCACCCTTTACCCGACGTGTCACTTCCTCGCACGGAAGAACCCGCCCTCAGCAATCGCCACCCGCGCTCAGGTCGCCGAGCCCCAGAGCACCGCTGACGCCGTCGCCCACAGCCGAGAGTCGGCCTCGATCGTGACCGGGTGTTGTGGTGCTCGGCGCCCCCAGATGGCCAACAACCGATGTGCCGCGTCGGTGGTGATCACGGCATCGCCTTCGGCGGCATCGCCTTCGGCGGGGTCGCCGACGTCACGCAGCTCGAAGCGGGCACCGTCCGAGGTGATGGCCAGCACCACATCAGGCTCAGCGGGGCTGCGCAACACGATCCGCAGCCCGAACACACCCGCCGCGCGGCCCCGGGACGCCGGAGCTTCGTAGAGCATCGGCAGCGTGTTGAGCACCTCGACGGCGTGGCTGGTCAGCTCCGGCGCCGCGAGCAGCGTCTCCCCCACCTCGTCGTCACCGACGATGTCCCAGCGGTGCAGTGCGGCTTCGCTGCGCCCGTGCGTCCGCGCAAAGGCGGCGGTGAACTTGCGGCCGGTGAAGTCGTAGGTGGCGTCCGGTCCGAGCGCGTCGAGTGCGTCGACCGCGGCCAGCTTGCGTGTGCTTTCCCGTGCCAGCTCGTCACGCAGCTGCTCGTCGGGCATGGCGACGAACACCGCCTCCCGCTCGTCGAACGAGCGGGTCGCTCTGGTCGGGCGCCCCGCGAGCACGTCCTCGATCAGGTCCGCGTTCTCCTTCGCGCCGGCCGCCAGGTGCGCCACCAGCTCGTGCACCGTCCAGTCCGGGCACGCCGTCGGTGCCGTCGGATCCGCACCGGCCAGCGTCTCCATCAGTGCCCGGGTCTCTCTCGGTGCCCGGGTCTCTCTCGGTGCCCGGGTCTCCATCGGTGCCCGGGTCTCCATCGGTGCCTGCGGCATTGGCTGTCCATCCCATCCCATTGCCTATCGGAACCTGCCTGGCGAGGACCGCGTTCACGGCCTCACCCAGTAGACGCTCGCCGTCGATGAAACGTGAGATGGAGCGGTCAGCTTGTCTCGTGGAGCATCTACGGCCAGGTTCGCCGCGGGCCGATGCGTGAGTCGGGAGCCCATCGCCCCGGTCGCGCCCGCGATCAGGACGCGGCCCGTCACGCCCTAGCGGCCAGCGTCGCTGCCTGCTGGCTTGCATGGAGCTGCTCCAGCAGGCTCAGGCGGTCCCAGAAGAATGTTTCGCCGGCCATCAGCCCGTCGCGGATCGGCACCTTGATCAGCACCGGCACGTCGATCTGGCGTCCGGTCGCCTCGATGCCCCAGAACGGTGCCACGTGACGCCCGGTCCAGCGGGTCTCGACTATCGCCAGGTCGGCCGCTGGGAAGTGACGCACCTCAGTACTGACGTGGTTGTCAAAGGCCGTCCACCAAGCTTGGTAGTAAGCGCCGACCTCGGCGTGGCCGCGCCATCGCTCACCGCTACCCGTATCGACGAACTCGCAGTCCGTGGTGAGGGTCGCGAGCGTGCCGTCCAGGTCGTGGGCGTTCTCGGCCGCCAGGTGGCGTTTCAGCAACTCAAGGTGCGCGTCGGGGAACTCAGGCATTCGCCAAACCTCCAGAGGTGTCGGGTACCTGACAACGTCGTGATGGAGCGGTCAGTTGTTGGTCGCCATCTCCGCCCGCTGTCCGGGCTCGCCGATCCCGGTTGGCTGGCTGGCGAACGCGGCGCCGCCGAGCAGCGTCAGCGCCGCGTGTGAGGGCGATCCGGGCTTGGCGGTGAGCATGAGCAAGCGCTGCCCGGAGCCGTCGGGCAGCTGGAGCACCTCGAACGCCAGCTCCATGGGCCCGACGCTGGGGTGGTGGTAGTACTTCGTCCCATAGATGCAGTTGTGCACGGAGTTGCGGGACCAGAGCTTGGTGAACTCGGTGCTGTTCATGCACAGCTCCCCGATGAGCTCGGCGAGCTGGCGGTCCTCGGGGTGCTGACCGGCGACGAGGCGCAGTGAGGACACCGCGCGGCGGGCTTCTTCGTCCCAACGGCTGTGCAGCTCGCGGTGGTGCGGATCGAGGAACAGCAGCCGGGTGGTGTTGGGTCGGTCGGCTTGACGAGCGGGCGCGTTGATGTCCAGGTGCCCGGCGATCAGGGCGTGGCCGACGGCGTTCCAGGCCAGCACGTCGTTTCGGCGGTCCAACGCGATCACCGCCACATCAGGTATCGCGTGCACCAGCTGGCGGGTGCCGGCGCGCGCCTGCTCGGCACGCGGCGCCGAGCGCCGGGTGGCAGCCACGGGTCGGGCGAGGTTGCGCAGGTGCAGCCTCTCGTCCTCGCCGAGGCGCAATGCCCGCGCGATTGCCTCGAGCACTTCATCCGATGCGTTGCGGCTCTGGCCCTGTTCCAGGCGCGTGTAATAGGTGGGGCTGACCCCGGCGAGTTGGGCGAGCTCCTCGCGGCGTAGTCCGGGGACGCGGCGCGCGCCGTAGGACACCAGCCCGACGTCGTCAGGTCGTAGCCGGGCTCGGCGGGTGCGCAGGACTCGCCAAGTTCATTGGAGTCGGCCATGTACTCAGTGTGCCCGCCGTGGCGGCTGGTCAATCCCGTGAGCCTGACCCTGTGGGTGCTAGGCGGGACAGGGACCTGGCTGGTCGGCGGTGTGCGACGCACGCTGGTTTGGACGTCGAAACCAAGCACTTCGAACCAACTTCCACACCGCGGTGCGGATGACCCGAGCGGCGCTGCCCGCGTTGCTCGAACACGGTGGCGCCGTCGTGCATGTGGCCAGCGAGGCGGCGCGGCTGCCGGACGTCCCCTTGGTTGACTACGCCGCCAGCAAGACGGCGCTGCTGTCGCTGTCCAAGACGTTGGCGGGCGAGTTCAGCCCGCGTGGTGTGCGGTCGAACGTCGTCACACCCGGCCCGACCCGCACTCGGATGTGGGACGAGCCCGGTGGCTTCGCCGAACAGCTCTCGACCCAGTTCGGCATGCCCGTCCCGCAATCGATCGAGCACTTCGTGCGCGACGTCCGGCGCCTGCCGACCGGACGGTTGGGCTCGCCCGAGGATGTCGCCCGGGTGATCGTCTACCTGCTCAGCCCGCTGGCCGGGCAGGTCACGGGCGCGGAATGGGCCGTCGACGGCGGCGCACTACGGCAGCTCTGATGGTGCTGATCGAGCACAACAAGCGGGCGCCACTGGCCCTGCTCGCGCTGGCGATGAGCGCCTTCGCCATCGGTACCACCGAGTTCGTGATCGTCGGGCTGCTGCCCGACGTCGCCGTCGACCTGTCGGTCTCGATTCCCAGCGCGGAACTGCTGGTCTCCGGCTACGCGCTCGGCGTGGTCATCGGGGCTCCCGCCCTGACCGCCGCCGCGACCCGGCTGCCGCGCAAGCACGTGCTGCTCGCCCTGATGATGGCCCGGCTCGTCCCGGCTCAACCACGCGCCGTCGACGAAGCGCTGCGCCGTGAGCTCGCCGCGTTCCGGCACCCGCGGCTCTGGCTCGCCCTGGCCACCACCGCGCTGGTCGTCGGCTTCGCTACCGTCCCCGCCCTGCAGATCCGCGTCCTGAAACAAGCCGGCGCCGCCAACGCCTTCGCCTCGGCGGCCAACATCGCCGCCTTCAACCTCGGCAACGCCCTCGGCGCCTACCTCGGCGGACTGACCATCAGCGCCGGACTCGGTTACACCTCCCCCAGCTGGGTCGGCGCCACCCTCGCCGCCGCCGGACTCGCCGTCGCGGTGCTCGCCGCCGCGCTCCCGAAGACAGCGCCAGCGCAGGTTCGCACCATGGTCAAGAACGCCCGGAGCTGAGCCGCGTTCCGTCGCCACCTCGTGGACGCTCGGCCAGGGTCGAGCCACCACCGATCGGCCCGTTCCCAGCGAGGAACCCCTCAGCCAGGCTGAACTCACCGCCGAAGTGCCGGTTCAGAACGCGTCACCAGCCACGAACGAGTGGGTTCCCGGCTTGGTCACGGGTGGAGCGTGAGTACTCCTTGTCGTAGCCGATCGTCTTACGACACGGCGCAAGAGCCCAGCCCGTCCCGTGTTCGGGAGTGGCCGCGGGATTGGCATCGTTAAGACTGTGGGTGTGCGCGGCGCGGCTGACACGACGAAGGGTCGGGTGCGCGCGCTGGTCGGCTTCGCCGGCTTCGGGGGCTTCTGGGGGACATGGGGGGCATCGCTGCCTCGGGTTCAGCTCGAGGCCGGAGTGAGCGACGCCGAACTCGGTGCCGCCTTGTTGTGGGTCGGCCTCGGTGCGTTGCTCACGATTCGGTGGGTCGATGGCCTGACCGATCGTGCGGAACGGTGGGTGTTGCCGGTGTCGGTCGCGGCGCTGGGGACCGTTGGGGTCGTGCCCGTATTCGTCCACGGGGTCGTCGCCCTGTCGGCTGCGCTGCTGCTGATCGGGGTGTGTTCCGGTGGGGTGGACGCGGCCATCAACGCGGCCGCGGTGCGGACGCAATCGCGGGGACGGCCCGTGCTGAACCTGGCGCACGGGCTGTTTTCCCTTGCGGTGGTCGCGAGCAGCCTGGGCGTGGCGGCGTTGACCGACGTCGGCGAAGGCCGGGCCTGGGCGTTGGGCGTTGTCGGTGTGGTGTTGCTGGCGGCGGCCGCTGTCACGGCGGTGTGCGACGTGGCGGTGGCCGGCTCGCCGGTGTCGTCGCAGGCGCGGGGGGTTGGTTTGTCGTGGCCGCTGCTGGTGCTGGGCACGTTGGCGGCGTGTGCCTATCTGGTCGAGAACGCGTGGCAGTCGTGGGGTGCGATTCAGCTGCACGCCACCGTCGGTGCTTCGCTGCGGGTCGCGGCGTTTGCGCCGGCGGTGTTCGCGCTCGCCGCCGCCGCCGGCCGCCTCGGCGCACACCGCCTCCCGTCCAGCATCAGCCCGGCTGCTCTGTTCGGCACCTCCGCCGCGCTGGCCGCGGCAGGCAGCGCGCTCGCCGCACTCGGGCCTACCATTGGATGGGTGCTCGGGGGCATTGCGGTGGCAGGTCTGGGGACCAGCGTGTGCGCTGACGCTGATTGCGCTGGCTGGGCGTCCACGATACGGCCCTCAGGGTGCCGCGACCGGCACGGTGATCACCATCGCCTACCTCGGGTTCGTTGGGGGCCCAGCGGCTGTCGGACTGGTCGCCGGCGCTTTCACGCTGCCTGCCGCACTGATCGGGGTCGCTGGCCTCGCCCTCGGTCTCGCCGTTGCCAGCCCGCTACTCGCCCGGCTTTCCGCTCCGTGATTACCGTCCCGCACACGACCGCCCACGCAATCGGGCTGGGCTCGGGCAGGCCTGGTCGATCTGCCTTTCAGCAGCAGGGGGACGTTTCGCCCACGTCGGCGCCACCGGTCCAGGATCGGTCCGGCCAGCAGCGACCCGGTCATCGATCCAACCCCCACGAGTGCGCCGATGAGACCGAGTTGCAGCGTGGAGTAGCCGAATCGGTGGGCGTAGAGCACGCCGAGGTAGGTGTAGCTGCCCAGCCGAGCGGCCTGGGTGAGGGTCGTCGCCACCAGGCACAGCGCGAAACTGGGCTGGGTCCACAGCCGCAATGACGCCGACAGAGCAGCTCGCGGCGCGGATCGCGTGGTGGCGCGGTCGGCTGGTTCGTCAAGCCAACAGCGATCGCACAACCGCTGATGACCAGGCCCGCTGTCACGCTGGCGAAGGCCTACCGCCAGCCCAGACTGGTCGCGAGCAGCACACCGAGCGGGACACCGACGATCTGTCCGGCGGCGTACATGGCCGCTCCCCTCGATACGGCGCGGCCCCGCTCGTCCGGAGTGGCGGTCTCGCCGAGATAGGCCAAGATCGCGGGTGCGGCCAGCGCACCGCCAAGACCGCTGACCGCGTGTGCGACGACGAGCAGCGTCAGGGTGGGCGCCAGCGCGCAGGCCAGATCACCGAACGCGAAGATCGCGACCCCGGTGAGGATCACCTCTCGGCGGCCGAATCGGTCGCTGAGCGCGGCCAGCGGTGGGCTGGTCAGGGCGTAGGTCAGCACGTAGGAGGTCAGCACCCAGGCTGTCGCGGCCGCGCCGACGTGTAGGTCAGCGGCGATGGTCGTCAACAGCGGCGGCAGCAGGAACAGCTCCGCGCCCATCAGGAAGAACACCCGCTCGGGCGCCGACCTCGACACCGACGACCTGCTTGCCCGCTTCCGCGCTGCGCACCCCGACGTCACCGTCCACACCGCCACCGGCTGGACCAGCTGGAACCTCGAACAGCTCCGCCAGAGCGATCGACGTCGCCTTCGTGCGACCGCCCATCAACGACGCGGAGCTCGAGACAAGGCTCGTCGCCCTCAGCGAGATGGTCGCTGTGGTCCCCCGCGAGCACCCCCTCGCCACCCAACGCCGGATCCTCAGCGCGGTCTGGGGCGAGGCACCGCCCACCACCCGGATCGAGGAACCCGACGCCGAACGCATCATCGCCGCGGTCGCCTCCGGCGCCGGGATCTCCATCCTCGACCGCACCCGAGCCCGCCGGCTCAGCCGCCGAGGCGTGCTCCTACGACGGTTCACCGAACCCGTCCCGGTTACCCAACTCGCCCTCGCCTGGCGCCCCGACAGCAGCACCCCAGCATTGCAAGACCTGCTTACGATGTGCACGCAACCAGCCAGATAGACGTGCCCCACGCCCGCGAGAACCCGACCGCCGCTCACCAACCCGTTCGGAAAACCGGCGGAACACACGCCCCGGGACCTACCGGTCGGCCACTGCCACCGTGCCAGCTCCCGACCCAACCATCCTCTGGCTGGTCGTCAGGCACCGGCCGCTCGGCGGCGGCAGCAGGGGCCCGGAGTGTTGGAAGGCCGCCGCGAGCGCGAGCAGGGGCGCGTCGTGGCCGGGGAGCCCGTCGAAGCTCAGCCCGATCGGGAGACCGGTGGCGGACAGGCCGGCCGGGACCGTGATGCTGGGCAGTCCGACGACCGCGGACGGGTCGGTGTTGCGCAGGTAGGCCGCGAGGGTCCCCCGTTGCTGCCCATTGATGGTCACCGTCGCGTCCTGGCCAATCGGTCGCGCAGGCAGCGGTGTCGTCGGAAGGACGAGCGCGTCGAGGTGATCGCGGACGAAGGTTTCCCGGTACGCGTCGAGCACCCGTGGTCTGCCTCGGCCGATGATGTCCAGGTACTGGGCGTGCTCCACACCGTTGCCCCACAGCTCGTTGCGCAGCCATCCCCGCTCGTTGTCGCCGGCCATCGCGTCGGCGATCTCCGCGAGCGAGACCGGGCAGCGGCCGGCGGCGAGGTATCGCCCGAGGTCTCGCGGCCATTCGTAGAACGTCAGGGGGAGCGACACCGGAGTCGTGAGCGCCGCGAGGTCGGGCACCTCGGTCTCGACCAGGACCGCGCCGGCTTCGGCGAGACGCAGCAGTGCGTCCTCGATCACCGGTCGGGTGTCATCGTCGAGGTCGTCGTAGAAATACGGCCGCGGCACCCCCAGACGGCGGCCGGCGAGGTCGGCGGTCATGGGTGCCGCGCCGGTGATGACGTGGTCGACGAGCTGCGCGTCGGACACGGTGCGGGTGAGCAGCCCGACGGTGTCTCGGGTGTGGGACAGCGGGATGACCCCGTCCGACGGGTAACGGCCGGTGGTCGGGCGGAACCCGACGCAGCCACACAGCGAGGCCGGGATCCGGACCGAGCCGGCGGTATCCGCGCCGAGCGCGAGCGGTACGACCCCGGCGGCAACCGCGGCCGCCCCACCACCGCTGCTTCCGCCGGCGATGAGCAGTGGGTCGTAGGGGTTGCGGACCGGCCCGAAGGTCGGGTTGTTGGAGGTGATGCCGATGCCCAGTTCGTGAAGGTTGTTCTTGCCGACGACGACCGCGCCCGCCTCGCGCAGCCGACTAACTACTCCCGCGTCCTCGGCCGGGCGCCAGTCACGGAGCGCCGGGGTTCCGGCGGTGCACGGGAAGCCGGCGACGTCGATGCTGTCCTTCACCGCGATCGGCAGTCCGGCAAGCGCGAGCTCGGCCTGCGGGAGCTCGGCCGGGCCCGACCGGGTCAGGGTCTCGATCGTCGAGTCGTCCGCGACCGCGATGAACGCGTTGAGGCCGGAAAGCTCCCGGGCCCGGTCGAGGGAACTCCAGACGATCTCGCGCACGTCGGCCTCGCCGCGTCGGATCGCATCGACCGTCTCGCGCACGGTGAGCGCTGGGCCGGTCATCGGGCCTGCACCCCGACGACCTCGGCGGAGCGTCGCGCGACCAACACCGAGGTACCCAGCGCGAGCACGGCGGCGATAGTCAGCAGCACCGGGTAGCCGGCCAGGTGCGCGGCCAGGGTCAGCAGGTAGGGGGCGCCGAAGCCGAGGTAGGTCAGCGCATAGTAGGCGGCGGTCAGCCCTGCGAGCGCACCGTCCTCGGCGAGGCGCTGGACCTCGATGAGCCCGGCGACCAGGCACAGGCCGTAGGCGCCACCGAGCACGATCGCGCAGGGCACCAGCAGCCAGACGTCCTGGGTGTGCGCGGCGACCGCGGCGAGCACCAGCCCGGCGGCGAGGACCAGCAGCCCGGTGATGCCGGCACGGTTGCTCTGGGCATGGGCTTCCAGCCGCCGCGCCAGCGGTTGGACCAGCACTCCGGCCAGCGCCGTGAGGCAGCCGATCGCGCCGGTCAGCGCGATGCCGTTGGTTGCGTGGTCGGCGCGGACCACGCTCGGGAGCAGGGCGAACGCGATTGCCGGGGCGGCGAACACCCACGGCGCCATCGGTGCCACGACTCGGCGGAAACGCGGGCCGCGCACACCGGGCACCGACAGGCGCACCGCGCGGTCGGTCCGGTCGGCGACCGTCTCCGGAGCGCGGCGCAACCCCAGCAGCACCACGACCATCAGGGCGATGTGCGGGAGGTACGGCACGACACTCGGTGCCGGCCCCCACTGCGCGAGCAGTCCCGTCACCAGTGGCCCCACGCTGAACCCTCCGGTCATCGCGACGGCGGCCCGCCGCGCCGCGGTCGCTGGGCTGGCGGCGCCCACCGGCGGGAGCGAGGACTCCCGCAACCAGGCGGTACCGGCCCCGAACACCACGCCGCTGCTCACCCCGGCCAGCAGCCGCCCGACGAACAGC
>JALYVZ010000389.1 GCA_030852965.1 Actinomycetota bacterium | reverse complement strand
GCCGCAGGATCGGTCCGAGTTTCGCCCCGCCGTCCTCGGCCGCCAGCCGGCGCCGCTGCACGATCGTCAGCTCCCCGCTGTGGGTCAGCTCGTCGAGCCAGGCGCTGGTGCGTTCGGCGAGGGTGACCTCGGCGACGGCGGCGAGCCGTTCGGCGGCCGTCCGCACGGATACGGCTTCGGCGGCGGAGTCGGTGGCCCACGCGGTCGCGGAGCGCTCCGATTCGCCTGCCTCGAGGATGGTGGCCAGCACCGCGCGCGGGTTCCGGGTCAGCGCTTGGGCGACCTCCCCGGTGCTGGCGTCCTGGTCGGCGCTGCGGGTGACGACGTAGAGGTGGTTGGATTCCCGGCCCCGTGTCGTGGCCGGGTAGAGGGCGTTCGCGCTGGTGCGCGGTGTGGCGACGGTGTGCCCGGTGTCCACGGTCAGCCCCTCGGCGGTGTGCACCGTCGCGGCATAGCCCAACGTCAGATCGGCGTCGACGTAGGAAGCGGGCAGCGTCATCCGCTCGCCCAACACCTCCACCCCGTCCGGCCCACTCACGGTGACAATGGGGGCCACAACCATGCTGCCGTCGTCGCGGGTCTCCAACACCCGGTACTGCTCGCGGGTGATCGGACCGCGCCGGTTGCCCTGAAACCCGGCGAGGTCCCACGCCAGACGGCGGGCCTGCACCATGTCCCCGACCCCGGCGATGGTGCCGTCCCGACCCAGCAGCAGGCCCTCCTCGCAGACCCGTCCCAGTTCCACCAACCGGGCCCGCAACGCAGAGTTGATGCGGGCGGCCTGCTCGTTGGAATCGACCACCAGGATCGAGTGCTTCCCGGCGAGGGTGTCGGCCAGCCACCCCACCGCGGCTCGGGTTTCGGCGGCTTCGAGGGTGCCGCCGTCGAGGATGCGCCCCTCCCGGTGATAATCCTCCAACGCCGCCACCTCACCCGCGCGCAGCCGCAGCGAGGCGCCGCGTTCCCAAGGGGCGTGGAAGCGGCGGACCTCGGTCAGCTCGTAGCAGCGGCCCCGTTCGGCGAGCAGCTCACCCAGGCCGCCGGCGCCGACCGCGCCCAACTGCTTGTGGTCCCCCACGAGCAGCAGCTTCGCTCCGGCCGCCGCCACCCGGGCGTGCACGGCGGCGATGGCGGGAGTGTCGGCCATCGACGACTCGTCGATCACCACCAGATCCCCCGCCCGCAACGCCCAAGCCTGATCGCCCTCCTTGCCTCGGTTCTCGCCCAGCCGAACCTGCGCGGCCAACCAGGCGGCGGTGTTCGCCGCGGTGATGCCTTCGGCGGCCAGCACGCTGGTGGCGCGTTGGCTGGCTGCCAGGCCGAACACCCGCCCCACCACCGCCGGCACCGGTACCCCGGGCTGTGCCCAGGTGCGCGGCTGCGACCACGCCTGCGCCAGCACACCCAGCACGAACGACTTCCCCGCACCGGCCGGCCCGACCAGGGACTCGACCCGGGCCCCGCAAGTCAGGACACCGGTGATGACGGCGGCCTGATCGGCGCCCAGTTCGATCCCGGACTCGGCCAACCCCTCGACAAACGCCCGCGCCGCCGCCGTGCTCGTCGCGGCGGCGTCCCGGCTGCTCGACGCCGCGACCAGCAGCCGTTCGGTGTGCAGCTGCTCCGGGGTGGCATACCGGGCCCGGCCGGGGGCGACGAACGCCGAGCGGCCGTTCGCCAGCCGAAACTGCGGGGCGCTCACCAGGTCGCCGGGCTTGGCCACGTCCAGCGCGATCGCCAGCGCGAGACCTTGGTCGGTCAGCTCGTCGAGCAGCCACCCCATTTCGGTGCCGTCGGTGATCCCGAGGTTGTCCGGCAGCGCGTTCGAGATCTCCCGGGTCAGATCCGGGGCGCTCCACGCCGACTGCTTCTCCTGCACCGCCGCCAACGCGGTCTCCAACACCTCCCGCGCCGACCACACCGCCGCCGCCGCCCGCTCGCCTTGGGCCATCGCCAGCACGTCGTGCGCGACCTGGGCGAACCCGGTGCCCAACTCGTCGGCCAGCTGCGCCTCGACCCGATCCAGGCGCGCTTCGATGGTCTCCGCGCCGGTCTTGGAACGCCGCGTCAGCAGCTGCGCCTGATGGGAGAGCCGGTCACGCACCAGCGCCGTCGGCGCCCAGCCGTGCCGGGCCTCGAACGCCGCGATCAGCTCCGCCGCCTTCGGCCCGATCGCCCGGTTACGCGAGGACAACAACCCACACAGCACCTGATCGACCCCGACCAACTCGCGGGACTTCCCGTCCGGGCGGGTCGCGGACAACACCCCCAGCGACTCCGCGAGGCGAGCCTCGGTGACCCGCTCCCCCACCGACGCCGCCGCGCCCCTAAACGCGCGCAGCGCACGCCCGTCCACCGTCCGCCACACCCCATCAGCGCACAACACCCGGTTCAAGATCGTGTTGTGGATGTGCAGATGCGGGTCGTGATCCCGCGAGTCGTGCTGGAAGAACGACGCCACGGTGAAGCCGTGGGCGTCGATCCACCGGCCCCCGGCGCCGCCGTGATGCCCGATCCGGGAGAACCCGGCGTGCATCGAGAGGTAGTCCAGGGCGGCGTTGTTGCCCGCCCAGATCGCATCCTCCACCGCCTTGCGCAGCACCCCCCACGCCGCCGCCGAGTCCACATCGCCCCGACGGCGGGCGGCAATCTCCTGCGCCTCGAACGCCGCGTGCGCCACCGTCACCGACTTCGGAACCGAGAACGTGGCGTCGTGATAGGAAACGTTGTGCCGGGCACGCTGTCCCGCCTCGACCCGCAACTCGTCCCGCCGCGCCGCGTCCGCGTCCGGCTCCGCGTCCAACGCGGCGGCGTAGATCTGGTCCTCGGACAAGTAGTTGCGTCCCGTGTGTCCCAACGTGGACACCTCGTCCCACTGCGACGGATCAGCAAACCCGGCGTCCCGTGGATCAAGGAACCGCTCATAGACGCCGATCATGTCCTGGGTCTTCACCAGACCGGACAGCCCGAGCTGCTCGGCGCCGCCGCCGTACCAGCGGCCCGGCGGCTCACCTTCGGAGACCGCGCCGGTGTAGTAGTTCTCCTTCGCCTCCGACGTCGCGTCGGTGTAGTAGCGCACCGAGTGCCCCGACTTGATCCGCAACACCTCAGAACCCCCTCAACAGACCGACGAAGATCAACAGCGTGGTTCGTGGCGCCGCCACGGCCGTGCAGCCCGAAGGGCGACACGCCGAAGGCGCGACACGCCCAACGATCGTGATGCATGGGTGCGCTCCGTCGTTGATCTCTTGCTTGTGGACTGGACTACTACTGGGTGTGACTGGCGTGGTTACTGATCGTGAGTGGCTGAATCTGACTGGTTGAGTGCTGGAACTGCTGCTGTCTTGACGGGTGGTGATCACGGCTCGGGCCTCTCGTCGGGGGTCTCGGTGACCACATGCAGGCCGTTCGCCTGCGCTCGTAGTGCCTGGATCGCGGTGTGCGCGGTGCCCCGGCTGACGTGGGCCTGCGATTGCAGCTCGCGCACCGAGGGCAACGCGCCGTGCCGGCTCACGTGCAGATGCGCCACGGTGAGTGCCCGGTCGCGAGGTGAGAGGGCCTTGCGCGGGGCAGCCGGGTCGGCGTCGCGGGCGCCCGGCTGTGGCTCGGGCTGGACACCGGCCG